>CAJTLE010000088.1 GCA_910577085.1 uncultured Allobaculum sp. | reverse complement strand
GGACCAGATTACTTTGAAAAGAAAGAACGAGAAGGAAAGATCACTTCACTCAAGAAGAAACTTCAACATTTCGGGGTAACTTTGACACCAGATCAGCTAGCTATATTAGATGCATAAATAGCTAGAATTGATATTGGATTTGATTGATAGGGGCTTTTTGCGCTTTTTTAGGAATAATGCATGCAGGGGTTACAGAAAAAAAAGGAAGCAGAGGAGAATAGACTGCTTCCAAATTCCGAAAAAAAAGACCTGAAATTCAGGCCGTTAATATATACAATGCAGATCGAATTCACTTTAATTCGATTTGCAGTTACTTTCAAATGGCGGAGTTGCAGGGATTCGAACCCTGGGTAAGATTGCTCCTACACAGCCTTTCCAAGACTGCACCTTAAACCGCTCGGACACAACTCCATTCGCCTTAGCGCCTATTCAGAATACAAAATTCAGAATCGAATGTCAAACAGAAATTTTTATTTTTTTCAGAAGTTTGACTGGAACTGATTTTTGTTTTCCAGAAGATCTCTTCGGTGAAGATCTCTCCCGGACGCAGGTAAGATATTACCAGAAAGAATAAGGGGCGTCCAGCCAAAATAATCGATTTGTTAAATATTTTATAATCCGGATGAATTATCGTATGTCCGGGATAAATCTCAGGATAAATATGGTCTAAATGATTAAAACGACATTTTGCAGTTCTTATTCGTTGCATAGAATACAGGATTCAGGATAAATTGATGAAAGTAAGAACAGGCTTACTGGAATGGTCAGTCTGTTTTGTTTTCACAATACAAAAGGATCAAGGATCGATTTTGTTTTTCTGATCTGAGATAGGAGGAAAAACGCACCTGGAAAACCAGAGAATGGCCCCCATGCTGGAAGGGATTTATTCCGAACTAAGTATCGGTACTTTCTCTCTCATAATTTCACACGATCATAGCCAGATTCCCATCATTTTAGCGAAAAGCCTTTTGTATACTGAACTATGCAGTTTTACAGACTGTCTGATAACTGCTTTGAAACGAATACATATCTGGAGAGGTAGTTTAATGTGGAAATATAAATGTAAAAGCCAGTTTTTCTCTCTGATTGGTGCGTTTATCATTGGATTTGCCATGACGATGTTTTTCAGTTCGAATGATCTGTTCCAGTCGATAATCAATGAAACCATGCCAGCTGCTGTAGTCACTGTCTTTGAATCCAATCCGTGGCTGATCGGCGTATCAGGAGGTCTTGGATTTGCAGGACTGCTGAATGTCTTCCTGATCGGAAGCTTGATTTCAAGCAAATACCCAGGAACGATGTATCTGTTCATGCTAGCGGCAATCATGCTTCCTGATTATGCAATTTCACTTGGCATGTTTGCTTTGCCGATCATGATCGTCGTTGATCTGTATGGATGGATTTCCCTGAACTTACAGACCAAGCGCGGCTATTCAAAAGCCAATATTTCTGGTGATGATGAGATCGTTCGGATCTATCTGCTTCATCACAAGCTGGATCCAAAGTACGAAGCTGTAGCTGAGGATACAAAAAAGACACTGTTCAAAGTCAACCTTGCCTACATATTGGGACTGGTTGCCGTGTTCTGTGCAATGTTCTTCCTGGAAAATCTCTTTATCTCTATGCTCCTGGTTCTGGTCTGCATTTTTGCTTTCCAGTACCTGGCAAGAATCCGGGCCAGCAGCTACAATTCGATTGCTTCAATCCTGATTAATGAATGCAATCCGGAAGGATGCCTTTCTGCACTGATCTATATGTCAAAAAGCGGAAGTCACTACAAAATTAAAAACAGAGCGCTCTTTGCCCAGTGTCTGATCTATCTGAATGAACCAAGCCTGGCTCAGGATGTTCTGATTGCCTTCCCGCGTTCGACCACAAATAATCTGATGGCTTACTATTCGCTGATGGGCTATATCTACTATCTGCTCAAAGACGAAAATGGCTTGAATCGATGCAAAGAAGAAATGACCAATCTTCGTCCGCAGCTTGGTGCGATGGGGATGATGGTCAAATCCGAAGAACTGGCCGCTCTTGAAAATAAAATCAATCTGATGAAAGGCGACTTCAATACATGCAAGAAATATTATCTGAATCTGTTGAAGCGCTCGATGACCAATTTGCAGAAGTCCGATTGTGAGTATTACATTGCGCTGATCTCTTTTGTTCAGCGAGACTATGTCATTGCCAAGATGTATTTTGAAAAAGTACTGGAAACTGGCAATAAGCTCTACTTCGTACGCAATGCAAAAAACTATCTGAAAAAAATTGACGAAAGCCACTTACTTGAAGCGGATGATTTCAGCTGAAATCATCCGCTTTTTTTATGACCGCAAAGAGCAGAACCAGTCCATTGGACAGAACATAAGCCGCTTCGCAAAGATAGCTGACGCAGCCACTGGCCGCAAAAATGGCCACACTCAGAATCAGACAGCCAAGTACAAGCTGGCAGATCGATCTGAAAGATGGATTGGCAAAGCCATAGGCCAGCACCCAAAGCCAGATGAGCCCATTGGCAATAATTGCGGCGGTGCAGACCAGAGAATGAAGATCCAAAGTGGCTTCCAGACCAGGATCTTTCCATGGAATGAGAGCGCCCAAAGCCATAAGGGCCCACATCAATCCACTCAAACGCCCCTGTCTGGGATATCCCGCCTGCGACAGCACCTTCCAGGAAAGCCATCCATTATATCCGCAGGCAAGCAGACAATAAATGCCCATCAAGAACAGCTGGCCGTTTTTCCAGCCAAGCCCCGTCAGATTTTCCTGAACACTATCAATCTGAAATCCAATCCAGACAGAAAGAAGCACAAGCAGCAGATACAGAGCAATCAGTCCTGCTGCTTTTGATTTTTTTGAAGTTAAACGTTGATATCGCATACCCGTAGTATGCCAAATCCAGAACAAAGCTGCTGATTAAAAGAATTCCAGATCATCTCTGAACAAGAAAGACAAAAGCAGGGAATCAAGACGGACCGAAGCAAAAGATACAAAGAAAGATTCAAAGCAGATTTCAGCCTCAGAAATTCCGGATTTGGCCAACAGAAGACACAAATCAAAGAAAATCAAAAACTTTGTCATCCGACGATACAGCAATTCAAAGATCGCGTATATGAGAGTGTCAGCCAGGTTAAAGCATGGCTGGCTGCACAATCACAAAACAAGAGCAGCCTGCGGCACTCCTGTTTTTATGCTTTCTGGTGGCAGCCAAAACCCTGACTCGATAAAAAATCAAAAAAATCTGCAAGAAGGCGAAACAACATCCCATTTTCGCGTATATCAAGATGTCAGCGGTAAAGAAGCATCCAGTAATCGCTCTTGCAAGACCAGGACGGCCAGACTTCCATGCTCACCCTCGACTTGCTTTTAGCCCGGTTTTTCTCTCATAAAAAGCCCTTCTGTCCCAGTCAGAGAACATCCCATCAGGCTTTTTATCCCGCTGACCTTTATTCCATGTTTTTCGAGAGGTCTGGGTTGACCGTTCCTGACAGAGTCGAAAAACAAAAAAATCGTAAGATGCCGAAACAACATTCGAATTTTGCGTATATCAAGATGTCAGCGGTAAAGAAGCATCCGCCAAGCGCTTCTAAAAGACAAGAGCAGTCAGCTTTTGGCCCTCATACAAGATTTGTTTTGAGCCCTGTTTTTCTCTCATACCCGTTCCTTTCCAGCTCAAACCCGGAAAATCTTTCATGCGGCTCTTTTGTTCTGCTGATATGAGTAACCTTAGTTTTTTGATTCCTGCCTGGTCTTTGTTCATCTCAGGCAGGTCTCAAAAAACTAAAAAATTTACAAAAAATCAGAACACAGGTCCAAACCGCTCGTATATCCAAATGCCAGCCGGTGAAGCCAGTGTTCTTTCCTCAAACCATCCGGCATGGAAAGGAGAAACAAAATGCATGAATCGTATTCGCTTGGCCATCAGGCAGACCGGCTGGTCGTTTCTGTTTTGCGTCCTGAAGATTTTGACCTTTCCGTTTTGAATCCAAAAGATGGATCAGGTCTGTTTCTGGAATGTTCCGGTCAGTCTGCCATCCATTACCAGGTTGAATATCAGACAACCGGCTGGATTGGTCTGGATGATTTCCTGGCTCAGATCCAGCTCGATGGCAAAGAAAGCTGTCAGTTTCTGTATGACCTGTTCAGCGCCCTGGCAGTCGGTACAAAAAATCAGCCGGTGATTCTGGATCTTGATGCAATCCTGTTCAGTTTTAAAGGAGATCAGATTGCGCTTTTACGCGCACCACTTGTTCTGGAGCGCTGGATGAAGCGGGCGGATGAAGTTGATCGATTTCTGTTTTCCCTGATGGAAAAACTGCCCTGCAAGCAATACGAGATTTTGGGACTGCTCTGGAAGCAGCACACCACAAGAGCCTCTTTTGATCAGATGGCAAAAGCAGTAGAAGCATTTTACCAATCCCGTATCCCGAAGCGTCTGTTTGGACGCAAACCCACTCTGGAGCCATTCAGTCTGCGTCATCCCGTCTTTCCCGGAAACCATGCGCCAACTGCCAATGAAAAATCAGGCCGGAAAAAGTTTGGCCGCCCCAAAAACAAAGAATCAGCCAGACCATCACCCCCGCAACAGAACAGCGACAAATCTGCTTTCTCAAACGACTCCGGAGTTCAGGATCCTGGCTGGCGCAATCTCTATCTTCAGCAGATGGAAGAGATGCCTTCAAGTCTGCCAGTTTATTCCTTAAACGAGGACACGGAAGGCATAAGCGATCATCTTGGATTTCCGGACAGCCTGTCGCCAAATCCATTTGGCAATGACAATCCGGCTGCATCCCACCATGAGTCAGATGATGCATTTACTGCAGGCAGCGGGTACTCTTTTGGCTTTGAAGAAGATCAGGATCACTCTTTGTTAGATACCCGATCGCAGAGAAATCAGGAAATGAACAGTTTCCATGGATTTGGAGAAACGCAGGATTTGGATGGATTTCACAACCCGCCGCAAGATCAGGACAGACTTCAACCTGGTGCACCCTCTTTGATCGAAGAACTGAACGAACAGGAGACTTCTTCCTGGATGGAAGAGAATCAGCCGCGAAGACCGATTCAATCTGATTGGGCGTATCCGAAGGATTCGAATGACAAATTCAACTGGGATGCAGCCGGCAGCAAGAGGGAATTCACAGATGACTTTTCCACAGAAGGATTAGCCAATCCATTTGAAAGCTGGAGTCCGCCGGCAGGTCTTCAAAATCAGTTCGCCGAATCTCAGCAGACAATGATGCCAAATCGACCGCCGGCAGATGTAAGAGCAGGCCTGAATTCTGCTTCCTGCCAATCAACTTCCTATACCGATCCCTATAGAAAGGAAAACGGCTTCAAAGGGCAGATCAGAAATGAAGACCAGTCTCGAAATTCAAATGCTGTTTCTTCAGACTGGGAACAGCCTTTTGTGAGTGATCCGCAAAAAGAGAAGTCTGCCTCTTTTGTCAAAACAAAGACCACAACGCAAATCCAGTCCAAAAGACCATCCACGTCTTTGAAAGACGAATCCCGCAATCCATCGGTTCAGCCGGTCGAGAATCTGGATCCATACCAGCAGTCCTTTGATTCAAGAGTGGGCTTTATGGATTCAGACCGCTCCGGATGCCCGGAACATAGGGATCAAGAAGCCCATACCGTCTTGCTGGAAACACTCTTTGAACCCTGCTTTCTGGAGATCAACGGGATGAAATACGCCTTGCAGGGAATGGAAATGATTGTCGGCCGCAGTGCAGACTGCCAGATCCGTCTTCTGGATGGCTCCGTTTCTCAGCATCATGCCCGCCTGGTCCAGATCGATGGACGCTGGTATGTGCAGGATCTGAAATCGACCAATTCGACGCTGCTTTGCGGACGTAAGGTCATACGCCGGATGCGTCTGAAAGAAGGAATGGTTTTGCAGTTTGGAAACCAGAAGGCTGTTTTCCATGAACAACCGCTTCCAGCCCATTAAGCTTCTCAAAGAAAATCCAGGCTGCCGGGTCATTCTGGCCAGCCAGAATGATGGTCGAAAAGTCGTAATCAAGGAGGTGAAACTCCAGGCGCATGAAGTCTGGTTCAGTCAGTTTCGAATGGAAGTTCAGGTTTTACAGGCACTGGAAGGAAATTTTGTTCCTTCTCTTTTCGGAGTTCATGACTCTCCCGGAGCGTGCTGGCTGGTGGAGGAATATCTGGAAGGGATTGATCTGGCCGCATGGCTGCAGTCCAATCCTTCCAAAGCTTTGCGCCGGCAGATCTTTCTGGAAATTTTAGAGCGAATCCAGAGTGTTCATGAAGCCGGCTATCTGTATCTCGATCTGAAGCCGGAAAATATCCTGATCCATGAAGGTCATGCCTGGCTGATTGATTTCAATGCGTGCATGCCGATCGGCAGCATCCGTCCGATTCTGGTCAACCGGGATTCTTTGCCACCGGAAGGCCTTGAAGGAAAGCGGATGAATGAAAAGGCAGATCAGATTGGCCTGGGAAAGCTGTACCTGTTATTTTTCGGACCTTCAAGCATTGCCTGGACGGCCTTAAGCCGGAATCCGAATCATCGCTTTCGCAATCTGGATGTTTTTGCCGCTCAGATTCGAAAGCCTCCAAAGCTGAAAGTGGCTTTGATGGCCAGTGCGACTGGACTTCTTTGCATTGGTGTAATGATCTGGCTTTTCTATCCCGCTTCGACAAATGCGGCCAATTCGAAACTGCCGGATGCGGTGAAGGTCTGTGAAGAGCTGAAAAATGAGTTGAAAACGGGAAGTCTTGTGTTGAGTGAAAGTGAATGGATTATCGATGCGCGCAGTTGTCTGGAAGCTTCGCATCTATCTTTAGCCGGCTTTCTGCATGAGCATAAGCCGGACACCGAAAGCTTTCAGGTTGAGTTTTATGACTTTCTGCTTGGCCTGCTTTTGTCGAGTGATGTCTCGATTGCTCAGCTTGACAGTCTGCTCGAGAGGCTTTTCCAGCAGGCAGGCTGGGTGGAACAGTTCAAGGATCTGTGTAAAGGACTGATGCAGGCCAGGATCATTCTTGATCCGGATCAGATTCATCAGCTGCTGATTGTTCTGGATGCCCATTGTCCGCTCGATGATGAAAGCTGCACCTGCCTGATGAACTATTTGCTGACCTGCCTTTCCCGTCGGAACCACTGGATTGAACTGCCTGAAAATCTTGAGGCCAATCTGGTCCAGAGCTGTCCGGATCTATATGAACTCTATGCCAGAACAAAACCCTGATGCGATTGATCCACAGGGAATGGTTTCAGTTCAGACCATAAGAAACGAAGAGCATCCGCTCGATCAAAAAAGAAAACCAGAAAATCAGAAAGGAGAATTTTATGCTGCCTATGCCTGTCATGCAGCCCATGCTGCAGCCTGAACCGATTTCGGTTCAGGTCAATCTGCAACAGGAACTTTCGGGTGAATACCCACCAGGTACCGAAAGCGAAAATCAGAACCTGACTCAGTCAGAAGAAGATTTAAAATGCGATGAAGCTCATCAGGACCACGAAGATCTATCAGAAGGCATTCCTTTGCCAGATCCATCGGACACGGATCCATCTGCCCCTCTGTCATCAGAGACCCCGCTTCAGCCTCTATCCACTGATCAGGCCGCTTTTGCCCTCGACAGGACCAGCCAACAGTCGATCAGAAATGAAGTGACCGTCGAAGAAGATACCCAAGAAGAGGTCAAAGAAAAGGCAGAATCAGAAGTTCCGGTCATTGTTCTTGGCGATGATCCGATCACCTTTGAACTGCCAGACCAGCCCGGATCGATCATTGAAATCGAAGAAGATGGCAAGATTCAGCACCTGTCTGTCGAAGAAGGTCTGACTACTCTGGCCCTGGGAGAAAAAGCCGTCACAGTCCGATTACTCGATGAGCGGGGAAATGTGCTGCAGATCTGGAAAAGCGAACCCTCCAGTCTGGATTCCACCCAGAATGCAACGAAACCTTCTCTCAGTCCAGAACAGTCCTCCAATTCTGGGACGGCCCTCAAACCTGATCAGTCCACACCAGTTTTTGTAAACAAACCAAAACCAGTCTCCAAACCACAGTCCAATCCATCTGTGATGGCTGTGCAGAATGTTTCCAATGCTCTGAAACCTGCAAACAGTTCTTCGAAGTTTCAGCTTTCAGAAGACAGGATTTCTTCCAGCCAGAATCTGAATCCTGCAGCACCCGCTATACAGGCACCCCTGATTCAGGCACCCCTGATTCAGGCACCAGATGTTGATCTTCCCAAGGTCAACGATGCCATTCAGGCTGCTGACCCGCAGCCGATTCTGGATGCGCTGGATTTTACTGGAACAGCACCAGTTACTTCCAGTCTGATTGCTTCAACCGCTCAAGAGCAGCCAGCTTTGAGCGTTCAAAGTCCTGCGCCCATTCAGGCTCCGGCTTCGCTGGCGGCTGTAGATGCACCATCGGTGACAGATACCCGGCCCAATCTGGCCAATACATCTTTGGCTGACCAATTCACACCCACAAAGGATCAGATGACATTTGCAACGTCTGCAAGCTCTTCTCAGACAGCTCAAAATTCTGCCCTGGATCCAATCTCAAAGACAAATGATCTTGCGCAGGATTCCGCAATGGCTGCCCCGCAAATTTCATCCAGTCTGGATCTGGACTCCAAAGCGGCTTCCAGTCATGCACTGATGGCAAATCCTGCCCGCCAGCCATCAGTTTCGGCCACTCTCAAAGTCGATAAGCGAAGCGTTCAGGCAGGAAACCGACTCTATATCAAAGATCCTTCGGCTTTACAGGTTCATGTCGATCATGGAAGTCTTCAGGCCCTTGAGGTTCGCTCGCATGCCAGCCAGAAAGTTTATCCCGATCTGGAAGAAGCCGTAGCGGCCGAACAAAATGCAACCTTTGATGTGAAAGCAAAAATCCAGACCGAAGATCACCAGAGCTCCACCGTTTCGTGGACGGTCATTCCGATCGGTAATCCGGTACAAAGCGAACTCAGTACCCGAAGCGGCCAGCTCAACACTGTATTCACTCTTTCTGAAGAAGGAAAGATCGTCAGCCATGTCCAAGACAAGAGCAGCCAACCTGTCTTGTGCCGCGGCTTTGAACCGGTTGGGAATCAGGCACTGACACCTGGGGAAACCTTACGGATGTATGTCAATGATCAGCCCGGAACCTACCAGATTCGCATTGATGGCCAGGACATCCAGACAAAGGTCGAGCAGGACGAGCTTGGCCAGAACTATCTGTCCGTTCCGGTACGGCTTGGTTCGAGCAGACTGCGCGTGATGAGAGATGGTAAGACGGTTTACGCCAGTGATCTTAACTGTCATAACCCGTTTCAAAGTCTCAAGGCCGTCTTTCCAGTCCTTGGGGCAGCTGCCGGCCTGATTCTGGATGTGCGCCGCCGCCGTATGCTCTGATCGCTCCGGTCGATCCCAAAGAGCTCAAGATCTGATCTATATTGCTCTGTCCTCGTATTTCGCGATTGGAAGTTCCAGGTCAGGTTGTTGGTTTGAGGTCTCTGGCCAGCAAGATTCCAATCCAAACGGTCCTATCACAACGGATTTATCTGCTGCAGGCACCTCTGCTCAGATCAAGTGGTCTTTGAAAGCAGGCCGTCAGATCCCCGTTCTGGTCAACCAGAAAAGAGTGGATCAGATCTGTCTGAAGCCAATGGATCAAATTGAGGTTCTGGGCTGCTGCTTCTGGTATGTGGATCATTGTCTGCTTGTAAGTGCCAGCCGACTGCCATCGGATCTTCTGATTCAAAACAAACCGGGAAGTTCCATGAAACATCCCAGACTGCAGACGTTTCGATCCGAAATGGCAGCCAAAGCTTCAAAACCACCCGTACAGGAGGCAGGAAGCTTTCAGATCGCCCCGACAGGCGGATCCTGTGTCTTTACCATCGAATCGCCGCCAGATTCCAGTGAACCAAAGCCACAGACAATGGCTTCTCCGGCCGGCATGATTGCCATCAGTTCTTTAGCCTCCGCACTCAGTGGGTTTTTGATGAATCCTTCCAATCCAGCCAGTCTGGCAAACGGTCTGGTCAGTGCCGGAATTACAGCCAGTGCGTTTGCGGGCTGGTATGGCTGGAATGCTCATCGACGCAAGTCACTGGAAAAACAGAACCGGATTACCCAGATGAATGACTATCTGGCTTATCTGCAGCAAAAACTCAAAGAAATTGAAGATCTTCGTCAGGCAAGAAGTGATCAGTTTCTTAAGGAAAAAGAGACTTTGCTTCAAGTCGATGCCCAAAGCAGATCGGTTTTCTGCCAGGATCACTGGAAACTGCCGATTGCCATGGAAAGGCAGAATTTTGGATCTTTGGATCTTCCCAAGATTGGCTGGCAGATGGCCTCAACCGCATCACGACAGGCAATTGATCAGTTAGCCGCCTTGAAACTCGATTGTCTTGGCTGGCGGTTTCTGGAACAGGGAAGTGTGCTCTGTTTAAGCCATTGGCCTTTGGTGCAGCTGCACTGGCTGGCGTTGTTCTATGCCTGGCAGGTCTGGAATGAATCACGAAGACTGGCCTGGATTGGTTTTAAAGAGAGCCAGATCCCAAAACTTCCATGCTCTTTGTTAGAAGGAAGAGTTCTGTGCTTTGAAGATGTGCTGGATTTTCTTTCTTGCAAAAGCAAGTATCCCAAGATCGAATGGACGATTCTTTCCCGCCGCAAACTGGCCAGACAGGAACTTGGGCCCAAAGATACGCTGGTCGATCTCTATACCCGGCCAGCGCAGACCGACTCTTTGTACTGCTCGATCTTTCCTGCCAAATTTCCAGCAGCCAATAAAATGCGGCAGGCCAGCTTTCTGGTGGAAGACAAAAGGGAGCAGCCGGATGTCAGACCATCCTGTCTCAATCATCAAAACCGCTCAGATCAGCCTAATCTGCTTGTTGAACTCGCACCGGGTCTGTTCTGGGATCTCAAACAGGAAGGACCCCATGCTCTGATTGCCGGGGCAACCGGAAGCGGTAAGAGTGAAGGGTTGTGTTCGATCCTGTTTCAGCTGGCTTTTCAAAACAAAGCCCGCGCACTGCAGTACATCCTGATCGACTTTAAAGGCGGATCGTTTTCAACGCCATTTGTCAGTCTGCCGCATACCGCCGGGGTGTTGACCAATCTGACCGGAGCGGGAATTGTCCGCATGGAGCAGGCACTGAAAATGGAACTGGACCGCCGACAGGAAGCTGTTTCCAGCTATCTCCACCACCATCCCGGGATCAGCGGTGAGATCGAAGTCTGCCCGGATCCGGTGGATGGCAAGCCGTTTTCGGAAATTATCATCTGCGTAGATGAATTTGGTCAGCTCAAAAGCCGTTATCCCGAATTCATGAAATCCCTCCAGGAAACAGCCCGGATTGGTCGATCCCTTGGGGTTCATCTGATTCTGTCCACCCAGAAACCGGCAGGTCTGGTGGATGAGCAAATCTGGGCCAACTCGAAAAGCCGGTTATGTTTTCCGGTTTTAGATGCGGCTGACTCCAAGGAAGTCCTTGGTCATGATAATGCCGCTCATCTTTCCAAAAGCGGCCAGTTCTACTTGCAGTGTGGAAATGAAATTGAAAAAACGGGCCGTGCTTTTTATCTCAAAGAACCTGCCGATGGAAGTTCCATTCTCAGACAGTTTGACCAGAGGGAAGGCTGGAAGGAAATCAGCCAGATCTCTTTGCAGGAAGCCATGCGCAAAACGATCCTGTCCCGTCACGAAAAACGAAACTGGCTGCTGGTTGATGATCCAAGATTTACAAGCGAGAGACTGACCGGAATTTTGGAAGACCTGCTCAACCGGCTTGAACCCTTTGAACTGGAGCCATCAAAGACTTACTTTCTGGCGGGCAGACAGGAAGCAATTGAACAGGCAGCCCTGCAGTTTGCGGCAGGGTGGAAAGGGAAGGCTGTTCTGGTTGGAATTTCATCGAAAGCTCTGCCCAAAAATGCCCCCTTCTCGATGGCTGCTCAGGCCTGTTTTGATCAGAGCCTGGCCTCTTTGTGGCAGCTGGAAAAGAGTGAGCAGCCGATTCTGGTTATTGTCAGACTGGATCCAATGCCATTCGGTTAACGACATTTTAGATAGCCAAATCGTCAGTTTAAGATGATTTGGCTTTTTTTGTGCATACTTAAAAAACAAAAACATTTAATGGTCAAAAAGTTGTCCTAAAGAGATAATT
>CAJTLE010000087.1 GCA_910577085.1 uncultured Allobaculum sp. | reverse complement strand
GCAAGATGGTGGAGGCTAACGGGCTCGAACCGCTGACCCTCTGCTTGTAAGGCAGACGCTCTCCCAACTGAGCTAAGCCTCCATCGCCACAACGCTTGACTATAATAACCTTTATCCGGAAGGAATGCAAGACAGAAAACGAAAAAATTCAATTTTTTAAAATCAATATTTTTTTGAATTAAAAACAGCTTTATCTAAAGGGTGAAAACTGTTGAGGGACTACAAAGAAATATTTTCATGATCCAGATGAAACGCAAAAAGTTATGAAGATTCTAAAAAACGCAACGTCCTGTTCAGGCAGATCTGGATCATTTTTCTGCAAACAATTTAAGAATCCGAAAAAGTGACTCACCAGGCTGATCATTAAGTAGATTTTAATCGGATTTTTAAGCAGCTTTTTACAATAACAGGGAAGAAAACTCTCTTACCAGATAAGATCGATCGGATTTCGATCAGCTTTCGATCAGCTTCCAGTTCAATGGTTTGCTCCCTGTCCGGTTATAGTAGAAGCAAAGAAGTTCAAACTGGAAAAAGAAGCTGACAAAATAGCTGAAAAATGGATCATCCAAAAGGAAACATCCATCAAGATGCAGAACCGACAGGGTGGAGAACAGAAACAGCCAGAAATGAAAAACAGCCAGAAATGAAAACTGGTCTGAATCCACGAATAAGAATCCATAAGAAACAAGAAACAGATCCATGAATCAGAGATAATCTGATTCATCGATTGAAATCTATATCCAGACGATGAAAGGAGAATTGCGATGAAAATTTTGATTGTTGAAGACGAAGTCAATCTGGCTCATGCAACCGCCGCTATGCTTACCAATCATGCCTATAATGTCGATATTGCGACGGATGGCGAAACAGGTGGTGAAAAAGCGAGCAGCGGCATTTATGATCTGGTGATCCTGGATGTCATGCTGCCAAAAAAAGATGGCTTTGAAATTCTCGAAGACATCCGGGCTCTCGCCCCGGAAACCAAGGTCATCATGTTAACGGCCCGTGGCGAACTGCCCGATAAGCTCAAAGGTCTGAAAAACGGAGCAGATGACTACATGACCAAACCTTTCCATATGGAAGAACTGCTGGCCCGTGTAGATATTCAGCTCAAGAAAAATACACCGATTGAAAAAGACCGGCTGGAACTGGGCAATACGTATCTCGATTTAAAAAGCGGCATGTTCGGTTCGAAAGCCACGGGGGATGCGATGCCTGTTTCCGGCAAGGAATACGCTTTGCTGGAATACTTTTTCTCTCATCCCAACCAGATCCTCACCCGGGATCAGATCTATTCCAAAATCTGGGGCTGGGATAACGAAATTGAATCCAACAACCTTGAAGCGTATCTTTCCTTTCTGCGTAAAAAACTGCGCCTGCTGGAAAGCAATGTCGAAATTAAATCTGTGCGCGGCCTTGGATATCGCGTAACCGCTAAAGATGACTGAGTTAAAACGCCGGATGATGGCGATGCTGTTTGGCGTCTTTTCCTTGCTGGTGGTGGTTGTATTTGGCGTCCAGAACTATCAGGAATACGAATCGGAACGTGTTTTTCTGATTGAAGCGTTGAATACACTCAGCCAGACCGCCAAGCAGGTTTCCCCGCCGGATATGGTCGGGCCGTATCTGCCCAAAGAGGAGGAGAAGCAGACGCCTGATCTCGATACTCTGTCTTTGATCTACTCCAATCCGGTCTGCATTGTGACCTTTGATAACGGAACACCCCTTCAGGTTTACGCCTCGGATCTGGAGCATGTGGATATCAACAGTGTGATTGACCAGGCCAACCTGATTTATCAGACCGCTCATCTGGGCGAATACTCGATCGGTAATCTTTATTTTGATGGAACGTGCTGGCAGCTGACCAAAACAAAAGCAGTCATCTTGATCGACACGATCAAAATCCAGAAGCGTCTGTTTCGCCGGATGATCGGCTCTGCTCTGCTTGCCTGTGGATTTGAGATCATTCTTTATCTGATCTGCAGGGCAGTTGTGGCAAGGATGATTGCTCCAATTGAGGCCGCCTTTAAAAAGCAGAGGCAGTTTATTGCGGATGCCAGCCACGAACTGAAAACGCCAGTGGCGGTCATTCTGGCCAATGTCGAAGCCATGCAGCAGGATGGCAACCCCAAATGGCTGACCAACATTGAAGAAGAAGCAGTCCGGATGAATGGCCTGATTACCTCCTTGCTGGATCTGGCCCGCTCTGAACAGGCCGAACCTCAGCTTGAACCAGTGAATTTAAGCCGGCTGCTGGAAAAACAGTGCCTGATCATGGAAGCGGCCATGTTTGAAAAGCATCTCGAACTGGTGGAACACATCGAAGAGGATGTCAAAGTGATGGGTCAGCCTTCTTCCCTGACTCAGGTCATTGCCATTCTGATTGATAACGCCATTGAGCACTCACATGGCAAAGTCATCGCCACCTTACGCCGGCAGGGCAAGGAAGTTGTCATGATGATTTCCAATACCGGTGTCCCCATTCCACCTGAAGAAAGAGAGCGGATTTTTGAACGGTTCTATCGGGCAGATACATCTCGAAACCGTGCCAGTGGGCGCTATGGTTTAGGCCTGGCAATCGCTAAAAGCATTGTGGAAAGTCATCATGGAAAAATCCGGGTCGACTGCAGCGGCGGCGTGACCTCGTTTGTGGTAACGCTGAAAGCAGCCTGATATTCTGCTTCCAGGCGAAGCCCAACGAAGAATCAAGATACATAAACGTGAATGTATAAATGTGAAGATTAGAAAAGTATGTCTGGATTCGAAACGCTCGAAGCGCTTTGCCTTCCTGCCAGAACAATAAGAATTCTTGACCAGATATTCAAGATACTGACAACATAACCAAGATACAGGTAGGGTATCCAAAATATAGACAAGAACATCCCTCCTAGAAACTAGGCCTAGAAAAACAGCCCTGGAGCGAGTAATCCGCTTCAGGGCCGTTTTTTTTGTTCCTTTTTCAGGGCCGTTTTTTTTGTTCCTTTTTGTTAAGCAAAATGCAGACTGGATGGGTTGGCTATGCGTGTTGGCTGGTCTGACCTTCAAGGAAGGTGTGAACCTGTTTGAGAATGGGCTGTGGTTCATCAAACAGACTGATATATCCATACAGGGAAGGTGCCTTCGATTTAAAGGCGCTGCATTTCTGGAACAGCAGAATCAGACTCTTGTATTTGGCATTCTTGGCATCCTGAATCATGTTGAGGGCTGCGCTGTTGCCATCCAGGCCGATTAAAATCGACGGCTGACGTTTGAAGATCTCATACGAAACACTCTTGTAAATACCCAGTTCTTCTGGTTCAAGAGCAACCCGGATTGGAAGTTTGTTGGCTTTCAGACGGGCTTCGTCGGCTTTTAAGATTGTACCGGGGACAAACGCGAAGATTTCAAATGGTTTGGCCAGCTTTTTGTTCTGTTCAACCAGGAAGGCTTCATAGCCTTTCGGTTTGTGGCCAATGACAAAGTAGACTTCTTCAGGATTGAGAGTGATCAACAGATCATTGATCAGTTCTTTGCCTTCCGGACGCATCCGGGTCACATGGCGGTCGGAATTGAAGGAGCCGCCCATCAGAATAATCGGCGTCTTGCCAGTTGGCAGCGGCTTGATTTCATCCGCAAAGGCCTGCAGGGATGGGGTCCGGTCTTTGGAAGACGGCGCAACTTCGCCAGTATGAGCTTCTTCGATCCGCTTCTGGTAGAAGTCGGTGCAGCTTTGACCCTCACTCAGCTTTTCATAAGCGGCCATTTTGTCATGGAAGGCCTGAGTGGCTTTTTCAATGATCGAATCTTCGGTTTTGCGCATGGCTTCAAAATCATGGCGGTCGAGTTTGAGCAATCGTTCCAGTGAAAGCTGTTCATCAACTGAGTTAGAGCCATAGATCGCGCCGCCATCAGTACCCTGAACACAGCGGACACCGGCTTTGAGGTAAGCCTTGAGTGGGTGGTGGGCCAGACTGGAGAGGTTATTCAGACGGACGTTGGATGTGATCTGGAATTCCAGCGTGACATGGTCTTCTTTCAGTTTGGATAACAGTTTCTTCCCCTGAGCACTGGCCAGATTGGCGGTATACAGACCATGACCAATCCGGACGGCCGGCATGGGCTGGCCTTCTGCCAGACAGTCTTCTACCAGCAGGACAGAGTTGAGAACGTTATCGCGGATGCCATCGTTTTCACCAGCATGAATCCGGATGACAAAGGAAGGTTCATCCCGCGCAATTTTGACGAGCTGTTCAATGACGGGTTTCAGATCCCGGATATCATTGATTTCTTCGCCTAGAATATCGGAGCCGGCTACATATGGATCCATCGCAACGGCTTTGAGAGTTTCCAGGTTGTCCTGATAATCAGCACTCTGAATCTGGTCTTTGACAATGGTTAATGGGATACGACGCAAAGCGGCCAGGAACAGCATCCGCACGCCGGTTTCATCATAAATGGCCGGCATGGCTTCATGAATCTGTTCGAGCATTCCGGCAGCCGCATCTTTTTTGACCAGACCGGTATCGGAGATTTCGGCCAGTTTGATCCCTTTGGACTGATACATCCGGGCAACCCAGAGCAGTTTGTCCTGAAACAGACTGAAGTGGGCGTATTTCGGGTTCTTGTCATCGGCAAGCATCTGCATGACCATCCGGGCAATGTCTGTATCTGGAATCTGATCGACATGTTCCAGTTCGATCGGTTCCTTGCTTGTGATCCCTTTGGCAAAGACATAGCGGTACAGATAGACTTTTTCCAGGTTGGTGAAGACGGCCTGGCCATCTTTCATGATGGATAGGGAAGCACGGATCTTCGGCAGGTTTTCCGGGGCGTTTTCCAGATTGTTCAAAATCAGATCCGCAAAGTTGATGAATGTGTTGTCATCGATTTTTCGATCGCGATATTTGCCCTCCAGCGGACTGTCCACAAACTGTTCACTGACCTTTGCACGGTCGCCAGCAAGTCTTTCTTCCTGAGCAGCCGAGAGTTTCAGGCCAAGCTTTTTGATGTAATAGAGTGGGTAACGAACCTGGTGCACAATTCCCAGCGCAATCAATGTATCAGGATGAAGATTGGCATTCATGTGGGTATGCAGATCGGTGCGGAATTTCAGATCTTCAAGAATATAGGACTTGATGATCGTCTGCTCCAGACTGAGATGATAGTTTTTGGTCTGGGACATGAGCGTTTTGGCAATCGCTGGAATGGCAGCCTTGCGCTCGATGATTCCATCCGGGTAAATGTTGGCACACTTGGTGCCGCCCAGCCGGAAAACATAGACTTTGTTATTGTCACTGTCCAGATAGGCAGGGACAGTGCCCTGGATCTGTTTGAGTCCTTTGTCATCAAAGGTCAAAGGCAGATCACAAAGCTTTGCCAGGTTGGTAATCAGATTTCCGGTGTGGTGGTTTGGGGTGCGTAAGGTATAGGAAAGAACATCTCCATCCATCGTCAAATCGACGACGATGTCCTTTTCCTGGTCAAGATAAAAGGTTCCAAATTTTTCCATAAGGCACCTGCTTTCTAATAGGGGGGAGAATTGAGAGTCAAAGAGTCCGATGGACTCTTGGATTTTCAGCAGCGAAAATCCATATGGGACATGGTTTGGGGCCGAAAAATGGATCAGGTCCCTGACTGCGGGCAAAAAATCCATCCGTGCCGGAAAACCGAACTTTCCCGGCAGATAACTGAATGAAAGAAGCGGAGAACAACGACTGGCCAAAGCCAGTTTTTTTGTTTGCGTTGTTTTTATTGTGCCATTTTCTGCAGTCAAAGTACCTGATCCATTCTATTTTTTGCCATGAACAAGGCTGAATGAAAATCTGTTGCCTGACTTTGGTCAGAAATTCAGTTCGGGCGAAGTTAGAGCCAAAGAAAAGAAAGAAACCTGGCCAGGACAGACGCAAAAATAGCGGCTATGACCATAAATATCCAGAAAACCATACCTGGAGAATAAAACAAAGAAAATTAAAAACAGACAGAAATCAGACAATTCACATTTACCGGATAAAAGGAGGCTTGCAGGCAATGGAGGGGGAAAAGAAAAAGGAAATACAGGTTCGAAAGAGGTTTCATCGGACAGTATTGGCGATGATTTGAATGAATAATAAGCATATGTATCGAGATAATCGATGCAAGGTTAGGAAAAACTAATATTCGGGTTGACCAATTAAGTTAGTGGGAGTAAACTTTGAATCGCTTAAGTTAGACCGTACTAATTGAGATAGAGTCAGTTTGGAGCGAAGGTTCAGAACTGACAGGGAGGACCTATGTCTATGCCGTTAAGTTTTGCAAAGGAAAACACAAGCTATACGATTTCGCGCATTACCGGAAAAGATGAGGTGCGAAGTCATCTTCGAAATCTGGGACTGGTAGAAAACGAAACCATCCGTGTGAAGCAATCCATTGCCGGAAATCTGATTGTCGAAGTCAAAGGGGTAAGGATTGCCCTCAATAAAGATCTGGCCAGACGAATCATGATCTAGACTGGTCAAATATAGAAGAAGGCAGGAGAAAATGCGATGACTTTAAACGAACTTCATCCTGGCGATCAGGCCAGAGTCACCAAAATTGCAGCAACCAGTGCCTTGAAACGCCGGATCATGGATATGGGACTGACCAAAGGATGTCAGCTTCTGGTCCGTAAACTTGCTCCGCTGGGGGATCCGATGGAGATCAACCTGCGCGGGTATGAACTGACTTTGCGCAAACAGGAATGCGAAGCCATTCAGGTTGAGAAAATCTAAGAAAATCGAAAATGGAGAAGATTATGATCAAGATTGCGCTGGCGGGCAACCCGAACTCCGGGAAAACCACGCTGTTCAATGCACTGACCGGATCCAATCAATATGTTGGAAACTGGCCGGGTGTAACCGTTGAAAAGAAAGAGGGCCGACTCAAGGGACAGTCGGAAATTGTCATTCAGGACTTACCGGGAATTTATTCCCTTTCTCCCTATACGCCTGAAGAGGTGGTTACCCGTAACTATCTGATTCACGAAAAACCCAATGCGATTCTCAACATCGTGGATGCATCCACGCTGGAAAGAAACTTATATCTGACCAGTCAGCTGCTGGAACTGAACCTGCCGGTTGTAGTGGCCCTGAACATGATGGATATTGTCCGCAAGCAAAACGACAAGATTGATGTGAAAGCATTAAGCAAACGGCTGGGCTGTCCGGTTGTTGAGCTTTCTGCCGCAAGCGGCCAGGGAATTGACGAGGTTTCCAAAGCAGCCATTGCGGCAGCACTTGGAAAAAAGACACCGAATGTCAGTGAATTCTCCAAACCGGTTGAAGATGTGCTCAGTGCGATTGAAGCTCTGCTGCCAAAATCTGATGAAAGCCGCTGGTATGCGATTAAAGTCTTTGAAAACGATGAGAAAGTTCTCGATGAGCTCAAACTGGATGCTGCCAGCCTGAACAAAATCAAAGCTCTTCGTGAAGGACTGGAAACCGAAATGGATGACGATGCGGAAAGTATCATCACCGATGAACGATACACCTGGATTGCTGGCATTCTCGATGGCGTCTATAAGAAAAATCGGACCCATACGCTGAGCATTTCTGACAAGATCGATAAAATTGTCACCAACCGCTGGCTGGCTCTGCCTATTTTCGTTCTGGTCATGGGTCTGGTCTACTATCTGTCGATTTCAACGATCGGCACGTATTGCACGGACTGGGTCAATGATGTCTTTGTTCCAGAATGGTGTCAGGCTAACATGACCACATTCCTGGAAAGTCTTCATGCTTCCGATGGAGTCATCTCGCTGGTTGTGGATGGCATTATCGGGGGTCTGGGCGCTCCACTTGGATTCGTTCCTCAGATGGCTGTGATCTTCTTATGTCTGTCTTTTTTGGAAGACTGTGGCTACATGAGCCGGATTGCCTTTATCATGGACCGGATTTTTCGCCGCTTTGGTCTTTCCGGTAAGTCCTTCATCTCCTTCATGGTTTCTACGGGATGCGGCGTTCCTGGTATTATGGCTGCCCGTACGATTGAAGAAGAACGTGACCGGAAAATGACCATGATCGTTACCACTTCGATGCCCTGTGGTGCCAAACTGCCAATCATCGCTCTGATTGCCGGTGCCATCATGGGTGGGGCTGATGCATGGTGGATTGCCTGGGCTACTTATATCTTTGGTATCTTCGCAATCATTCTTTCTGCCCTGATTCTTAAACACACGAAGATGTTTGCGGGCGAACCGGCTCCATTTATCATGGAACTGCCAGCTTACCACTGGCCAAGACTCAACAATGTTCTGCGTCAGACCTGGCAGAGATGCTGGCACTTCATTAAAAAGGCCGGAACGATTCTGTTTGCATGCTGCGTTGTGACCTGGTTCTTATTAACCTATGGATTTACTGCTGATGGCTTTGGCATGGTCGATGAAGTCGGTCAGTCTTTAATGGCCACAATCGGCGGCTGGATTGCTCCTTTATTTGCACCACTTGGCTGGGACAACTGGCAGGCCACTGCAGCTTCGCTGTCCGGATTTGTAGCCAAAGAACAGATTGTTTCGACAATGGGTGTTCTGGTCCATGTTCTTGATGATACGGGCGAAGATCCAGCGTTATGGACAGCGGTTATGACGATGTTCCCATCGGCATGGGCTGCTTTGTCCTTCCTGGCCTTCAACCTGTTAGATGCACCATGTCTGGCTGCTATTTCCACGCTGGCTAAAGAGATGAACGATCGCAAGTGGACCTGGTTTGCGCTTGGCTGGCAGATGTTCTACGCCTATACGGTTACTCTGATCATTTATCAGCTTGGCACCTGGTTTACTGGCGGCGGCTTTGGTATTGGAACAGTCGCAGCTTTGATCGTTCTTGGCTGGTACACCTGCATGATCTTCAAGCCAATGAAAAAGACTGCCACTTCGCGGGTCGGCATGAGCGCCGCCTGATCGAAGAGTGGTGGATTTCAGATAAAATTCTCAGATCGAATCAGCAGAAAAACCGATTGAAATCTGGAAAAATGGCATAGAAAACAAAGGATGCGGGTTATTGTTTACCTTTTTGGGACAGTGCCTGAACCTGACTTTAGCCTCTTAAAAAGACCGCAATCCTGAAGAAAGTTCAAGGACCTGCGGTCTTTTTACATGTTTTGTAAAAATTGAATAAAATCAGGGATTCAGCTTGAAAAAGCATTCAAAATGATTTATAGATTTCGTAGAATCATACCCACCATTGATACCGAAAAATGAATTTCTGAAGACCCCTTTCCAGCCAGGTCAACGGCATAAAAACGTCATCAGTACCACAGACCAGAATGGAATACCAGTTCTGGCTTTTGTCGTACACGGATGTTTGAACGCTCTGGAGAACCATGCAATGGATCGGACAGGAAATTCAATGGGCGAAAAATCGGTTACACAGAAGCGGATGCATAAGCAAATCGTCCTTGTTCAGACAAAATAACGATTGATTGTGTCCTTTCACAAAACAAAAGTCAAAAAGAGAAATGGAAAAATGATAAACTGGCGGGTATCCATCGCGATCTGCTTTGCATTCTTTCAGGGAGGCGATAGATTTTTCGAAGAAATAAAACGGCGCAAGGAAAATCAGATATTTTTCAAGCCAGGTACAATGACCTGCCTGCTGCCCGTAGGGGACAGCCCGAAAACACAGGTCTGGAAAGGAGGACAACCATGGCTCGATCAACATCAAAATCCAGAAAACAACGTAAAACCAAGAATATGAAGAAGATGACCGATACGGAAACGACCAACTCAAATTCCACTCCGGCTTTAAGTTCTGCTGCGCTGACGACGACTCGCGGCGCAAGTGAAGACAGGACCAGTGAGATGTGTCGTCAGCTGAATATTCCGGAAATGGTTGAAAAGTCATATGCGGAAATCATGGAGAAAAAATACGAAGATCATAATCGTGAAGTGGCCAGACGGCATAAGCCTGATCCTTTAGGACAGGTTCTGGAACGCGTGGATGGCTGTTATGAGCAGCCGACTGAACACTGGATGGAGATTTATCTGAATGTGTGCGAAGATCTGCAGATGCTCAGATTTCCCATTCATCTGGCCGACCATGTCAGTGTCCGCCGTACCCTGCGCACTTCGCTGGGAAAATGTTATTGTGAAAAAATCTGGGATAAACAAAGTAAACAGCTGGTCAAACATTACTACATTTACTTTAATCCCGCTTTGTTAGATGTGGAAAACGATGAAGTCATTCGTGACACGTTTGCTCATGAGCTGATTCATACCATTGATTCCTGTATGAACCATTCTGAGCATTTTAAACACTACGCTGCCATCGCCAACTATACCTTAGGCTATCATGTCACAACGACCTTCCATAAAGAGACCTACGAAGAGTTGAGTGAACACGATCAGAAGATTTTATCCTTTCGGGCTGAAAATCCTGCCAAAGATCGTTATCAGCTTCAGTGCACGGGCTGCGATAAAATCTACAGCCGCCAGAAACTGTCAGCCGTGGTGAAACACCCGGAAGATTACCGCTGTTCGATCTGTGGATCCAAACTGATTCGAATTAAATAATTTCAACAAATTGAGTGATTTTGAAAGAATCCTGCCATCCAGTGCGAGTCTGTTGTCATTAATGATAGAATATATGGTATGAAAGCATATCTGACAAAATACTGGTGGCTGATGGGGATCATTGGCTCCTTACTGTTACTGCTTTGTTCGCGCGTGGGCTGGTACGCCCTGGTGAATTTTCTGATTGTCGGCATGGCTGCCTATGTCAATCGCCAGGCTTCCCAGCGTAAAGCTCGCATTGAAGGAAACATTGCGACCCTGCGCAAAATGAACAAAGTGCAGAAACGAAAGTTTTTAGAGGCGGATGCAAAGGAAGTCCGCACGATTCAGTCTTCAAACCGCATGCTGATGTATCTGTGTCTGGGTGCGGCCATTCTGGATGCGTATACGTTCTTTTATAACTCCAAGGAGAATATTCGGGCGGCGTTTATCCAGAATGTGATTCCAGAAGCTCTGGATCCATATCTGCTGGCTTTTGGGCTGGCATTGAACCTTGTTTTCTATTTCGCCTTTGTGATGCGGATGAATGAAAACATGGTAAAAGGCATTAAATAGGTCCTGCAGATTCAAAGCTGAATCTGACCGACCAGGATCTGCCCGAGCGGATTCAGTCTGAAATCCAGATACACACCATTCAAAGATCCGGTCTTTTTCTGTCTGCAGCAAAAAGAGATCGGATCTTTTTCTGTCCTCTTTTGTCCTGCTTTCGATTCTTTTGTCCTGTATTGTTGGCACAAGAGAAAGGCCAAAGAAGAGAATGCTTATTATTCCATCGATTCGAGTTGAATCAAGGTGTTTTTATTTCGGCTTTCTGACGGTATTCTTGAAAGAGAAGAACTGGGAAAATTCCCTGATCTGGGTGCGTAAAAGAGGTGATCATTATGCAAAGTTTTGTTTTCTCCAATGACTTTTATAAGACCATTGATCTGATGGTTCATACTTCAGGTCATGAACAATGCAAGCCATCCCACAGTTATGGACCGGCTGTCCGCAACTCCTATATGCTCCACTATATTCATTCCGGTAAGGGGATTTATCAGACTGGCGGTAAAACGTATTCTCTTCAGGCGGGAGATTTGTTTTTGATGATTCCTGGTGAGCGGATTTTCTACCAAGCGGATGAGGAAGATCCCTGGGTTTATTCGTGGATCGGGATTCAGGGGATGAAAGCCGAAGAGTATATTCGCCGCAGCTGTCTGTTTCAGCAGAAAGTCTGTCATCTTTTTGCAGATTCGAAAATTCCGGCGATCTTTGAAAAGCTGAAGCCACTGGAAATTTCAAAAAACTTCGATTTGCTTTATAACTGCTGCGCCTGGGAAATGGTCTATCAATTGGCTGAAGAGTTCCCCGTTGCCCGCTCGAAAGAAGCTTTGCACGCTTCTGACTATATCAACATCATCCTCAACTATATTGAACAAAACTATGATCGTCCCATCAGTGTCCAGGAAATTGCTGACCATATGGCTCTGGATCGCAGTTATGTTCATCGAATTTTTAAGAAAGCTATGGATATGTCTGTCAAGGAGTACATTCTTTCCGTACGGCTGGCCAATGCCTGCTCCTATCTGCTCTATTCTGATTTGCCAATTGGGGATATCAGCCGTTCGGTTGGCTATGAAGACGTTCTGTATTTTTCCAAACTGTTTCACAAGAAAAAAGGTCTGTCTCCCAGTCAGTACCGAACTGAAAAACGTATTGAATACCAGATTCAGTCGGGAACTCACCCCGACCAGCTGCCTGAAGTGAGGCACTCGTTATTCATGACTCGACCAGAATAGCCGGCTGGCTGCATCAGAACTGTGATTGTGATTTTGGACTTTTTTCCCTTAAAAAAGGCCCCCGAAACGGATTTCGAGGGCTTTTTAAGTAAGCTGTAGAGATCAGACAGTTAACCTAAATTCCCCACTTTATACACAGGTGGCCTCTGAGTTCGGACTCAAAGGCCGAATAACTCTATAATCTGGTTTTGCAGATTCGTTGTCTGAAAAGCCAGGTCTTTTCTTTTTCCTTCTACGCT
>CAJTLE010000086.1 GCA_910577085.1 uncultured Allobaculum sp. | reverse complement strand
ATAACGTTAAAAATAAAACACGTATTTTTCTTTTTTTAGTGCGGCCTTTTTTCCAGATTGATTGAAACTGGCTGCTCTAAAATTTCTTTCTGAAAGGCAGACCTGCCAAGAAGCATTAAGTTAATAACTCCTTAATAATCAGTTAATAATTTGTTCAAATTCATCCTAAACTTTATGAGAGCCCTCATTTTTCGTGATTGGCCTTCCAGAATGAAGGGAAACCAGCCACCATTCTTCAAGCTGTTAAATTTCACCGACTTCCATTCTGGCTGCTGTTTCTACGTTTCTGGCAATTCCCTGACAACACGCCTGGAAACGGAACAGCTCATCTTCAGTCAGTGGATATTCAATGACCTTTTCCACGCCATTTTTGCCGATAATCGATGGAACCCCCGCAAAAAGGCCAGACACGCCATATTCGCCTTCTAAAGGAGCAGAAACCGGCAGCAGGACTTTTTCGTCTTCCAGAACGGCCCGGACCAGTCTAGCGGCGGTGGCTGCGATGCCATACTCCGTGCAATGCTTGCCGGTAAACGTTACCCAGCCCCCGCCGATTGCTTCTTTTTCCAGTTGCTGCCAATCCAGTTCAATATCCCCTAAAACGGCCTGTAAAGGTGCTCCGCGGAAGGAGAAAACCGAAGCCGGCGCAAACTGCATATTGCCATGTTCACCCATCATGCAGGCATCAATCGACTGCAGGCTGAGCCCGGTTTTCTGGGAAATGGCAGAAATCAGGCGGGAAGAATCAAGCGCCGTTCCGGTACCGAAAACACGGCCTTTAGGTAGTCCGGTTTTTAAAGCCAGATGACGGGTAATGACATCGCATGGGTTGGAGATATTGATAATGACGCTATCAAAGCCGCTTGCCTTGATTTTATCCGCATAGCTGTCGACAGCTTCGATATTGAAACGCATCTCCAAGGTGCGGTCATTGCAGGTGACCAACGTTTCAATATTCCCGACACAGTTGACGATAACATCCACGTCTTTAAGCTGATCATAATCGCCGCCATAAATCCGGACTGGATCCGGCAGCCAGAGCATCGCGTCCCGCAGATCCTGAACTTCCGATGTGACTTTCTGTGCTTTCTGATCAATCACCAGGATCTCATCTACAATTCCCTGGGTTGCCAGGCTGCTTGCAACATGTGCGCCAACATGGCCGGCGCCAATGATGGCGGCTTTTCTGTTTTTTGACATTCTCTTCATTCCTTTCCGGATCCAGACCGGATCCTGAACTTTCCTGAACCCAATATTCTTAAAGCCAGAAAACCCTCGATGATCCTGCGGGCTGGCCAATTTCAGCCCTGATGCAAGCTGCGAGCCTGGCTTGCAGGATCGTCAGGCAAAGCCGGCTTCCATGCAAAGAAGAATATTGCTGCTCTCGGTATATCACCTTCCAAAGCCAACAGAATCCGTTCAGACAGAGGATTGGTCAATCCCGCTTCATTTTGTCCGCTTTTTGCTGCTTTCATTTTCTTTCATTCCAGATACCGGAAGTCTGAGGTCCGGATGGCTTTTCTTCTGATGAAAAAGATGAAAAAACATCATTTTCAGATTTAAATTAAAAGGACATTTCCGATTTTTCGCCGTTTTCCTGCCATTTTTTCTCTTGAACACTGAAAAACGGTTAAAAAGATCGAAGAAATCTAACATTTTCCAAAATTTAAATATCATGTATGCGCTTTCAACCATAATTTTGCGATTTTCATGAAACCAAGCTTTCAATTCCTTTGTAAATTTTTTCAACCAACCTATAATGAGTTCGATTTCTGGAGGAGATTATGAAGAAATTACTTTCCATTCTGACTTCAGGCGCCCTGGCTCTTTCGCTGGCAGCATGCAGTTCGTCTTCTGCATCGACCAGCTCAACGACAGGATCCAGCGCGGCTGGCTCTTCCACTGCGGATGCTACAAGCACAAGCTCCGGCAGCGGAAAACGCGTGACCCTTGCTAAAGAAAACGACGTTATTTCCATGGATACGTCGTACGCAACGGATGGTATGTCTTTTGAGATGATCGCCGCAACCGTTGAGGGCCTTGAATCCATGGACAAAGATGGTTCACCTATTCCAGCCATCGCCGAAAGCTACGATGTTTCCGATGATGAACTGACTTACACCTTCCATCTGCGTGATGCCAACTGGGATAATGGCACGCCGGTAACTGCTGACGATTTCGTCTTCGCCTGGGAAGAAACCGTCCATAATCCAGCTGCTGAATATGCATATCTGTACACACAGGATGGTGCCTGTGTTGAAGGTGCAGATGAAATCGTCTACGACGAAAAAGCTGATGGTAAGCTCAGCATCAAAGCTGTAGATGACAAAACATTTGAAGTAAAACTGTCCAAGAAATGTCCGTACTTCATTTCTTTAATGTCTTTCCCTGTTTTCTACCCAATCAATGAAGAATTCTTCAAAGAACAGGGCGATAACTACGCACAGACTGCTGAAGGTCTGTTAGCCAATGGTCCTTACAAACTGGTTGACTGGACTGAAGGCGCATCTCTGACTCTGGATAAGAACACAGAATACTGGGATGCAGACAACGTTAAAGTTGACGGTATCGACGTCAAGATCGTTCCGGAGGCTTCCACTTCCGCTCTTGATTTCGAAAGCGGCAACACAGACTTTACAAAACTGAACTCTACGCTGGTTGATAAATACAAAGATTCTGACAGCTACACTTCCTATCTGGAAGGATATCTGTGGTATCTCCAGTACAACTTCGCCAACGAATACCTGGCCAATGCCAATATCCGTAAAGCGATTGCAACGGTCATTGACCGTACCGACCTTGTCGACAACGTCCTCAAAGATGGTTCCATCGCCATCGGCGGATTTGTACCAAAAGATTTTGCAACTGGACCAGATGGTAAAGACTACACCGATGGTGCTGAAAAGTTCTATACCGAAGTTGGTCAGGATGCAGTCGATGCAGCCACGAAATTCTGGGAAGAAGGCTTAAAAGAACTCGGTAAAGAAGGCGAAAACGTTACCCTTTCCTTACTGTATGAACCAGCCGACCCTTCCAAACCAGCTGCTGAATTCATTCAGTCTCAGCTCCAGCAGCTGCCAGGTCTGACAATTGAAATGGTCAGCCAGGAAAAAGAAAACCGTATTGAAAAACAGAAAGCCCGCGACTTCGATATCGTACTTACCCGCTGGGGTCCGGACTATGCTGACCCGACAACCTATCTGAACCTGATGGTTACCGGAAACTCCTATAACTATGGTGATTACAGCAACCCTGCTTACGATGCAATGATCAAAGATGCCGCGGATGCAGCCACACCAGAAGAACGCTGGGAAAAACTGCACGAAGCTGAAAAACTGCTCATGGAGGATTCTCCAGTTGTCGGTATCTTCCAGGTTGGCGGTGCAACCCTGAACAACCCGAAAGTAAAAGGTATCGAAAGCCATTCCTTCGGTGTTCCTTATATTTATAAGAACCTCGAAAAAGCTGACTGATTGACAGAATCAGTTGATTGATTCTCTGTACGGACAACAAACGGGCCTCCTGGTGAGACCCGTTTTTTCAAAGACAAGCCCTACTGGCCTGATTTCTCTTACGGCCGCTTTTCTGGCTTTTCTTTGCTTAGACCGTTTGCCCATCCATCCAGAAACGAAAGAAAACGATCCGTTTCTTTCTCTACAGCCTGCCGATTGTGCGTTGAAACTTTCTTCTTGAAGGATTCTGTCTGCTGCCATCGGCTGGCTTTCCTGTTTTACGGCATGACCTTCTGGGGATGCCTTGTCTGTACGCTCTTGTGTTCATGTACGAAAAACAGCTGTTTTTATCCAATGCCCAGAAAAATCAGGCTTTCTTCTTCGCGTCTTTCAAAGTCAGGTTTATGAAAGTCTGGTGAATTTTGATTTGAAAGGAATGTATGTGTTATGGACAAATCAACCATCCGCTATATCCTGCGTCGTCTGTTGATTTCCATCGTGACCCTGCTTGTCATCGTCTTTGTTCTGTTTATGATGCTCAAGCTTATGCCTGGTACGCCATTTAACGATGAAAAACTGACAGAAGCCCAGAAAGCGCAGATTTACGCCGCGTATGGACTGGATAAACCGGTCTTCACGCAGTTTCTTACTTACGTCGCCAACATGCTCAAAGGCGACTTCGGGATCTCCTATGCGATCAAGCGCAATATGCCGGTCGCTTCGCTGGTCGGTCCCCGTATTGGCATCTCCTTTGGTCTTGGAATTGGTGCCTGCATTATCGGAACGATCCTGGGTCTGATTTTAGGAATCGTTGCCGCTCTCAACCGCAACCACTTCTGGGATACCTTTGCGACGATTCTTTCGGTTATCGGTGTCTCGATTCCATCCTTCGTCTTCTGTCTGCTTCTGCTGTTGTTGTTTGGGGTCAAGATTCCCGTTCTGCCCGTTCTTTACAACACCGCCAAACCTGTTCAGTCCGCGATTATTCCCATGATTGCCATGTCCCTTGGCGTTGTGGCCAACGTGGCCCGCTTTACCCGTTCAGAAATGATCGAAGTGCTTGGCAGTGAATACATCCAGCTTGCTCAGGCCAAAGGCATTTCCCGCCGGCGTCTGATCTGGGTTCATGCCATCCGCAACTGCCTGATTCCAGTCATCACCGTTTTAGGTCCAATTATCGTCGGCCTGATGACCGGTTCAATGGTTATCGAAAAAATCTGTGCCATCCCAGGTCTTGGTTCGCTGCTGGTCAAAGCCATTGAAGTGCGTGACTACAACGTCATCCTGGCGATCAGCTTCTTATATTCCGCTTTATATATCGTTGTAATGCTCGTGATTGATGTGCTGTACGGCATTATCGATCCACGAATCCGTCTTGGAAAGGGGGATGCGTAATGCCAAAAGTTGTAAGTAACCAGAAACAGCTTGATGAATTTCTGGAAGGTTACCATGTCCTCGATCAGGATTATGAATTAATTGATATTCCAACCCGTCTTGAAAAAGAAGCGGCCATTCCTGGCACGACCTTCATGCATGACGTCTGGGTTCGTTTTAAATCCAATAAAGGGGCCCTGATCGGCGGTGTGATCATTTTGATCTTCATCCTGCTCGCCTTTATCTGCCCGATGCTTTCGCACTACACCTTCGATGGCGTCAATACCGCCGAACAATCCATGGCTCCCCGCATTCCAGGTCTGGAATGGCTTGGCTGGTTTAATGGCCAGGGCGGAATCCGGGCTTATGAAGGGGAGTATGCCAATGCGTATCACTTCTTTGGAACTGATGTTTTAGGTCGTGACCTCTGGGTTCGGTGCTGGGAAGGCTGCCGCATTTCCTTATTCGTTGCGGGTACAGCCGTTCTGGTTAACGTCTTCATCGGCATTCTGTACGGTATGATCTCTGGTTATTTTGGCGGCGTGGTGGATTCCATCATGCAGCGTTTCCAGGAAATCGTAAACTCGATTCCAACGCTCGTTATCCTGACTCTGCTTCTGTTGATCATGAAACCAGGTCTGTACACGATTATCGTGGCGTTAATCTTAACGGAGTGGATCGGTATGGCCCGTGTCACCCGGGCACAGGTTTTAAAGATCAAAGAAGAAGAATTCATCCTGGCTTCCAGAACCCTTGGGGCCAGCGGCTTCTTCATTATCTTTAAAAAAGTTCTGCCCAATATCTTTGGTCAGATCATCATCATGGCGATGTTCTCGATTCCAAACGCCATTTTCTATGAAGCTTTCCTGGCTATGGTTGGTCTGGGGATTCCAGCTCCACAGGCTTCACTGGGTTCTTTAATCAACGATGGTTTTAAAACCATTCTGGTTACCCCATTCCAGGTCTTTATTCCAGTTGTCATTCTGGGTATTCTGATGCTTTCCTTCAACCTGCTGGCTGATGGTCTGCGCGATGCCTTTGACCCGAAGATGAAGGAGATGTAAGAGCATGAACGAAAAAGAAAAAGTACTCGAAATTCGAAATCTCGACATTGCCTTCACAACCGATAACGGAACCGTCAATGCGGTCCGCGGGGTCGATCTGGATCTGCACCGCGGCGAAACAATCGCCATTGTTGGTGAATCAGGATCCGGAAAATCCGTAACCACCAAAGCTGTCATGGGAATTCTTGCCGGCAACGGAAAGATCCTGGATGGCTCGATCAACTTTACTTACTATGATTTCTCTCCGGAACGCATCAAACAGTTACAAAATGAATTTGATGGCCGGATTCCAGAAGGCTTTGCGAAAGATGAAGAAAGACGGACCGTGGATATCGTCAAATCCACCCCGAAATTCATCCAGTCGCAGATCCGCGGCCGCCGTATTGCGATGGTCTTCCAGGATCCATTAACTTCCCTGGACCCAACCATGACGATCGGCAAACAGGTCATGGAAGCCATGCGTTATCACTACAAAATGCCAAAAAAAGAAGCATGGGATCGCGCGGTCAATCTGTTGAAGCTGGTTGGCATCACCGATGCCGAAAAGCGCATGAAAAACTATCCGCACCAGTTATCCGGTGGTATGCGGCAGCGTGTCGTCATTGCGATTGCCCTGTCCTGCGATCCGGAAGTTCTGATCTGCGATGAACCGACCACCGCGCTGGACGTTACGATTCAGGCTAAGATTCTGGAACTGATCAAAGACATCCAGAAAAAGAAAGATCTGTCCGTTATCTATATCACCCATGACCTTGGTGTTGTGGCCAAGGTTGCCGACTATGTCAACGTCATGTATGCCGGCCGCATCATTGAAAAAGGAACGGTCAACGAAATCTTCTATGATCCAAAACATCCGTATACATGGGGTCTTTTAGCCTCCATGCCAGATATGGATACGTCGGGCGATGAGCTTTACACCATTCCGGGAACTCCGCCAAACCTGCTCTATGAAGTCAAGGGCGACGCCTTTGCACCCCGCAACCAGTTTGCGCTGCATATCGATGAAAAAGTCGCTCCACCTATGTTCAAAGTAACCGACACCCATTCGGCTGCCACATGGCTTCTGGCTCCAAAAGCACCGCATGTCGAAATGCCTGCGGAACTGAAAGCCCGTATTGAACGCATGAAAAAGGAGGCGAAGATCGATGGCTGAACATCTTCTTGAAGTCCAGGATCTGAAGCAGCATTTCCAGGTCAACCGCAAATTCACCGTCAAAGCAGTAGACGGCATTGATTTCTATATCGATGAAGGCGAAACCTATGGTCTGGTTGGTGAATCCGGTTCTGGTAAATCCACCACCGGCCGCTCCATCATCCGCCTGTATAAACCAACCGCCGGCAAGATTGTTTTTGATGGCCGCGATATTTCCGGCAGGATGAGCCATGAGGATGAAAAATTCCTGCATACCAACATGCAGATGATCTTCCAGGATCCAATGGCCTGCCTGAATCCCCGTGAAAAAGTCATGGATATCATTGCGGAAGGTCTTGATATCCACCATCTCTACTCTTCTCAGGAAGAAAGAACCCAGAAAGTCTATGACATTCTCGAACGTGTCGGCCTGTCCAAAGAACATGCCAACCGTTATCCTCATCAGTTCTCTGGTGGTCAGCGCCAGCGCATCGGAATTGCCCGGGCCCTGGTCATGAATCCGAAACTGATTATTGCCGATGAAGCCATTTCCGCCCTGGATGTTTCTATTCAGGCGCAGGTCGTCAACCTGATGAAAAACATCCAGAAAGAAACCAACACAGCTTTGTTGTTTATTGCCCATGACCTGTCGATGGTGAAATACATTTCCGACCGCATCGGTGTTATGCATTTAGGCCATCTGGTGGAAAGCGGCACAACGGACGAAATCTTCTCGCATCCGGTTCATCCGTATACCCGTTCTTTACTTTCCGCGATTCCGGAACCAAACCCGGTCGTTGAAAAGAAACGGACTTCGTTAACTTACGATGCCAAAGAACAGGGGGTTGACTACACCAAAGGCTCCCGTCATTGCATCGAAGGAACCCATTATGTTCTGGCTACCGACGAAGAACTGGAAAAATGGCTGGCTGAGGCCGAAGAAGACGCCCGCGCTATTCAGGATTAAGATCCAGGATAGTGATTCCTTGCTGCATGCCTGTCATCAGCTTTCCCATACAAATACAAAACGAAAGATCAGATCGAAACTGCGTTCTGACACAGGCTGTGTGTTCAGAATTCAAAACGATCTGATCTTTTTTCATTCATAGGGTACGGCCCGCCGAACCCTGCGAATGCAAAAAGGCCTCTTTCCTTAGGAAAAAGGCCTCTTTCCTTAGGAAAAAGAGGCGCAGTTTGATTCAGTTCAATTTTTTAAATAGATTACAGGATAGATCACCGATCAGTCTGCTTTCTTGATGGGGAAATAGACTTCGGTCATCCAGGTGGCTGGATCTGGATTTTCAAAGCCAGTGCTCGTATACAGCTCATACGGCGCCCCAGTCAGCTCATAACCATTCTCAAAAACCCAGCGGGCAATGCCGTTATAGGTTTCATTTAAGGTTGAATAGCCACCGCGGTGAGTCGCATGGGCGCAAAGACCGCCATCGATCAGATCTGTGGCTTTGGCCAGATCCGCTTCATCGAGCACCACAAAGACTTCAATATCTGAATTCTGATCATCAAATTCTTCATCAAAGTATCTGGCTCCCCTCAGGCCTGGTTTTACATCTGCTTTCATCACGGCATCATATACTTCGGAATAAGCCTGACCGAAATCGCCAACGCCCATCGTCTTGCGTAATGAAAAAATCGGAGTAGATTTGGTTTCGGTACACTCTACAAAAATACTCTTGGTCTGTGACATTGTATCTGTCTTCCTTTCTGCTCGTTCCATCATGACGCGCAGATCCTGCAGGCTTGTCTGCAGTTCATGAATTTTCGAGATCAAGTACTGTTCTTTTCGATCGAACAGCTCCCGGCTATTTTCAGGATGATTGAGATCAAGACTGGCAATTTCGCTGAGCGTAAAGCCAAATCGCTTGCAGCGGGCAATCTGCAGCAAGGTATCCATCTGGTCAATTTCATAGTAGCGAAATCCACTGTCCTCATCGACATAGGCTGGATGAAGCAATCCAATCTGATCATAGTAGTGCAAAGTGCGGATGCTGACCTGACACATCCGGGCAAATTTTCCAACTGGAATCATCGAGTACTCCTTTGTGCTTAAGCACTCTCACCATACAGCCTGACGTTCCGTCAGAGTCAAGGATAATTTTTCCTGTTTTCGCGTTTTGGTTTTCCTTCTTCAAAAATGGTATTTACGGACAAATCGATCTTCCTTTGCCTGTTGAAACCAGCCCTTCATATTGAGCATAATAAGCCAGACAGAAATAGAACCAGATAAAGAGAAACAGAGGACAGGGACATGGAAGCTACTCGTTATCGTATTGGTGAGGTCAGCAAGATCACCGGATTATCCAAAGACACGATTCACTTTTACGTCAAAAGCGGACTGTTAGAGCCGGATTTTGTCGATGAAGCCAACGGCTATCGCTATTATTCGCGCTGGAATCTGTGGCAGCTGGATGTCATTACCATGTGCCGCAAGCTTTCCATTCCGCTCAGTCAGGTCAAAGAGATTCTTGCTTCCCATGACAATACAAAAGTCACCTCCCTGCTTGCAGCGTACAGAGATCAGGCGCTGTCGTTAAGCCGTTACTACCAGCAGGTGGCCGATGACATTCTCTGGTATGAGCAGGTCAATGAACGGATTCAAAACAAGCCGCTGGACTCTTCTGTTCATCTGGAAACACTGGAACAGGAAGTTGTCATTGCCGGCCTTTGTCAGGAAAAACAGACCTATGAGCACTATCATGCATCCATGATGGAAGCAGCCAAAGACGAGCTTTTACATGCAGAAACCATCAGACGCCGATACGGCTATGTCCTGGATCTGGAGGCCATGAACCAAAACCATCTGCTCAAACTGCAGGAATACATCCAGATTCCAAACTGTGACTATTCCCTTGTAAATCCCGAAAATCTGCTTATTATCCCGGCGGGAGAATATGCCGTCTTTTCTGTTCACATCCAGGAGGAACTGGCTGACTTTTCGCCGTTGTTTGACTGGCTGAACGAGCATCATCGCACAGTCGATCAAGTCTTTGCGGATGAAATCGGTCTGCAACTTTTTGGCTATGTCGAATATGGCTATGACCTCACGATTAAAGCGCATCTGGTCGATGAGTCCTCTGACAAGAGCGCAGACTGATCTGGCCTGATCTGACGCATATTCGCTTCAAATTCAGCCTCCAGCAGCCCCCTGCACCCGTGAGAACATCAAATGGTGCTCTTTCCCATCATTCCAAACATCCTAAAAAAGCCTCTGCTTGATTTGCAGAGGCTTTATTGATTCATTTCCTTCGTTTTATGACTACGTTCAATTTGCTGGTTGGCTCTAGTAACCAAAGATCTCACCATCATGGACGGTATATGGATAGCTGGAGAAATTATATACATATCCTGGTCCACTGATTGGATCATAGTGAACCATGCGGTTGGTTGTATCGGTAATGCAGGTCTGGAAAACGATGCCGTTGTTGGCGCGGGCTCTGGCAATTTCGTCCGTAGAAACCGTGTCACCGGAAACCCAGGTATCGGTCATAGTGTAAACCTGACCATCGACTTCAACGTACTGTGGTAAAGAAGCGATCTTATCGCCATTGACCATGCCGGAATGAGCAATAAACCATCCATCTGCCCAGATGCCAATCGATCCATCATCTGGTGCAGCATCGGCTCCCCATGCGGGAACGTAATTGATATGCCATACATTGTCCTGTTGCGCTGTGGTGTTTGTTGCAGCGGGCTGTTCGACTGGAACGGCTGTTGGTGCTGGTACATCGTCAGGATCTACTTCGTCAAAGTCTTCAAAAGCAGTCTGAGCGATGGATGTATCACCATGATCAGGTGCAGATTGTTGAACGGCAGCTGGGGTTTGAGCTGGCGCTGCAGCCGGCGCAGCGGATTGTGAAGATTCAACTGGCGTCTGGTTGGCAGGTTTTGCGGCAGGCAGAGCTGGGGATTTTGCGGTTTCCGTTTCAGAACTGAGATCTTTCTGCTCGGAGCTTACGACTGCCACTTTATTTTCACTGGTATACGAATGGGCGGCAACCGTCGGGGCATCGGATTTGACCATCGCAAATCCAAGAGCACCGACTACCGCAAAGCTGGCAGCTAAAGCCGCTAAGCGAAGCGATTTTGTTTTTTTATCTGATCTGAATTCAGTTGGTTTTGTTTTGTCTTTCATACTATTCCCTCGAACACTCTTTTTGTTCCTCTTTGTATTCTTGTCGGGCTGAAGATGAAATAAGGTGAATCTTTGTTTCTAAAAGAGATTTCTTTATTTCTCTTTAACGCCGTCCTTATTCTATCCTTATCCTCTGATTTTGCGCGTATAATACTCAGTATTTTCGAACATTTTTTAAAAGCTAAAATTGTTGACATTATATCAACATGAATTAGAACGATTAATAATTTCATCTTATTTAAAGATTAATTTCTATTTTTACCTATCAACTGATTTCTATTAAAAGTTATCGCATAACCGTATATCTATCGGTCAAAGCCAACATTTTACAGAAAGCCTTCTCACGAAAAGAGCAAAGATTTTCATCTAATTATTTATTTCAACATTAATATTTCATAAAACATACCAGGGAAATTAATCACCAAAAGTCCGTTTTTTTCGGGCCTGATTTCCGCTCTTTTCTCTCTCTTGTTATAGGTTTCATAAATTACCCGAACTGTGCGTTTTGATCCATAAATTCACCGTTTTAAAGTCCGCATTTTAATCAGTCTCTATACATCTTTATCAACAGAAGGATTAAAAACCGGACTGAATTTTTGTCAGTTTCCCCCTCTTTTAAACTCCCCACTTTTTTAGGGCCGACAGACAAAAAGACCAGCATCCTCATGGCCCGACAAGCGGGTGAAAATGCTGGTCTTGATTTTGATGATCTTAGAACAAAGCTTTTGAACAGACAGGACATGTCCGGCTGTTATGAAAGGCGGTCTTTTCACGGCAGACAAAAAATTGAAAAAGTTTGTGTAGAGGGCTTGACCGTGTAGTTACTCCACAGTTTAAAACATCATTAGCAACGTTGCCACAGGCTTTCAGCCTTCAATCAAGAAAAAAAGTGGCTGGCTTTGCGCCGGCGTGAAAGGAGTTTTCAAAATGCAAATGCAAAATCTGTCTATCCCAAAACTGCTGCTCAAAATGTCACCGCCGGTGATGCTGGCTCTTCTCATTCAGTCGATCTCTGACCAAACCCCACCGCAAGCGGTGGAGGTTCCAAAACGATAAACATCTTGAATTTATGAACAAAGCACCTGAGCAGACGGGACAGTGATCAGAACGACAAATGAGCCTTTCTGACATGAGGCAAATGAGACCTCCTGCGCCATCATGTCCCGGTGTGCCAGAACCCTTTCGGGGCCTGGACGAATCCAGGTTGTTCCAGTTCAGAAATCCGGAAAAGCCCTTCTTTCTTTGAACTGCACCGTGGTCAGTGGTTTGGTAAAACATCTAAAGCATCCGACAATTAGATACCAGAATTCAAAATATGAATATGATTCGCTTTTGCGTATTGAACAAAAGCGTCTGAAGCCTTCTTTAAATGTTCGTAATTAGCAATGCACAGACTGCGGTCTGCACAGGAAAAATCATCATTGGCATTGGCCAGAAGAAAAGCGGAATATAAATCCCTTGGAATTGTCTTTTCATCGCTTAATAAAGCTGTCCTTTCTGACAGCTTTTTCTTTTTATAGCTGTCATCTGTATGGTCATACTGGCTGGCCCGAAATTTACCAGGAACGGTATGAAAATTGGAACCATAAGCCGCTTTGGCAAGCGCGAACAGTGTGCCTGGCGCACGACGGTTAATACTCCGGCCAAAACGTTTTTTGCGCTTATATCTTCCGGTCTTCTCATTGATCTCAGCTGGTCTGGAGCTTCTTTTGGCAAGCTTGCGGGCATTGGAGGGTTCTGTGACAAGAACATCTCCCATGGAAAGAAGAGTGTTGACTGTCTGTTTATGCACATACTCTCTGGTCAGGGCAAGCCTGCGCTGTTCTTCTTTCAGATGGTTTTCTGTTTTGCGCATTCGCTTTGACTTTTTCCATTTTCTACTTTGAAAATTCAGCCCCTCAGGCCCCCTTGCCAGTACCCTAAAGTCGAAATCACATATGTGCAGGGGGGCCTGAGGGGCTGGTCTTGCTACACATTGATTTATGATTAATTCTTTAAATTTTT
>CAJTLE010000085.1 GCA_910577085.1 uncultured Allobaculum sp. | reverse complement strand
CGATGTCTTTTAACCGAAGATATCCGCACTGGATCCATCCAGTACGACCATGGCTGTTTCAGCTCCCGAAGCCCCATCCAAACGAACTTCAATTCAGGATTGATTGTTGAATCAATGCTGCTTTGTTATCCGTTTGGGTGGGGAGGTTCACTTGGGGGAACAGACAATCTGAATCCCAACAGAAGGCAACAAAAAAAGCCGGTCAGACCGGCTTGAATTTCCTAGTGGCGGAGACGGTGGGATTCGAACCCACGAGCCCGTTAAGACTACCTGATTTCGAGTCAGGCCCGTTATGACCACTTCGATACGTCTCCGTGTGTTTCAATACTTTATCACAAGAAATCGTAATTTTAAAGAAATGAGGTCGAAATCTATGATTTCCTTTCTGATTCGCAAGCTGATAACGGACAAAAAAACCAACAAGAAGAAGGATCCGAGTGCCCTGCGGTATGCGGTGTGCAAACTGCTTGGCTATGTGGGCATTGCCCTGAACTTTTTCCTGTTTGTTTCCAAGTATTCAATCGGTTATATGGTTGGATCGGTTGCCATTAAAGGGGATGCCATCAACAACCTGACGGATTTCATGTCCAATATCATTTCGATTCTTTCATTTAAAATCGCCGAAAAGCCGGCGGACAAAGAGCATCCATACGGCCATGAGCGCACCGAAACCATTGCGGCTCTGTTCATGGGCATGATCATTGTCTATCTGGGCATTGAAATGCTCAGACAGTCGATCGAAAAAATTATTCACCCAAGTCCCGTTCACTTTGAATGGGCAGCGGTGGCGGTGCTGATCTTATCGATCTGCGTCAAGCTGTATATGTATTCTTACAACCATAAATATGGAATTGAGTACAACAGTGATCTGCTGCTGGCCAATGCGCTGGATTCCCGAAATGATACGCTGGGAACCTTGCTGGTTCTGGTTTCCACGCTCGTTTCGCCATTGATTCATTACGATCTTGATGGCGTTGTCGGTATCATCGTTTCGGCGATCATCCTGTTCTCCGCCTGGGGACTGCTTAAAGATGTCATCAACACTCTGCTTGGTGAAGCCCCATCGGCTGATCAGGTCAACCAGATTGTGGATACGATCATGGAAAGCCCGATGGTCATCGATGTGCATGATATTGCGGTTCATTCCTATGGCCCAAAATACACCTATGCGACTGCGCATGTCGAAGTCGATGGAACACTGGGCCTGATTGATGTCCACTCGGAAGTCGACCGGCTGGAGCGGAAGGTTTATAAAGACATGAACATTGAACTGGTTACCCATGTCGATCCAGTCATTCTCGATGATGTTCAGACCAACCTGCTCGAAGACAAAGTGGCCAGCAGTGTTGCAAAAATGGGAGACCGCTGGACCATTCAGGACTTCCGGATTGAAAAACGGACCAGACGGACGCATATCTTCTTTGATCTGGTCGTTCCTTACGAAGAAAAGAAGACGGCTGAAGAAATTGCCGAAGCCATACGCCAAACCTTTGATTCGCCAGAAAAATACAAAATTGAACTGCGTCTGGTTCATCCATTCTCATAATCGAAATCGAAAGCTCTGCCAGAAAACAAGGCAGAGAAAGATAGTTAGAAACCTTGCAAGAGACACCCATACGGGTGCCTCTTTTTCTTTTCTCGATCCGGTATCTATCCGGTATATATGCGGCCAGAGGGATGAACTGTCCGATCAGAGAATCGCAAATCCACGCAAAAAGGGCTGCCCTTGCAGATGAAGATCTACAAGAACAGCCCTTGAATTCAGAACGGTTTGGAGCGCATGGAAGCTTATTCAGCCAGACGGCTGGCGGCATAGCCACCGGCCAGGCAGGCAAGAATGCCAAAGATCAGCTGCCATATCGAGAAAGTGGCCCAGTTGGTCTGGATCAGAATGGCAAAGGGAGAAGCCAGAATCAGACCGAGAATGGCCCAGTACGTCTGCAGACGCCACTTGGCAAGAATCCATTCAATGAGTTTGGCAATCGCAAAGATGCCGATAATCACACCAAGACCAAAGGGCACCGCCAGTAAGAAGCAATGGCCAAACTGTGCCATGTTGAAGTGGATCAGGGAATCCACGGTTTCGGAGACCAGATTGATGATGGGTTCGTAATACCCCATTAACATCAGCATCATCGAACCGGAAACACCGGGGATGACCATGGTGGCCGCAGCGATGACACCAACGATAAACAACATGACAAGGCCCATGAAGCTGGTATTGAGCGTTACATTGCCGGCCGAAGAACCGGAAATCAGAGAGCCGCCGACAACCAGGGCGAAAAAGACCACAAAGCATACGCCCATGGAAGTTGAGAAGCCTTTATGTTTAACATGTCTGGCAATAGCAGGCAGAGAACCAAGAATCAGACCACAGAAGCCCAGGTTGGTTGCGATCGGCCAGTGGAGCAGACAGTATTCGAGCAGTTTGGAAAGCAGCGCAAGCGCAAGCAGGATGCCGACAAAGATCGGAATCAGAAACTTGATTGATTTCTTGAAATCGGAAAACAGGTGGGTGATGGAGTAGATGAGCTGATCATAAATGCCCATGGCGACCATCATTGTCCCGCCGGATACTCCCGGGATGATATTGGCAATACCGATGACCATGCCCCGAAGCGTATCCATCAGAAAAGATGATTTATTCATGAATTGAAGGTCTCCTTTAGATGAATGGCATTTTACTAAATTTGCGGATGGATTGCGAAAGAAGGGCGCATTGTAAGGCACATTTTACAGGCGGGTATGGATTGGAACGAATCGGATCCGTTTACATTCAATGAAATTTACAGACTTTACAGATCTGTAACAATCGCGGTGTTCCAAAAAGGCAGAGAAGGAATGTATATCCGCGCACCTTGTCTCAGGCAGGGGCAGAAGAAAGCGGGCGGCGGTTTTTCAGAGCGCAAAAGTGGCAGTCAACCGGTTTGGATACCAAAATAATCTTTGAATACAGCATCGAAATCGCCCCGGAATCCGCAGTTCTCAGGCTTATGTCAAGTCAGATGATGCTGCGGGCAAATATAAAATGTTCCACATTGAAGGAAAAAGAGCACACTTTTGAAGAAATGAAGGACTCAGAAAGGACAACTTTGCCAAATTGCATCCTTTCAATTGCTACAAACGCCGCGATCGATATAATAAGCATTGCGTTTATTTAAAGATTATTGTTTGTTTAGTGATACTAAACGGAGGGACCTGTGGATATTGGTGCAAAAATACGGAAACTGCGGAAAACCAGCGGCCTGACCCTGGAAGAGCTGGCCAGCCGCAGTGAACTGACCAAAGGCTTTCTTTCTCAGCTCGAACGAGATCTGACTTCCCCCTCCATCACGACGCTCGAAAACATTCTAGAAGCCCTCGGGACCAGCCTGGCAGAGTTTTTCCAGGAGGAAAGCGATGAGCGGATCGTGTTTGGCAAGGACGATTTTTTTGAAGACGAGCAGGATGAATATTCAATCAGCTGGATTGTTCCCAATGCGCAGAAAAACGAGATGGAACCGATCCTGCTGCGGCTGCCCATCAAAGGCAGATCCATGAAAGTTTCCAATCACGATGGTCAGGAATTCGGATATGTGCTTCGCGGCACGATCCGGATTGAATTTGAAAACGGCACGAGCGCAACCGTTCATGCGGGTGAGACGTTTTATATGGATGGCTCTTTGAGTCATCAGATCGTCAATACCGGCAAAAGCAATGCGCAACTGCTGTGGATTTCGACGCCGCCGGTTTTTTAGCCGGCAGGCTCTGGAAAGGAATTGAGGATGGAAAACGAAAAAAAGAAGCTGATTCAGTTTCGCAACATCCAGAAAAGCTTTGATGATCAGATTATTCTGAAAGGAATTGATCTGGACATTTATGAAAACGAGTTTGTCACTCTGCTTGGGCCTTCAGGCTGCGGCAAGACGACTCTGCTTCGCATTCTGGGCGGTTTTCTGGACCAGGATGAAGGAGAAATCCTGGTCGATGGTAAGGACATTACCAAACTTCCCCCTTACAAACGTGAGTTGAATACAGTGTTCCAGAAGTACGCACTGTTTCCAAATATGAACGTGTATGAAAACATCGCGTTCGGCCTTCGACTCAAGAAGGTTTCTGATGACATCATTGAGCAGAAGGTCATGCGTATGCTTCGTCTGATCGGTCTGGAAGGCTATGAAAAACGGGAAATCACCCAACTTTCCGGTGGTCAGCAGCAGCGTGTCGCCATTGCGCGCGCCCTGGTCAATGAACCAAATGTGCTTTTGCTGGATGAACCACTTGGCGCGCTGGATTTAAAGCTGCGCAAGGAAATGCAGTATGAACTGAAACGGATTCAGCAGGAAGTCGGCATTACCTTTATTTTCGTTACGCATGACCAGGAAGAAGCGCTGACCATGTCGGATAAGATCGTCGTCATGAAAGAGGGCGAAATTCAGCAGGTCGGCTCGCCAACCGAAATTTACAATGAACCGGCCAACGCCTATGTCGCCAGCTTTATTGGCGAATCTAATATTATTCCGGGCACCATGGTCAAAGATGAACTTGTCCGCTTTGATGAAACGGATTTTGAATGCATCGATAAAGGCTTCCGGACCAATGAACCCGTCGATGTAGTCATCCGTCCGGAAGATATCAACCTGGTTCCTTACAACCAGGGCAAGCTGAACGGAACCGTCGAAAGCGTGCTCTTTAAAGGTATGCTCAACGAAGTCATCGTCGAAACCGTTCCGGGTACTCATGTAACGGTCAATATGCATATCACCGAAGAAAGTGCCAACCAGGTCGATGACGGTCATATCCATATTTCCGGTAACAGCTTCTATCTGGACGTTGAAGATATGGAAGGAATCGAAGAAAAAGATCTGATTGCCCGTGCCGATGCCCAGGCCTGGAATGATGAGACCGATGAACAGCTGTCCATCGAAAAAGTCGAAACCAACCTCGAAGACAAGATCGGTACGTATACGATTACCTTTACGACCCAGAACAATCTGTCGATTACCAAGACCATTCAGGTTGTCGATCAGCAGGTTGTCCGCAACCAGAAGAAAAACGAGGGTGTGTCCGCGTTTGACTTCTTTAAATCCAAAGATGAAATTGAAGAGTCCATTGCGCTCGATACCGATCTGAAAACCTGGGCCAACGCGCAGGGCTGGAAGCTCGATAACGAAGATCAGAGCGTTAATCTGACAGTTACTTATGACTTTGATCCGGAAAATATCGAAACCGGTATTTATCCGATTACGTTCTGGACTACTGGTCGTGAATTCAAAGTTCACACGACGGCCAATGTCAAAGAAGGCGCGGAAGTCGGTCTGGACTTCAAGCCTGAAGATATCCATGTCATGGAAAAAGAGGGCTTTATCTCATGAAGACCTGGCGCCGCCTTGCAATTCCTTATCTGATCTGGGGAACCTGCATGCTTCTGCTGCCAATGCTTTTGATCGTGTTCTATTCGGTCATTCAGCCTGGCAATGAAGTTACGACGTTTCGTTTTACACTGGCCAATTACATCCGCTTCTTTACGGATCCGGACTTCTTATTGATTTTGTGGCGTTCGCTGACCATTGCGGTTGAAACCACCGCAATCTGTCTGCTGATTGGCTATCCCATCGCATACTGGATCAGCCGCTGCTCCAAAAAGACCCAGAATCTGATGGTTCTGGCGATTACCCTGCCAATGTGGATCAATATGCTCGTGCGCACCTATGCGTGGATTGGCATTCTGTCCAAAGGCGGACCTGTTTCGATTGTGCTGAGCTGGTTTGGCATTAAAGATGCCGAAATCCTTTATACCCAGGCAGCCGTTCTGATCGGTATGGTCTACAACTACCTGCCGTATATGATTTTGCAGATTCACTCTTCGCTGACCAAGATGGATCCGTCCCTGGAAGAAGCAGCCAGTGACCTGGGGGCTTCGCCCTTCCAGACGTTCTGGAGAGTCACTTTCCCTTTGTCGATTCCGGGTGTCATTTCCGGGATTACGCTGGTGTTCCTGCCTGCCATTTCAGCTTTCTTTATCCCGAAACTGTTAGGCGGCGGCGGATGGTTCTTAATTGGTAACGTCATTGAAAACCAGTTCATTACCGTCGGCGAATGGAACTTTGGTTCAGCAATTTCTGTCATCATGGCCATGATCATGATGCTGCTGATGTCCCTGGTTCGTAAGGCTGACCGCAAGGCCAGTCAGAAGGAGAAGAATGCATGAAGAAAAAACGTCCAATCGGTATGATCGTGACGATTTTAACGATCATCTTCTTCTACCTGCCAATTGTTTTTATGGTGATTTTCTCGTTTAACAGTTCAAAATCACTGACTAGCTTTACCGGCTTTTCCATGCGCTGGTATGCGCAGATGTTCGCTTCGCATGACATGATGGATTCGCTTTACGTCACGATTGTCATTGCGGTGCTTGCAACTTTGATTTCAACCATCATCGGGACGCTGACTGCCATCGGGCTCAATTATTCCCGCAAGCTGGTCAAGGCTTACGTCACCCAGATCAATGACCTGCCGATGATGAACCCGGATATCGTGACTGCCATCGGCCTGATGCTTTTGTTTATCACGTTCCATATTGAACGCGGCTTCATGACCTTGCTTCTGGCTCATATTGCGTTCTGTATCCCGTATGTCATGCTTTCGGTCACCCCGAAAATCCGTCAGCTCGATCCGAACCTGGCCGATGCGGCCATGGACCTTGGAGCAACTCCTTTTCAGACGCTGACCAAAGTCATCGTCCCGGAAATCATGCCTGGCGTTGTTTCCGGTGCGCTGATTGCCTTTACGATGAGTTTTGATGACTTTATCATTTCGTATTTTGCGACGGGTAAAGGCGTCAAGAACCTGTCGATCATGGTGTACACCATGGCCAAGCGTGTCAATCCATCGATCAATGCGATCTCCACGCTGCTTGTTTTACTGATTACTCTGATTCTGATTCTGGTCAATGTTGTCCCGGTTATCCGTCAGAAAATGGCCAAAAAGCGCGAAGCGGATCCGAACTACGTGCCAAAAGCCACCAACCATTCGGCCCGCAATATCACCATCGGCTCGATCATTGCGGCGATGGCTCTGCTTTTGGTGTTCTTCAAACCAAGCGGCGGCACGCAGGCGTTTGCCGGGCAGACTTTGCATCTGTATCTGCCAGGTGAATATATTTCTGATGAAATGCTTGCCGGCTTTGAAGAGCAGACGGGTGCGGAAGTCATTGTGGATAACTTTGATTCCAATGAGCAGATGTACATCAAGGTCGCCAATGGCGAAGCCTTTGATGTACTGATTCCTTCGGACTACATGATTCAGCGCCTAATTCAGGAAGACCTGCTGACCAAGCTCGATCCGGCCAAAGTCGATGAAGCTCTGGTTCAGATTGATGACCAGGTACTCAATCTGGCTTATGATCCGGGCAACCAGTATTCCGTTCCGTATTTCTGGGGCACCGTCGGTATTGTTTATGACAAGGAAAAAGTTCCCCTCGAAGATCTCGAACGGGAAGGCTGGGCGATTTTCCAGGATCCAAAATACAAAGGCGATATTTACATGTACGATTCTGAGCGTGATCAGTTCATGACCGCCCTGAAAAATCTTGGCTATTCCATGAACACGGATAATGAACAGGAACTGCAGGATGCTTACAACTGGCTGGCCCAGGTAGGTACGACGATGGATCCGGAAATTGTCACCGATGAAATCATCGACCATATGGCCAACGCCCGTAAGGCGTTAGGTCTGATCTATTCGGGTGATGCGACCTATGTCATTCAGGAAAACGATCAGATGGGCTACTTCTTACCAAATGAAGGAACCAACCTCTGGACGGATGCGATGTGTATTCCAAAGAGCGCGCCAAATCCAGAACTGGCCTATGCGTTTATCAACTACGCGGCCGGCTATGAAGCACAGATGCTCAACTCTTCCTATGTTGGCTATACCGCAACCAATAAGGAAGCGGAAGAAGAACTGGCAAATACCGAATTTGCGGGAATTGATTCTTATATCCCACGTACCGGTTATGCCAACGATGAAGTCTTTGAATACAATGCCAAGGCCCGTAAGATCATTGCGGATCTCTGGAGCCGGATCAAAGTAGTCATCTCCAACGCTAACTAGATCAGCCCGACAAAAAGCAGAATTGCAGCCAGCCGAAAGACAGAAAAGGGAAACAAACCTTTGAAAAACAGAGAATTGCTCTTTGTGAAAAGAAAACGTTTTCCAGTCTCTGCAGGGGCTCAACCGTGCTGTAAGGTACATTGTTCTGTAAGAAAGGCTTTATTCATCGAAGGATTTAGCAGTATAGGGTTTCCGGAATTCTTAATGGTTCCAGGAAACCGATAGATAAAACGAAAATGAAAACAGCGAGCTCTCTCTTTTGGTAATTCAAAGGAGGGGCTCGCTTTTTTCTTTACAAATGATCTGAGATTGTCTGGCAAGAGCTGGGCGTCAGATTTGAAGAGATGATGTCAATCCCGGATGATCGAATCGCAAAGATCTTCTTCTTTCGTTCTCTTGTTTCATTTTCCTGCTTCATTCACCTCTCTGGCGACTGCCGGGTTTTTCCGGTATTGGATGGTGCCGTAAGAGAGGAGAGTTAGCAGTTTAAGGCGGAAATTGACAGAGTTGACTATAATGGAAAGTAAGCCTAAGCCAACTTATGGTTTTGAACCCGTTGAATGGGGCTTGCCGCGAGAGATCAGGTCTTTGAAATTTTTAAAAACATCTTCACGAGAAGATCCAAAACACATCTTCACACGAAGACTGCAATAGGAAAGGAAGGTTGATATGGAAAAACAGACAGTCGAAACCTATGTGGATACGGAAACCCAGACCTTTAATGTCATGGGGATGACTTGTGCAGCCTGCCAGGCTGCCGTCGAACGGGCGGTTTCGAAACTTCCAGGAGTCAGTGAAGCCGATGTCTCGCTGCTTTCTGAGTCCATGAAAGTGGAATACGATCCAGCCAAAGTCAACGCAGCCGAGATCATTGAGGCGGTTGAACATGCCGGTTATGATGCAGCGCTCAAAACACCGGTCACCAACATTGAGCAGGCTACAAATCAGAGTGAAGCCGCCAATGATTACGAAGTGCGTTCAAAGCGGATGCAGGAAGAGATGGAACATAAAAAGAAAGTTCTGATCAGCTCCCTGATTCTGCTGGCGATTCTGATGTGCTTCTCGATGCTGCCAATGATGGGCATCTTCACGTTCTTGATGTCCATGGACTGGATGATGGTCGATGGCATTATCCAGCTGTTTTTAGCCACGATTATTCTGTTCATCCAGCGGGATTTCTTCACGCACGGCTTTAAGACGTTGTTCCATGGCAACCCGAACATGGATACACTGGTTGCCTTAGGTTCTTCCGTCTCCTTTGTCTATGGTTTCTATGGACTGCTGAAAATGGCCTATGGCTATGGCATCATGGACCATCAGATGATTCACTCGGCCATGGATGCCCTCTATTTTGAAGGCGCAGCCATGATCGTTACGCTGGTTTCCCTGGGAAAATATCTGGAAGCCCGCTCCAAAACCAAAACCGGCGATGCGCTGGCCAAACTGGTCAAGCTCGCACCAAAAACAGCCCTTGTGCAGCAGGCCAATGGTGAATTTGTTGAAACGCCAGTGGATGCTGTCCAGGTCGGCACTTTAATTAAAATTGTTCCGGGTGCTACGATTCCTGTGGATGGTGTCGTTGTTTCCGGTACTGGTACAGTCGATCAGGCGGCTTTAACCGGTGAGTCGATTCCAGTCGATAAAAAAGCGGGCGATGAAGTCATGTCCGCCACGACCAACCTGAATGGCTCCTTTATTTTCCGCGCCACCAAAGTCGGAAATGATACCACTCTGTCGCAGATCATTTCGCTGGTCGATGAAGCCGGTAACTCCAAAGCACCAATTGCCAGACTGGCAGACCGTGTATCAGCTGTATTCGTTCCAACTGTTCTGGTTCTGGCCGCCCTGACCTTTATCGGCTGGCTGATTGCCGGTCAGAGCTTTGGTTTTGCGCTCAACTGCGCGATTTCGGTTCTGGTTATTTCCTGCCCATGTGCCCTGGGTCTGGCTACACCGCTGGCCATTATGGTTGCCACGGGTAAAGCCGCTCAGAATGGTATCCTGGTCAAATCCGCTTCCGCTCTGGAAGAGCTGGCTAAGATCAATACGGTTGTCCTGGACAAGACAGGCACCATCACCAAAGGCAAACCAGCCGTTGCTTCGATTACACTCTTTAACTCTGCGTTAAGCGAAAAAGAATTCCTGCAGTTAGCCGCTTCGGCTGAATCCGGATCTGAGCATCCATTAGCCAAGGCGATTCTGGAAGAGGCAAAAGCTTTAGATCTTCAGCTGCTGCCAGCTTCGAATTTTGAAGCCTTTGGCGGCCGTGGTCTCAAAGCCGATGTCGATGGCCTGACTATTACGGCCGGCAACCCTGCCTTCATGAAAGAACAGGGAATCGGCATCAGCGCCTACGTAACCCAGCGTGCCCAGAAAGCCGCCAAAGCCGGCGGTACACCGCTTTACTTTGCGATCAATGGCAAACTGACTGGTCTGATCAGTGTTGCGGATGAAGTCCGTGAAACCTCCCGTCAGGCCATCAGCATGCTGCGCAAAGAAGGCATTGAAGTCATTATGTTAACCGGAGACAATGCCCAGACTGCTCAGGCCATTGCCTCGAAACTTGATTTATCTGATGTCATTGCGGACGTTCTGCCAGCGGATAAGGAATCTGTGATCCGCCAACTGCAGGAGGAAGGCCGCAAGACAGTCATGGTCGGCGATGGCATCAACGATGCGCCAGCCCTGATGCGTTCCGATGTCGGCATTGCCATTGGTGCGGGTACCGATATCGCCATTGATGCCGCTGATATTGTCCTGATGAAAAACAACCTGATGGACGTCGTTACTGCGATTTCGCTTTCCAAAGCAACCATCCGCAATATTAAAGAAAACCTGTTCTGGGCCTTCTTCTACAACATCCTGGGTATTCCTCTGGCTGCCGGCCTGTATTATCCGTTCTTTGGCTGGCTGCTCAACCCAATGTTTGGATCTGCAGCCATGTCGTTCTCGTCGATTACAGTCTGCCTCAACGCCTTACGCCTGCGTTTCTTCAAGCCGGCCAAAGCTGAAGTCACTGACAGTACTTCTCAGGCTGCTGAAGTTACCTTTAAAAGTCTGAAAGATCCGGATCAGAAAGAGGTTGCCCCAGCCGCCGATCAGGCATCTGATCAACAGGATCAGTCTGAATCGCAGACCAGCCGTCGTACGGATGCTCCACATCTCAACCCGGCTGCTGCACCGACCCATGGTCAGGCTGTTAAACCCATGAAAGATTCTCAGGGAGAGCCAATTCCGGCAGGTCTTAAGAAAAAGCCATTGATTCTCTACTCTAAATCCAATCCGGTTCCAAACCCGGCGGATCTGAATGCTCCAGCTGACAATGGAGCAAGCGGACAAGCCGCTCAGGAAACACCAGTTGAAAGTGCTTCTTACTTTGCGGAAGCTCTTGAACCTGCAAAGGCCATTACGATGTTTAATGTCAATGGCATGAGCTGCATGCATTGCGTCAACCATGTCCTGCAGGCGCTCAAAGGTCTGGATGGTGTGACCTGTGTCAAAGTGGTCCTGCATCCGGGCACGGCCTATGTGGAAAGCCTGAAGCCGATTGCCAAAGAGGCCTTTGTCAAAGCCATTGATGATGCCGGCTATGAAGTTGAGGTCGGCGGTCAGTGCCAGACGCTCGATCTCAATGCGGATCTTTGCAAGACCGATATTGAAAGATGGCGCGAGCTGGTTGAAAGCATTAAGAACCCATCCATTTCCTGGATCTGGGTTGACCTTGAAAAACACACCCTTGAAGTCTGCGGACAGTCCACTGTCGAGCTTGCTTCAATTGAGAAAGCTTTATTTGAAATGAACCACGAAGAACAGAAAGGAGGAGACCAAACCATGACTCTGGAAATTGCTGGAATGTCCTGCGCACACTGCCAGGCCCGCGTTGAAAAAGCCCTTGCGGCTGTTGCCGGTGTTGACTCCGTCAAAGTTGATCTGGCTAAAGGCACTGCAACGGTCGAAGGAAAAGATCTGGATGCCAAAGCATTAGCACATGCGGTAACCGACGCTGGTTATGCAGTTACTGCCATTGACTAATCTCAATTCAGACTCTGTAAAAACCGATGGGATGAATTCAATTCAGGCCCATCGGTTTTTTTGCGGCCAAATGAATCAAAGAGCTGTGGAAAGAGCTGTGGCAGGATCGTGAAGTTTTGGTGGACCGAAGAAAAATGCCGCTGTGATTTTCCGAGTTTGGGAAAGTGTACAGCGGCATTTTCATATGTTAGGCAAGGATACCCCATCCAAATTGCTATGCAGTTTGGGTGGGGAGGAATTGCCGAATTGCTGTTTCTTTGATGTATCCGTCTGCTCTTTCCAGAAGAGTCAGTTTCCTCATTGATGCAGATTTATGGATTGTTTCTCCAAAAATGGTTTTCAAAACAAAATATCCAGTCACTCTGCGTCCGGTAATAAAACATTTCTGTCCTTTGTACAGGACTTTATCAAAAAGACAGAAGCCGCCAACCAGATGTGGAGCCTGGTTATTCTTGCGCACATGTCCTTTGCTGAAATTGAATTTATGAATCTGTCTGTTATGTCTTCTAATCTTCTTGAGGTACAGGCATTTATCTAACGGTCTGGCATTCAGATTACCTGCGATGCAATAGGCATCGTTGTAGTGTTCTTTAGCCAGCCCAAGCCGGATTCGTTTATTCTTGGTCAGATAGCCATAGGTATTGACCACCTCGATATTCGGATTGGCTTTTTTTAACCGTTCTAACAGGGTGCTGCGCATAATGCCCATGAAGGCGGCATCCCGATAAGATTCAGCCCGTTCAGGCAGTTTAAAATCCTTTGGTCCTTTAATTTTCCCAGCCTTGATTTTGGCATGGTATTCCTTATGACAGGTTTCACATAACGTAATCAGGTTGGAAGGGGAGTTTCCACCAGTCTTCCGGCTTTCAATGTGATGCACATTTAAGATCGGATCTTTCTTTTTGCCATGACAGTGCTGGCATTCGTGATTATCACGGCACAGGACGTATTCACGAACATTCCAGAAACCAGTCTGTTCCCCCTGCTGGTATTCAATACCGCTGATGTCAGGATTCTTTAATTTCTGCGTATCAAAGGAGGCTGTTTCCACCACGATCTTTGTTACAGGCAGAATTTTCTGAACTGCGGC
>CAJTLE010000084.1 GCA_910577085.1 uncultured Allobaculum sp. | reverse complement strand
AATATAGTTCTAAGTAGAACTACATTTTAGTGTAGTTCAAAGAAAGCCAATGTCTAAATTTAGTTATACTTAAAGCACGGTATTTATTAATAAAAGAGTGTAGTTCTACTTTTAGCGGGATCTAAGGATCAATGAAAAGACCAATGGCCAATATTTTTGATAATGTATTATTTTTTTATTATAATAGCTAGAATTTGCAGCTGATTCAAGGCAGATTTTTATCGATTGTTTTTGAAGCGGCCATTTCAGGATGATAACGCCTTGCATCTTTGCCTAATCCGTTCAAAACTGATTCAAAATGAATAAGTCATCTAGAAAGCGATTTCCTGGCAAAATCGATATGGTAAAGTTTTTGCGACATGAGGAGGAAAGAGAATGAATCGAACAATTGTAGCTTTAGATTTTTCGAGTAAAAAAGAAGTACTGGATTTTTTAAGCCAGTTCGATGAGCCAATCGCAGTCAAAGTCGGCATGGAGCTGACCTATGCGGAAGGTTTGGATCTGGTCCGTGAAACCAAGGAAATGGGTCATGATATTTTCCTGGACTTAAAACTGCACGATATTCCAAACACCGTAAAAGGCGGCATGAAAAACCTGGCCAGACTCGGCGTCAATCTGACCAACGTTCATGCAGCTGGCGGCGTCGAAATGATGAAAGCCGGCCTGGAAGGCCTCGAACAGGGAAGCGGCGATGCCCCAAGACCTTTACTGATTGCGGTAACCCAGCTGACTTCAACCTCCAAAGAAGCCATGAACAACGAACAGGGAATTCCTGGTGAAGTCATTGATTCCGTTGTTCGCTATGCAAAATGCGCCAAAGAAGCCGGTCTGGATGGTGTTGTCTGCTCCGTTCATGAAGTTAAGGCCATCAAAGAAGCCTGCGGTCCTGAATTCTTATGTGTGACTCCAGGCATCCGTCTGGCTTCGGATTCCAAGGACGACCAGAAGCGCGTTGCCACCCCTGCCTATGCTCGTGAACAGGGCAGTGATTACATCGTTGTCGGCCGCTCGATTACCAAATCCGCCAATCCAAAAGAAACCTATCAGGCTATTGAAGCCGAGATGAATGGAAGGTCCCTGTGAGAAAATCCATTGCGTCCGGTGTTTTGATTGGCATGGCGGCCTACCTGTTTTTAAGAGCTGAAAAGCCATGGGGGGCCTTGTTGTTTGGTTTTGCCTTGTGCTTTGTCTGCCTGTTCGAACTGGATCTGTTCACGGGAAAAATTGGCTGGTTTGGCGCCAAGGATCTGCCTTATTTAAAAATTCTGCTCGGCAATGCGATCGGGGTGGTCATCGTGTGCCTGCTGCTGCGCTGGAATATGGGTGTGCAGGAAGAAGCTGCCGCTTTAGTCGCTGGCAAAGTGGCTCTGCCTTGGTACCTGGCTTTGATTAATGGTGCTTTTTGCGGAGTCTTGATGTTTCTGGCTGTTTACAGCTGGTCTAAAGGCCTGCGGGCGGGATGCTTTCTTTGCGTGACGGTTTTTATCATGTGCGGTTTTGAACACTCCATTGCCGATCTGGCCTATATGGCCTATGCCAATGTCTGGACTTGGAATCTGGCCTGGATTCTGGTGGGTAACTGGGTAGGTGCCGTGGCGTGCCGCCTGCTGATGATGGACAATGCGCCATTCTTCAGCCTGCTTCAAACAAAAAAATAATTCTGACAAGATCTATTCGACGCAGTCAATGGATCAGAAAAAGGGGGAAGCAATGGCTTCTCCCTTTTCGGTTTGCGATCAGTGTAATTTTTCTCTTTACAAAACCTCCATAAGAAAGGATACAGGCCTGAAGCCAGATCCTTGGGACTGGATGAAACGTCTACTCTTCATCAATCTGGTTTTCGATATAGGAATAGTCTGGACTGACGTATGGATTCATCTGATAGACATTCATATTGAATTGCTGCCCGAGAAGCTGTTCGGTTAACGGGTTTTCGCAGGCAAACAGTTTTTCAAGACTGATGGTATAGAATTTCGAAATGAGATACTCTTTTGTTTCAGTCTGCTCAAATGAAATGGTAATTCTCAATTCCTTGTTTTCTTCCAGCGAAATTCCTTCCCAGATATGAGTGGCTAAAGGTTTCCAGTCCAGACCATCATTCTTTCCAGCCGGTTGAATGGTTTCGTATTCAACGTTTTTGCAAAGCCATTTTCCATTGTCTTGTTCAAGCTCAGAGCGAAAGACCAGCGAAGTGGCTTCCGTCAGCGGCTGGTCAATAATGATCCATGCAGTTTGTCCTTGCTCGGGGGAAAAGTCTTCGCCTGCGCCACAAACAGGTGTTTTTGAATCCAGAAGAATCGATACACTGGGTTTATGGATCAACTCGGTCAGACTGTCGGCGGAAATGGAGGATTTAGAAGAGGTACATCCTGCCAAAAGGACAGGAACAGTTAAAGCGGGAAGAATAAATTGCAGCTTTTTCATAATTTTTACTCCTCGTTTTAAAAAATATACCATACCAATCTGATCAGAAAATAGTTCCGTGTATAAAAATATAATATGTCTTTACGAGCGAAGTTTCTTGTTTCCTGAAAGTAAATCAACCAGACAGAAAACCAGATAAGAAAAGGCAAGTCCTGGAAAAAAAGGATTGTATCTTGTTGAAATCCAACTGGTCAGTCCGTTAAGGGGAGTGGGAATTATCGGAGTGAGCAAAAGCCAGATCATCAGACAAAGAACCAGTGCGATTATCGCCATGCTCTTGGAAACACTCCCACTCTGCCAGAGCCGACGACTTGCAGCTACGCACAGGGTATAAACAACCAGACCGATTGCCAGCAATAGATAACACATTCCCATATTTGTGCCTCGCTGAAAATCAGCCTGGGATGGTGAGCAAATTCCAACCATCACGGCACTGATCAACGGAAGTAGGATATAAAGTGTTCCTTTTTGATTTGACATAGTTCTACCTCCTTTAAAAGGTGGATCCTGCTCTTCCTGCTTTAGGCTTATAGAAGCAGTTCCAGACACAGAATGGACAGAACAGCCCATGTTCCTTGCCCATGAACTGACCGAGATCAGATCCTTCTGGCATGTCTTCTCCAAATGTCCAAAATGGAACAGGATGTTCGTTTTTAAACTCAGATCGATAGAGCGGGCAGCTATACCAGAAATGGCAAAGGCCAAAATCCTCAGCATGGACAGCCGAAGTCTCGCTTCCAGACTTATAGTATTGAGCGCCCGTATGGCAGAGAACAACCGCATAGGAAATCCCAAGATAAGCAACGATGACAATCACGATTGCTTTCACAATGGATTTCCATGGGCGCTGTTGGTTTTTCTCCATATCCACCTCCGTATCAAACAGATTTTAGCAGTCAACTTTTCCACAAGGATGAAGTTGCTTTTTCTATAAAGAGAGTTTTAAATGCGAATCCGGCGAGCCGATCAGCGTTTGCAAGGCTTTCGCGCAAGAAGTCATACAAGGGAACTCGGCTTAGGCCGCCAGAAGAAATTCCACAGACAGAAAGGACAAAAGATGCCACTTTCATAGTTCGCAAAATTTTCAAAGTCTCGCCCTTCTGGCATGTCGTCGCCAAATGCCCAGGGAGAAAGAGGCTTTGCCTGATCAGCATGTGGAAAATTCAGGGGGCATCCATACCAGGCATGGCAGAGTCCGAATTTTTGATCATATGAACTTTGGTCATGAGATTTGTAGTATTGGACTCCTTTTACGTTGAGGACAACCAATCCTGACATTGAAACGTACAGGACAAGAAGAACGAGTACAACGCGACAAACAGGCTTTTTAAGGAATCTTCCAATGTTATCGATGAAGTTCTGCATACCAATATCCAAGACTTTCGCAATCTTCCCAACTATTTTTAGATGATGAAGTCCATGCATGATAGTCAACAGTATGCTGAGCTACTTTATAATCGCGGTAAGTATTTCCACTATATGATGCCTCAAAAGTATCATTTGCTGTTACGAAACCAATGTGGTCGTATGTCCCATCACGTCCTCTGTCAAAGGCAATAAAATCTCCTGCATCACATAATGAAGCAAACGTTCTGTGAATTGGAGTGATGCTATGTACGCCTACCAAACCCGCAAATGCATTCGCATTAATCCATGAGGTAGTATAAGGTCTCCATGAATTAGTTCGGGCGACTCCAGATGCATAGCGGATCTGCGAAGCAAAGTTTGTGCAATCCGCTCCATTATAGTAGGTATAGTTCGTATTTCTGTTTTCAGCATACGTAGAAGCATAATCTATAGCTAGAGATAAGTTGTTGATTCCAGACTGGGGGGATTCTGATTTTGTATAAAGCTGATTCGTGAGTATGCATTGAGAATAGGTAGGGAGTGATCCAAGTAGAGTTAATACTATTTCATCACTCTCTGTAATTAGTTTTCCTTTTGTGCTGAGTTTATTGTTTTTCACTAAAGCAAGAGTTTGCTCATTAATTTCTTGGTTTTCGTAGATATCGAAGAATTGCATCATTTTCCCAATTGTTTTTTGATCGTATTTTGATTCTGAATCAAATTCGAATTGAGCAAAGAGGTTTCGATAATCTTTCCAAGTAGCATCAGAGAATGGCAATAATCTGTATTCTTCCTCAAATTGTTGAAGCGTTTGTTCCCCAAAAGCAGCAGCTTTTTCTAAGGCGTCAGAAGGATTTGAATACACGCATAATAACGGAATTTCAGTTCCATCAATTATTACTTCTTGGTTCCAATCAATATCTCCAAACATTGAATCATTGTGGGCGATATACTCATTCTTCGTGATGGTTTTTCCATCGAATAGAATATCTTGAGTCATAGGTTCGACCGCATTCAAGCTTGTTCTTGAATCAGAAAAGATGACGATAATCAATAAGCTGGATAAACAAATAAGTAAGGCAATGCAGGTCTTAAAAAGGCTTCTGAGTTTCATAATTTCCCTTTCTTTGTTGTATATTCGTGTTGCCTATCGGAATGCTAAGGATCTGCATAATATCAATTTCCGATGAATATGATGTGTATATACTGTATACAAAGAAAATTCGATGATTATATATTGACTGGTATTTCAGTGCAGTTCCTAAGCTATAAAACTACCGTTATTTAAATCATAGATGCGCAATGAGGAAAACGATATTCTGCATTGCGCATCGTCTGTGATGGGTTTAAGAGGATTCTTGAGGATGCAATACCACTCCAGACCAGTCTTTGGAAATAGTCTGGCCGTTTTCATTTATATCGGTTTGATGTATATACACAAATAGACTGTTACTGGAGATCTGAGCATAGCGACACAGACCAGATGAAATGGACTCCACGGGTTCGATTTTGATCTGACCTCCGTCGAAACAGCCGATGTAGGATTGTTGATTCAAATCTTCGAACATGAATACATTATTTTCTAAAGCGGTGTAATTTCCCATTACACCTTCAAAGGTCTGATCAAGATCGATTTCCTCTTGTGTTTCTTTATCGATCCAGGAGATGGAGTAGACTTTTTCGCTGATGGGTTTCAAGTGCATAAATCCATCGCTTAAAGGATAAACATAGTCATCGTTTGGCACTTCGATGAATGTTAATTGGCCTTGATTATCGAGAAAGCCAAACCGTTTATTCGATTCTTGATGAATACCGATTCCAAAGTTTCCCGAATAGTTCACTGTATTGATCAGTCCGACTATATATCCTGCTGAGGTGTAAACCTGTTCAATTGAAAAGTCAGGACCGATTCGGTAAACGTTTCCGAAGACAGAATTTGTGATGTCCATTTCGCTGATCGAGAAATACAGGTTGTCTTGGACTTGAGTCAGTTTTGGAAGGTTTAGAGTATCAACCGCCAGACTGTTATAGATTTCCTGACCGTCTTTCAATATGATGAATTCGATATATGCGTCATTAAACCGGTAGACCAGCTGCAGTTGGGCCCCTTGAAATTCCATTACGTCACAGATGCGGATATTCTCTTCATCGTTAAAGGTACTCAATTCGGCAATGTCGCCAGTTTCGCAATTTAATTTGTAGAGGACTCTGGTGGGAGCGGTCATCAATCCTCTCAAAGGAGCAACAGTCTGAAAATAGAAATTTCCATTTTCACCGCGTAATGGATCAATGTTTTCTCCCTCTTGAAGAACATAGCTGCCGAAATTGCATGTTTGGGATACTTTGCTATATAGGAACGCGCTGCTCGTATTCGAATTTTGATTGCTATTTTCGGGAACATCACCAATCTGTGATGATTCAGATGGATTTTTTGCATCATGAACCTGATCAAACTGGCTCACTTCACTTGGCTTTTCACTCTGATCTGGGGAATTAACAATGTTACTTGTGCTGCAACCTGCGGAGTATAGAGGAATGAGTGCGAAGGCCAGACAAAGACGCAGATGCTTTCTTGATCGTATTAGCATGCGAGTTGTTAATAAATGCTTCACTGGTCTTTCTCCCCTTTCTGATTGATGATTAAATACTGACATATAAAAACAAAGGAAACAAGAAAATGAGAAGTGAAATATTCGAGAACGAGTTCATCAAAAATATTGATCCTAAAACGCTTGGTCTGGTAGAAAAAAGTCTTCGATTAAGCCGAAATCTGACGATTGAGCAAACCGCAAATTGTCTGAATATTTCAAGAGGGAATCTTTGTGAGATTGAAAATGGAAAAAGGAATCTAAAACCGGATGTATTTGTCAAATTTGTTCACCGTTTCTTCAAGGACTTCAATTTTGGCTATGCTCTGGTTGAAAAAGTTGAGAAAAAATTGGACGAACTTTTTAACGCGTTTGCATACAGAGATTACGAGGCAGAAGGCGAAGTTGAAAAATGGATAGAGCAGAATCGAGCCCATCTCAGAAACTCACTTGCGTGCTTATATTTAACAGTTTTTGAAGTTTACTTCTATTATCGAAAGCCGATGGATAAAGAGGATGTGGAAAAGCTAAAGAACGCGAAAGATTTTATTCCATACTTTTCGCCTGATGTACGCGCGTTTCTTCTTTTTTGCGAAGGATATATGTATCAAAAAGGCGGAGATGGCCAGCGAACAATTGAATTGTATGGAGATGCTCTTCATCAAATGGATGGATGGAAATGGCCACAGCTTGAAGGGATTATTAAGCAGAATCTGGCATGTTTGACCTATCAGGAAGTTTCTTTTTATGAACCGTATGAGCTGATCTGCCGGGCGGAGGAGTTATATCTGCAGGAGGCAAATTTTCTTCGCGTATTTAACGCATGGAATAACAAAGCAGTTTACCTGGCCATGACCGGTAATTTTAAAAAATCAATTGTTCTGTTAGATAGAGTTCTTTTGAACAGAAGGACATTCAGAGATAATTTAATCTGTCGTCAGGCAGTATCAAATAAAATCTTTGTTCTTACTCTATCGGAACAGTTTATGGATGCATTGGAATTTATCAAGCAGGAAAAATCTGAGTTGAATCCTCGTCATCCTGGGAATTTTATTCTTGAACCCTATTGTCTGTTTCGACTTGGCGAAAACCAGAAGTGCCTGGATGCGATTAAAGAGTATGAAAATTATCAGCTTTGTGAAGAAGATGAAGTGTCGTATGCGCTGCTCAAAGCTATGATCAACCAGAATTCCTCTCGGATAGAGAAGATGAAGAACAGAATGTATTTGATTTGCAGCCGAGAGAAAAACTGGGGAATGCTGGCCGTGTTGTCATTGTTGATGATTGACCATTATACAAAAACAGGGCAGACGCAACTGCTCGTTGATGCCTATGAGCAGAAAACCAGGATTTTCAATCACCAGTTACCGGTGATTCACAAAAACTGAAAATTGCAAGTGAAAATTGAACAGAAATATTCAAGAATTTTGGCCATCAATTCGGTAGTTTTGGATTCGTGTTTTGAATATTGGGCTGAAAAAAGACTGATTTTTATTGAAATGGTATCCAGAATCATGCGGTTAGCAGGATGGGGCAACCTTGCATCGAGAATGAAAGATCAGCAGAAAATCAATGATCCAAAAAAATGCAATAAAAAAACGGGAATGGGGGTTCCCGTTTTTTTGTGCGTGGTCAGAAAACTATTCGATAGCTGCGAGTGCTTTTTTAGCGATAGCGATTTTTTCAGCTTCAGCGTCTGCTTTAGCAGTGTCGCCTTCAGCTCTGTGTTTCTTTTCCCAGCCAGTCATGGAGCCAATTCTCTCGTCGAGACGGTCTTTAGCAGTCTGAGCATATTTACCAGTTTCGTCGAAGTGTGCTACTAAGTCTTCGATGATTTCGTCACCGTAAGCTGTTCCGCCTACTGCAGTTTCTAATACTTTCTTGAATTCTTCTTTAGTCATGGTCATCGTGACCCCCTTTTCTTTACACGTTCATCATACCGGTCTGCCTACAAACATCCTTTTGAAACGCTCAGAAACTTTTCGGAATATTAACGGTTCCTTCATTCGCTTCGGATGGATTGAATCTGAGAATGAGAGAAGGAAAAAATCACTGAGATTTAAAAACAGTCTATTCAATTGCTCCCTCAAAACAGTCCTTGAAGGATTGGCTTCGATGTGATTGTGTGCGCTGCTGGAAAGCGGATAAATCATTGATCATCAGGAACTTCAAGAATCTGGGTCTTGTTTTCAATCTGGGCTCTTTGCTCGTCATTGAGAGTATTGGTGATGACCAGATCAAAATCTTTGAAGTCAATGGCTTTAAAGGTCCCTTTACGATCAAACTTGGAGCGATCGATCACTGCGATCAGACGATCAGCCCGTTCCTGGACTTTGCGCTTGGTTCCGAATTCTTCAATGGAATAGACGCTGATCCCGCCAAGATTGCGGATGCCATCGGATGCCATGATGGCCAGATCGATATGAATCTGATCGAGCAGCTGCATCGCAAAGTAGCCATCTGCCCGTTTGCCGCGTTGAATCATCATTCCCCCAACGAGCAGAACCTGAATGCCAAGATCCAGACAGGCATCCGCAATCGGAATGGCATTGGTCACGACGGTAATGTCTTTTTTCGAACGAAGCAGGTCAAGTCCGGAATAAATGGTGGTTCCCGAGTCCAGAAACACCGTGGATCCATCTTCAATCTGGGAAATAGCCTCAAACATGATGCGTTGTTTCAGATCGAAATGAATGCTTTTGCGCACCTCAAAAGGAATTTCAACCTGATTTTTGACAATGCGGGCCAGGCCGTGCTCACGGACGATGACATCTTTGCGCTCCAGAATATTAAGATCCTGACGGATTGTTTCTGGCGTGACGGCCAGGGTATCAGCTAAATCCTTAACGGCCATGGATTCGTGTTCTTCCAGAAGGCTTTGAATTTGAGAGAGTCTGGCTTCTTTTGATTTCCGCATGCTAACATCCTTTCTTTTGCGGATATTGAAAATCCACAATCCCCTGTGAGTGAAAAGGGAGGAACTACAGATATTGTAGCTTTGCCTGTTGATCAAACCAGGCAAATTCCTCACTTTTGCCAACCTTTATTTTGCGTGTTCCGATTCCTTGACTCATTCCTTGGCTGAAATTCGAAGGCAAGTCCGTAAAACTGTAAAACCGTAAAACCAGCAGGAGAGAACAAGAACAGAGAATTAACTGTTTAAACTGTTTCTCACTGTTTACAACTGTTATCAACTGTTATATAGTGTTTGTGGAGGAAAACAAATGAACCTGCAGATTTCATCCTCTTCAATGACACCTGTTTACGAACAGATTACCGCCCAGCTCCGCCGCCAGATTCAGGACGGCACACTTAAAGAAGGCACGCAGCTGCCAAGCGTCCGGGCAGTAGCCAGAGACTATCACATTTCAGCATTGACCGTGAAAAAGGCCTACGATCAGCTGGACAGTGAAGGACTGGTGACGACTGTTCATGGGAAAGGGTCGTATGTGAATGCGATTGATCCCCAGTTCAGCCAGGAGCAGGCGCGTCGCCAGATTGAAGAGGCTCTTAACCAGACCATCGCCAAAGCCAGGCTGATGGGAATGAGCAGTCAGGAGATTCTGGAAATGGTCAGCCTGCTGCTGGAGGAATAACTATGATTCAACTTAAAGATGTCGTGAAAACCTATCCAGGATTTCGTCTGGATGCCACTTTACAAATTGAACCGGGAACCATCACTGGCCTGATTGGGGTGAATGGATCGGGGAAATCCACTTTATTTCGGCTGATTCTGGGACTGGAAAAAGCCGATAGCGGATCGATTCGTGTTTTTGAGCAGGATATCGACAGCCTGAATCCAACGCAGAAAGCCAGAATTGGGGTTGTTTTTCCGGATTCTGGCTTCAATGGAACTTTGAATGCGAAAGGAATCGGCAAAATTCTGGGCGCATTTTATCCGGACTTCTCGAACGAAGAGTATCTGGAGCTGTGTAAAACACTAAAGATAAAAATGGATCAGAGTCTGGAGTCTATGTCCACAGGACAGCGGGTCCGCCTGAAGCTGGCCGCGGCAATCAGCCATCATCCAGATCTGCTCATTTTGGATGAGCCGACTTCAGGCCTGGACGTTCTCGCCCGTCATGAACTGATGGAGATCCTTCAGACGTATATGGAGACTCCAGGGCGCAGTATTCTGATCAGTTCGCATATTGCTTCTGATATTGAGGAACTTTGCGATGATGTCTACCTGATTCAAAAAGGTCAGCTGAGGCTGCATGAAGAAATCGGCACCATACTGGATGAGTATGGTCTGCTGCATCTGGATGCTGGCCAGGCAGGTCAAGTTGACTTGCGCGGTGTCATCCGAACGATGCCCTTTGCGGGTGGAGTGAAGGTTCTGGTCAAGGACCGCCAGTATTATCAGGAAAACTACCCAGAACTGGTTCTGGACCGAGCCGGTCTGGATGATTTGATTGAGCTGTTTGAAAAAGGACAGCCGGAGGATACAAAATGAGAGGACTGTTTGTTTACGATTTTCAGACTACCTTGCAGATGAAACGCACGCTGCTGGTGTTTGGACTGTTGATCATTTTCTATTTGTTCTTGGACATGTCAGCTCTGCTGGTGATTCTGGTGATGACTCTGCTGATGAAAATCGCTGTGGTCAAAGTGGAAGAGCCTACCGGAAAGTTTCTGTTTACGCTGCCATTTTCAGATTCAGCCTGTGCGGCGGAACTCTACCTCTATCCGGTGGCTGGCGGCATGCTTGTGGCTGTGCTTCAGCTGCTTATCGAACTGGTCCTTTCGCCAGCCCAATGGCAGGTCCACCTGCTCATGGCAGCAAGCAGTCTGAGCGCAGGACTGGTCATGATCAGTGTCATGATCCCGGCTTTTCTGATTTTTGGTACGAAAAATGCAGGGGTATATGTCGGAGTCATTCTGGCTGTGGTTCTGTCCGGTGCTGTTCTGATTACAGATGATGTGGATTTCAGTCAGTTTATTCCGTATTTGAGCCAATGGTGGCTGATTGCCATCGCAATTGTTCTCTGTCTGGCGGCATCGTATGGGGTATCCCTCAGCCGGATCCGCCAGAAAACGTATTGATGATCTAGAAAACAACGAATAAAGAAAGTCTTTCAAGATCAACGATGAATCAAAAGCAGGCCTGGAATAGCTTGCAAAATGAATATAAGAATTGTAATGAGGTCGGAAATTTCCAATTCCGGCCTTTTTTGGTGGAAAACCCCACGGTTCTGCCGAGAAGAAGGGAGAAAGTCGAAAATATAGTTTGAATTCAAACTATATTTTCGGTAAGATGATCTCGCAAAAAGAAAATCGAAAAACGATCAGAAACATAAAAGTAAGAAGTGCAAAGTAAAGAAATGGAGAACCAGAACATGCAGGATCAAGAAATTCTGAACGTAGAAAAGAAACCAAAGCGGGCTGGACATGATCCCCAGCCAGCAAAAACCGAATTGCTTTCTTTGCCGGTAAAAGACCCAGATCAGGAAAGAAGCAGACCAACTGGATCAATCCAGCAAAAGGACCAAACCCAGAAAAGAGACCAAACCCAACAAAGAATGGCAGAGCAGCCAGGAGCATTGGATATGCATTATCTGGTCATGCAGTCCTCAAGACAGGTGGGGCGGGTTCATATGTCCAGAACCGCAAAGATCAATCTGGATCCCGGTCAGCCAAAAATTTTGCAGTGCCTGTATGAGAAACGAGGCAATACACCCAAGGAAATTGCGGCCTGGTGTGTATTGGATAAATCTTCGACGACAACCCTGCTCAAACTGATGGGGCAGAAAGGTCTGATCGAAAAAAAGCCAAGCCTGACCGATCGACGTTCCTGCACCATTGAACTGACGCCCTTTGGTCTGGAACAGGCGTTGCAGGTTCTGGAAATCGGTCAGGAAGTAGACCGGATTATTCTGGAAGGATTTTCTGAAGAAGAAAAAGCAATACTCAGTGATTTTCTGGCGCGGATGAGTGCCAACGCGAAAAAGGAGATGGAAAAATGAAACCAGTGCAGACGCAGGAAAAAACGCTTCATAAACCAGATACAGCTCGAAAACTGATCGGACAATATCTTGTTTTTCTGTTTGGTCTAATGATTGTAGCCTGCGGAATCTGTCTGATTACCAAAGCCGGGCTTGGCACTTCGCCAGCCTCTGCAGTCGCGTATGTGACCACCCTGAAATATCCTGCTTTTTCGTTTGGAACGACAACGTTTGTGCTGGATGTCCTGATCTTTGGCCTGGAATGGATTCTGCTTGGAAACCGTTTTGATCTGACCCAGCGCATCGGCCAGATTCCGGCTACCCTGGCTTTCGGTCTGGTGACCGATTTCTGGATAAGTGTTTTGTCCTTTATTCCTGAAATGGATTTCTTTGGCAGTCTGGTGATCTTTGTTTTGGGATGCGCAGTGCTCGGTTTGGGTGTGGTGATTGAACTGGCCCAGATGTGCTCAAAGTTCCAACCGACGGCCTGACCAATGCGGTTTCAGTTCGATTCTCATTGTCTTTAGGTATGGCTAAAAATCTGCAGGATCTTACATTCTGTCTGCTTGGTGTCCTTCTTTCCTGGATTTTCTTTGGCGGACTTCGCGGGGTTGGTCTGGGAACAGTTTTATCCGCGCTGCTGGTCGGCCGGTTTATTGCCCTGTTCAAGAAAATTCTGCCTTTGGGCGAATACTTTGAACAGCTCGCTGAAAAAGACGATGAACTGGTCGTCAACAGTGAACTTCTGGCCAGGACCGAATAATAGAGAATAGATAAGATATTTGGAAAAAAAAACCCCAGAAAATTTCCGCCCAGCCTGGATTTCAGACCGCCTGAAATCCAGGCTTTTTAGCAGGACAGCGAAAGAATTTTTGAATAAAAGGTAAAAACAAGATTTAAACTTTTGAATAAAGCGGTAAATTTTGAGGCTATTGTACTTCAGGTGGGTAACCCTGACAAAAACACCCTTTGAACGGTCGCTGTCCCTTCCTTCTGTCGCCTCGCTCGCAAGACTGGCTTTTCACAGGTTCCGGGAGACCGCAAGGGGT
>CAJTLE010000083.1 GCA_910577085.1 uncultured Allobaculum sp. | reverse complement strand
GCGGGGCTTAGATAAGGATCTTGTATCTTAACCCTTCTCCCGCCGGCTAATGCCGAACACTGTTCGCAGACAGGGATGTAACCGTTTTATCCTATCAGGGATAAAACAACCTCATTTAACGAAGGGGGCAGATGATAACCACCGGTTCTTTCACCTTTCCATCAACCTGCCAGGAGAAAACGCCTCAACAGAGTGGCTGGAAGCTGTTGAATCCATCTGATTTCAAAGTCTTAAATCAAATATTAACTGTTTAATATCATGGTGATCTCAGAACCCTTCCCGATGAGGCACAGTTAAGGTCTATCGAAAGAAATGAAATTCACAAATCTGAATTCATACAGGAATTAAAAATAAAAGCGAAGCCACTGCCGATCATGATGTCAGCTGCGGCTTCGCTCTTTCATTTGGAATGATGAGATGAGGCTGGAATTTCGCATTCGCGAAAGTTTTTGCCTGCATCCTTTCAGATCAGAGAATCCAGCCTGAAATCAATCGTCGGTGCAGCAGGTTCTCTGCATGATTAATTCTTGGATAAGATCAGGATTACGCAATCTGCTTGAGTGATTTTTCTTCAGGCAGAACAACCCAGCTTCCTGCTTCTTTTGCAAGGTACTGGTACTGGTCGCAGACCATTACTTTTGCGCTGTCGTCGTCTACGTCCAGAATGTCGATGGTGTAATACTGTGAATCATCAAATTCATTTTTACTGGACATGGACTCCAGAATCGCATTAATAATTGCTTTGCATTCCTTGAAATAATTTTTAGCCATATACAGTCCTCTCTTTCTAAAACATATGGTTCAAACCGGATTTCATTCTTTCAAAAAAGTTCGAAATCAGGCGAATTGTTGGAATATAACTACAATTTACAAAATCTGAAATTCTCTTACATTTAGCCAGATTCATGATAGCGAATTTAGAAAACGGCTTCAATACGATTGTTCTTATCTTTTTCTAAAGAGCGTATTCTATTGCTTACTTTCCGCTCTGTAAGCGGATTCAGTTAGTTTTGATTAACCGATAGATTTCGAAGAAAAAACTCTTCAACCTGTATTGTTTATGATCCGAATCCGATCGGAGAAGAAACATTTCAACCGCATTGGTTCTCAATTCAGTTTGTCCTTTCCAGTTTAATCCAATTGGGGTGGCAAACTGAGCGGCATGCCCACATCGGTCATGAAAATGGAATTCTAAAGATGTACAAAGTGATTCAGGTTTAAAAAAGGAAATCAAAAGTCAGATTGACAATTCAGGACAGCTGGAATAAGAGGGATCGGCAAATCTCCAGAACCTGGCAGGCCGGTGCTAAGGCGGCCGGATCAAAGCCATCCATGAAATTGCATGTTTGAAAAACACATGGACTTTCAAAAGTGAAATTTGAATCTGTTTGAAATTAAATCACACCATTAATATTATACACGAAAATTCAAAAATAAAAAGGACACGGTAAAATCCGCATCCTTGTCTTTCGTACTTGATGAATTAGTCAAACTTCTTAAAGCCCATACCAAGACTCTCAAGGCGTTCTTTAACTTCCTGGAGAGACTTCTTACCGAGGTTCTTGACATGCATCATGTCTTCTTCAGATTTCTGAGTCAGTTCTTCTACCGTCTGAATGCCTGCACGTTTGAGGCAGTTGTAAGAACGAACGGACAGTTCGAGATCTTCGATCATCATTGCACTGGACTTCGCAGTTTCTTTTGGTGCTGGCAGCTGAACAGTGAAGCTTTCTTCAAGGTCCATACCTGCAAGCGGTACGAGTTCATCCAGTGAGTCGATCAGAATCTGAGCGGCATCTGTCAGGGCAGTCATTGGGGTAATGCTGCCGTTGGTGTGAATGTTGAAAGTGACTTTATCGTACTTCGTATCATGGCCGAGCAGTGTCGGTTCTGATTTATACTCCGCAGATTTAATTGGGGTGAATGTAGTATCCAGAGTCACGGCGCCACCAGGAAGATCTCTGTACTCTTCCCGGATCTCTGAAGCGGTCTGATAACCGGTGCCTGCTGCCGCATACAGATCCATTTCAAGGGTCTGTCCTTCTTTAAGATGGCAGATTACCTGGTCTGGATCTGCAACGGTAATGCTTTCCGGGCAGATCAGATCAGCTGCAGTAATGGCGCAAGGGCCATTGGATTTGGAAATATGCAGCGGTACCACTTCGTCGGTGCCTGAATCGATGCGTAACGCTTTCGCATTCAGTTTCAGACGGGTTACGTCTTCTTCAATCTGATCCAGAACAAGAGCTTCCGGGTCGGCACCTGCGACTTTCAGACCGATGATTGCTGTGCCTGGCAGGTCTGATAATAAAGTACGGCAGATGGCATTACCGATGGTCGTGCCAAATCCTCTTGCCAGTGGTTCAAATGTGAATGAAGCGCGGTCAGCCGTGCTGTCAGGAAGCTGATTGAATGTTGCTCTGGTAAATACTTCCATAGTGAAACCTCCTTAAAATCCAGTTCTGATTTATGGTACAGTTTTGACTGCCGCTAAGGACAGTCAGAAGCCAAAAAAGCTTTGTTTATTTGTATCTGAATGTAATACGGCCGCGAGTCAGATCGTATGGTGAAATATCCACTCTGACTCTGTCGCCCGGGAGAATACGAATATGATGCATCCGGATTTTACCAGAAACATGGGCGAGAATTTCATGTCCATTTTCCAGTTTTACTTTAAAAGCGGCATTTGGAAGTGTATCAATTACCAAACCATCAAGTTCGATCATGTCCTGTTTTGCCATGTAGTCCCCAGACCTCCTTTATATTTTGTAAATTTAAGCACAAATTGCCATATATCAATATAACTTTATTTGTCCCGGTTTGCAATTGAAGGATCTTCTTGAAGCTTTTCAGGATCAAAAACCTGTCTTAAACCGGTCTTTTGAGGCTTTACAGCGTGCTCATCAAGGCTTCAAGCCCCTTTGCGGCGGTATGATCCGGCTCATCAGTCACGTATACAGGGCAGTCTGCCAGGGTCTGCAGCGTTTCTGCCAGCCCTTTGATTTTCATCGTTCCACCCGAGGCAATAATTCCCCGGTCCTTGATATCATTTCGATGCTGTTCATCCAGGCTTTCAAGAAACTGTGAAACCCACTGTCCCAGTTCACGGGCAAGCGGGGCCAGAATTGCGGCCATGTCATTTTCATTGATGACCAGTTCCCGTAAAGCCTGGCTGTTGAGATCAATCCCCCGGATTTTGATGGCTTCCGGCTGACGGGTTAATTTCACAGTTCCCATTTTCTGGACCAGCAAATCGATGGTGGAAGGAGACACTTCCATATTCTCCTTGCGTTCGAGCCAGCGGCTGACCAGTTCAGCAGCCTTTTCTCCATTGTGAAGCCTCGAAGACCATCTTGCCTCCATACTGCCCTGATGAAATAGGGCAATGTCGCAATTGGAAAATCCGACATTCAAAACACAGCTTGAAACCGGCAGAAATAAGTCCAGGCCACTGCCGATCGCTGAAATCCAGATCTCCTGATCAAAATAGATCGCATTGGCGCCAAGGGCCATAAAGGCATCTTTGAGACGATCAATCATGTCATCGGAAAGAACGGTTGGATAGCTCACCAGCAGGATGGTCTTCTGAAACATGCGAAAGAGTCTGAACTCGTAACAAAGCTCATCCAGAATCGCTTCCAGAACCGACAGATCCACCGTCCCATCATGAATGGGGGCGAGGACTTTGATTTTCTCATTTTTTCCTTTCAGTTCCAGCGCTTTATGCCCGATGGCCAGAATTTCGTTTTTATCATTAAAAGCGCCCAGCGCCGGTTCTTCAAACACGAGTCCCTCATGGGGCAAAACCAGACGCAATGAATGAGCTCCAATATCAATTCCCGCTATGACCATGGCATTTTCTCCTTTTTCTTTGATGAACGACTCACAAATCAGATACATATGTTGTATATTGGCTTTAGAACAATTAAAGGAGGCCCTGAATGAAAGAACTCCTTAAAGACCATCCACTTGATCTTTTTATCCTGATTCCCAGTCTGCCTGAAACCAGCTCTCTCAAAAAGCTCGATCTTGCTTCCCGCTACAGTTCCTGGTTTCATGATCTGAATCTGCGTCTGCAGTTTTTTACTGACTGTACCCTTGACGAACAAAAAGCGATCGCTGCCTTTTTTGATGACAGTGTTTCGTTCTCTTCCCTTTCTGAAGAAGAAGCTGCTATTCTCTATGAATGCCTGCAGGTCAAACCTGTTTTTGGCAAAGAACGCTGCTATATCTTCCCTTCTTTGATTCTTAAAGACGGTGATGAAATCCTGCACCAGACCCGCCGGATTAATGCTTCAGCCATTGAAAACCTGCTCGAAGCTGCCCTGAAAGCCCAATACCGCTACCTCAAGAGCCGCCTTGCAAACCAGATTGACATCATTTCGGCCCTTTGATACAATGCTTCAGGTATGATCTCTGCCTGCCCAAAACTTGCAGGACCATATTTTGGAGTATAGCCAAGCGGTAAGGCACAGGACTTTGACTCCTGCATTCACTGGTTCGAATCCAGTTACTCCAGCCATTTTGATTAAAACGAAGGACTGACTTCGTAATAACGTCTGCTTCTGGCAGGCGTTTTTTATTGTCTTGTTTTTTTCGTTTTATTTGCTGCCTATTGTTTTTTCCTGAGAAGACCTCTTCTATTCTTTCTCTTTCAAGCAACTCTTTTTCCATTCTATCAGGGCTCGCCTTTAAATATAACCTGCTTGTCCATGCAAGTCCCTTGGCTGAGTCTTCAGTACTCCTGTCAGACCATTTTTGCACAGCTATCTGTGCTGACACATATCTTCTATGTTTGCCTTACTTCTTTCGACCTGTTTGTTTCATTCCAAACCAAAAGAGCCGCCTGAGCGACTCTGGGGTCTTTGACTCTATTCGTTTTCTGCCTTCTTCGATCCGCCTTTCTGCCAGCTTTCTTTCAAAGGCGATTTGAGATCCTGATACGTTTCCATCTGTGATGGAGAAAGATCAAGTATTTCGTAAATCTTCTGGCGGATTTCCGGCAGCCAATGTTCTTCAAATTCAGGATGATTTTTGGTCCAACGATAGTTCAAAGGCGATGGATGAGGAAGAATGTAGCAGGGCTTGCCATAGAGTTTGTGGTGAGAAAAGACCAGATCCTCAAACTTCTGATTCGGATACAGTCTGCTTGCGGCTTCCTGACCAATGATCAGAAACAATTCAGCCTGTTTTAACTGTTCCAGTTCCCGGCTGGTCCAGCGCTGCCAGCAGATTTTCGGCGGCTTGCGGTCATAACCTTTGCTGGCTTTACCGGGAAAACAATGTCCGGCCATAGAAAAATAAAAATTTGAAGGATTGTAAAACTGATCTTCAGTTACATAAAACCATTTCTGCCGCAGCTTTTTGCCACTCAGATCCGAAAACGGCTTGCCAAGTTCATGAACTTTCTGTCCTGGCGCCTGACTGACCAGAACAATCCTGGCATCCGGATTTCCCCATTGAATGGGCCGAGGCTCAAATCCAAAGTCTTCCTGACAGTACCGACAGGCTTTCATTGCTTGAACAAACTGTTCAAAAGCAGATCCAGAATTCTGCTTTTGGGATGCCGTATAGGCCGTATCTTGAGTGTGAGCTTCTGGTGGATCAACAGCCAGAACCGAAGATGCCTGAACAGTGGATAAAGGTTGGTTTTCGTTTGTCATATTCCTATTATTCTTCTGCCTTTTTGTTCTTCAAACCTTTCTGCATCTGGAAAATTAATCTTTCTCATTCGGCTGCTTTCCAGATTCTTTTGAAGTGTATGATTGAAATTCACCGTTTGAATGTTCAATCCGGTAAATTCTTGGATTTTCTTTCCGGGCAGGCAATAGTAGTTTTAAAGCATTAAGCAAGGGAATTGAATTCACGAAAAGAACAGGGCGGTCCAGCTGAAAAACACCTGCTTGAATCGATCCTGTACCGGTCTGATAGATCAGGCTGCACGTTAAAACAGATCTTCTAAACCAAATTCAATTCCAGCAAAAAAGGACTATTTAAAACGAGAAAGGAACACAAAAAATGGAACGAAGATTTTTAGGCATTGATGTTGGCGGAACTGGAATCAAATATGCTCTGATGGACAATCAGGGAAAAATTCTCGAACAGTCCGAAGCCCCAACACCAATGACTTCTCTGGACGATTACCTGCAGACCCTGGTTGGCCTTTATCATCATTATGAAAACGAAAACATTGAAGCTGTTGTTGTGGCAGCCCCTGGCCGCATCGACGCGGCCACCGGTTATTTTTACACCGGCGGAGCTTTAACTTACGTTCATGAAGTCAACCTCAAAGAACTTCTGGAAAAAGAAATCCCGGTTCCTGTGGTCTTTGAAAACGATGCGAAAGCTGCTGCCCAGGCTGAACTCTGGCAGGGCTCTATGAAGGGGATCTCCAATGGAATTGTCATGACCATCGGAACTGCCATTGGCGGGGCAATCATTCTGGATGGAAAACTGCATCGAGGCAGCACCTATGCCGCGGGCGAGTTTTCCATGATCCCTGTCCACTGGAAAAACCAGGACGGCTTTGATGTATGGGCATTTACAGCCAGTACCCATGCGCTGACCGATCGTCTGGCCCGTCAGAAGAACATCGATCCAGCCAGTTTCTCCGGGCGTGATTTCTTCACGCTTCACGCAAATGGAGATTCTGAAGCCCAGCAATCACTGGAAGACTTCTGTACTGAGTTAGTCCGGGGCATGTTTGGACTCCAGACGATTCTGGATGTCGATAAAATTGCCATTGGCGGCGGAATTTCCCGCCAGCCCATCCTGATTGAAACGCTGAATCAGAAAATGAGTGAACTCTTTGCGATGCTGCCCTCATTCAACCCAGCCTCCCAGCCTGAAATCTGCAGCTGCACCTTCAGTGCCGATGCCAACCTGATTGGCGCACTTTATCACTATCTGGATCTGACCAATCAGCTTTAAAGTTGAAAAATCAGCGAAGATGCAAAAAGCCCAGCCGACAAGCAGCTGGGTTTTCTGCATCTTGATTGTTTAGATTTTCCGAAGCAGTCCTTCATCTTGTTCTACTCTGCTTCTTGTACCTGGAGAAGATAAAGCCTTGCCAGATAGTCTCCTTCATCTGTATTGCGGTTTTCTGAGGAAGAGTCATCACTGATCACCATTCCGGCCCGCTCAAGCTCAAGACCGTATTCCATTTCTTCTTTTCCGGAAATAGAATACAGGGCATCGGGCAGCAAGCCTGGCAGCTTCAGCCTGCGGAACCCAACATTGATTTGTTGAAGGACACGATAATAACCTACAAGAGCAGTTTTTCGATCAGGTGAGACCACCATCCACGCCGTCTCGTTCCCTTCGAAGGGGGAGCGAAGCCGATAGAACTCTCCAAACTGAATCAGACTGCGATATTTTTTCATAAAGCAAATCTGCTCTTTAATCTCTGCCTTTTCCTGGGGCGTAAGAAGCAGTGGATCCAGTTCATAGCCAAAGGTGCCAAACATCGCTACAGCCGAACGCATCCGCAAAGAGGTCTGCCGATGAAGCTGGTGGTTGGGAATGGCTGAAACATGTGACCCCATTGAGCTGATCGGGTAAACCATACTGGTGCCATACTGAATTTTCAAACGTTCAACTGCATCTGTATCATCACTGGTCCAGGCCTGTGGAGCATAGTAAAGCATTCCCGGATCAAAACGGGCCCCTCCAGACGCACAGGATTCAAACAGGATCTGCGGATATTTTTGCGTCAGCCGATCATAGAGGGTATAGACACCCAGAATAAAACGATGATAAATGGTTCCCTGCTGGTCCGGACTGCAGGCGCTGGAATAAACCTCAGATAACGAGCGGTTCATATCCCATTTGATATAGGAAATCTTCGCTTCATCCAAAATCGTTTCCATCGCGGTGGCAATATAGTCGACCACTTCAGGATTGGAAAAATCAAGGACAAACTGATTGCGTCCAGCCGACATCCGTCTTTGCGGAACATGAAGCACCCATTCAGGATGATTCCGGTACAGATCAGAATTCAGGCTGACCATTTCCGGCTCAAACCAAAGGCCAAACTGCAGTCCCATCGCCTCCACTTTCTCACTGAGATCTTTCAGGCCGCCGGGCAGTTTCTCTGAATCACAGACCCAGTCGCCTAACGCACTTCGATCATCATTTCGACCTTTAAACCATCCGTCATCCAGCACAAACAATTCAAGTCCAAGGTCAGCAGCAGCCTGCGCCATCTCTAAAACTTTCTGTTCCTCGACATCCATATAGACGCCTTCCCAGGAATTCAGCAGCAGCGGACGTGGCTGGTCGCGGAATTTACCCCTGGCAAGCCGGGAACGAAACAGAGAATGAAAAGCCTGCGACATGGCATTCAGCCCTTCATCCGAGTAGACCAGCACCGCTTCGGGGGTTTGGAAGGTTTCACCTGATGCCAGCGGCCACGAGAAGGTATAAGGATGAATCCCCATGGAAATCCGGGTCGTATGATAAGGATTCACATCGACATCCGCCAGAAAGTTTCCCGAATACACAAAAGACAAGCCGATGCATTCTCCTTGGTTTTCACTGGTGTCCGGCCGTTTCAGGCACAGAAACGGATTGTAGTGATGGGAAGAATGTCCGCGCAGCGAATAAATTGACTGGCTTCCAGTATGCAAAGGATGGACTTCGATATTGCGTTCTCTGGCCCAGGCCCCAGGCAGAACCATCTCCTGCCAGTTATCATCGGGCAGATCCAAAGATATGGACATCATTTTGTTCAGGATAGGCTTTTGCAAACCTGAATTGGTAATCCGCGCGTTTCGACACAAAACCGGCCGATCTTCATACAGAGTGTAAGACAGAACCAGTTCCGTCTGGATTGCTTTGTCATACAGCCGGATCTGCAAAGTTTGGGCCTCCTGGTCTTCTTCAACATAGCATGCAGGCAATGGAGCGATCGAAGGTTTTCCAGGCTGAACTGAATGCCCTTCATATTGAAAGTCCAAAACCCGGCTGCCGTTTTCCTGAAGCAGGTCAATAGCGCCCGGACGCATATCTCCAGAAAGACTGGACGGATATTCCTGAGGAAGATGTTCAAGTGACAAGTCAGGCTTTTCCAGTGAATAAGCGACCTGCATAGGGCGATGAACAGATTCAAGAAGATAGTCCCAGTTTTCTTTATCAATCAGGGGGGCACCAAAATAAAGCTGAACCGGAATTCCCTCAGGAAGGATTTTCAGGATATAGCTGAACTTCTGGTTATACAAATGGAAAGTCATTGAAGACTCTTTAAAATGAATCGGCATACTCTTTTCTCCTTCTCGGATTTCATATGACTTCGATTATAGGCAGTCATTTTCAGGATTCAATCCATCCTTCAAAGGCGTTCGCATCCTTCCATATCCAGACCACAAAAACACATATCGCCATTTCTTTATACTTCCCATCCCTCTGCTTGCTCCATCGCGCTGCCTTCTCCAAAATCAGTATTCCTCCTTGTTCTTATAAAAGCCGCAGACAGATTGATGCAGGGCTTTTGCTGGCGCAGAGCCAGTCAGCTCTCTTCACTTTCTAGTTTTTCATCCTTTTGAATCGTTCTGCCCTTTTCTGCTCTATTTTTCTGAATTCTGACCTACACAAAAGATCAGGCAGATATCGATCCAAATTGAGATCAGACCTATAAACCAGATTCAGAAAAGTGGAGAGGACATGCCGATCCGGACGGTACTTATGGACTTTCGTTGCATTCGAAGGTTTTGATTTCTGTTTCCAGAAGTCCCTGGCTCTCCTGCCAAGACTGGATCTTATCCCATTCTGAAGGCACAGATGGATGACTGTGGACAAATCACCATTTGTCAATATGGGTAAAAAGAATACCCACAATCACTCAAAGAAAAGAAAGATTTAAAGCAATCTATAGATAAGGTATATTTTATTCGATTCCAGTTTTCTTCCAGAAACACGAAAAAGAACAGATGGCCTTAGATCGCTATGGTTGTTCACAAAAGACCATATGCGCTCAACATCCGTCGATATTCCCCTTCCCTTTAAACTGATAGACTGTAACCGTAATCAAGACAGAAAGCGCCAGCTGCAGATGGCCTTCTGCCACGGAGGAAAAAGATGAATAAAACTGAAAGGTATGAACAGATTTCCAAGGAAATCGTCGATGCAGTTGGCGGCATGGACAACATCGCCGGTTCTGCACACTGCGCTACCCGCCTTCGCATTATTCTCAAGGATAATGACAAAGCGGATATGGAAAAGCTTGACAACATCGATTTGTGCAAAGGAACGTTCGTAGCGGGCGACCAGCTCCAGATGATCTTTGGAGCCGGCCTGGTTAATGATGTCTATGATGTTTTCTCTAAATATACCCATACTGAGAACATGTCTCTGACCGATATTAAAGAAGCCGGAGCCAAAAAACACAATCCACTCCAGATCGCGATCAAATCGCTCTCTGACGTCTTTATCGAAATCATGCCGGGAATTCTGGCTGCTGCTCTGCTTCTTGGCCTGACTGGCGTTCTCAACAACCTTGACTTTGTCAAAAATAACGCAACACTCTATGCGATCAACCGTCTGGTTACCATCGCATCCGCCGGGATCTTTGATGTCCTGCCGCTTGCGGTATGTTATTCAGCCGTCAAGCGCTATGGCGGTAAACCCATTCTTGGTATCGTTCTGGGCGCCATCATGTTATCTGCCAACCTGACGAATGCTTATGATGCAGCCCAGGGAGTTGCTACACCTGAAACACTCAGCCTGTTTGGCGTTCCGATCGAACTGGTTGGTTTCCAGGGCGGCATTATTATCGCTTTGATGATTGGCTATGTGGTCGCCAAACTGGATCAGTTCTTTGACAAAAAGATTCCCGATGCCATCAAGCTGCTTGTTTCCCCGTTACTGACGGTTCTGGTTTCTACGCTGCTTTTGTTCACGCTGATTGGCCCAGTCGGAAGAACGCTGTCCAACTGGATTACCTACGGCCTGATCTGGGTGACTGAAAACTTAGGTGTATTGGGGTATATGTTATTTGCGGGTGTTCAGCAGATTATTGTCATCACGGGTCTGCATCACATCTTTGGGGCAATCGAAGCCCAGTTAATCGCTGATACAGGAACGAACTTCCTGAATCCTTTGATGTCTGTTGCCTTAATGGGCCAGGGTAGTGCGGTGCTTGGCTATCTGGCTTTGCACTGGAAAAACGTGAAAGATCGTGAGATCTGTATTCCTTCTTTCCTGTCTACACTGTTTGGAATTTCTGAGCCGGCTATCTTCGGTGTCAACTTGCGCCACAAGTGTCCATTGATCGGCGGATGTCTGGCAAGCGCTGGTGCGGGTGCCTATGTTTACTTGACCCATCTGACTGCCCTTGGCTTTGGTACAACCGCTCTGCCTGGCCTGGCGATTGCCAATCCCACCAACAATGGCTATCTGAATTACATCATTGCGCATTTGATTGCGTTAGTTCTGGGTATTGTTCTGACCATGGCTTTGGGCATGTTCCACAAAGAGGAAAAGCAGAAAGCAAAAGCCAAAAAAGAACAGGAAGCAGTTCCTGTCGTTGAAGTAAAAGAAAACGTGCTCTACTCCCCAATCAAGGGAAAAGCAGCCCCCATCCAGGAATGCTCGGATCCGGTTTTCAATTCAAAAGCTATGGGCGATGGCATGGTGTTCACGCCTGAAGATGGGCTGGTTGTCTCCCCAGTCAACGGAACAGTCCTGATGATTTTCCCAACCAAGCATGCCATTGGACTGCGGGCGGAAAATGGAACGGAACTTCTCATTCATATGGGCCTGAACACGGTCAGCCTGGAAGGAAAGCCCTTCGAACTCTACGTCAAAGAAGGCGATACCGTCAAAGCTGGCCAGAAACTGGCTTTGATGGATCTGGAGGCCATTGAAGCCGAATCCCTGTCTACTGAAACACCACTGATTGTGACCAGTATGCAGCCCGTTCACATTACCAATACCGGGGCCGTCAACTGGGGCGAATCAGTCATGGAGATTGTCCATGAAAACTAAAATTCAGTTCGCCCTGCAAAAACGTCTGAATGAAACTTCTGCTGCCAAAGGGCGGCAGAAGTTTCATCTTATGGCGGATATTGGATGGATCTCAGATCCCAATGGGCTGTGCGATCATGAAGGCACAATCCACATCTGCCATCAGTACACGCCGGCTGCCGATCTTGGTCTGTCCAAATCCTGGGGCCACTATACGACCACAGACTGGGTTCACTATATCGACCAGGGAACTTTGATGGTCCCTGACCAGCCAATCGATAAAGATGGCTGCTATTCAGGCAGTGCGCTTTCATGGCAAGGAAAGCTTCATCTTTTCTACACCGGAAATATTCTGGAACCCGGAGATTTTGACTACATCTACAGCGGGCGCGGGCATTATACCAACCATCTGGTTTCGGTTGATGGTCTGCACTTTTCGCCAAAAGAGGTTCTGCTTCGCAACGAAGACTACCCCGCCAATATGTCCTGTCATGTCCGGGATCCTAAACTGACTGTGATCGAGGGTAAGCCTTGGATGGTTTTAGGCGCCAGAAGCAGAGATGATGTCGGATGCGCCTTGCTTTATCGGGCGGATCCTGACAACCTCTGCCATCTTGAATACGTTCAGACTATCCATTCTCCCGAAAAATTTGGCTATATGTGGGAATGTCCCGGTCTGATTGCCGATGGAAAGGATTTATATCTGATGGCCTGTCCCCAGGGCGTAGCCAGACAGGGCTACAAGTACGAAAGCGTCTATCAGAACGGTCTTTTCCGGCTAAGTCTGGATGAAAAGAATCAATGGATCGCCAAAGACTTCCAGACGCTGGACTATGGCTTTGATTTTTATGCCCCCCAGAGCTTTGTCGATCATCATAGGCGCGAAATTGTAATTGGCTGGATGGGAATTCCAGATGCCGCCTATGACAATCCGGAAAAAGAACAGAACTGGGTACATTGTCTGACCCTGCCCCGCATGATCCACTTTGAAAACGGCCAAGTTTTCCAGTACCCTGTCGAAGAAATCCTGGCTTTAAAAGATGTTGAAAAGCCAATCTGTATCAGAAAAAAAGCCAGAGCTTTACATACACGGACATTCGTTTTAAAACTGAATCCCGAAAGCAGACCGTTTGTTCTGCGTCTGCGCCATGATCTTGAAGCGGCTTATGATGGAAAACTCTTTACCCTTCGCTTTTGCGATCCAGAGGGCAGTGGCAAAGGACGCAGTGCCCGCCATATTGAACTGGACTCCTGTATGGAACTGGAGATTTTCAGTGACGAAAGTTCAGTGGAGATTTTTATCAACCATGGCCAGTACGTCCTTTCCAGCCGTGTCTATGATCAGGATCAGAAACTGTTTCTTCAGGCTGACCGGCCTTTATATGGAACATTTGCCCAGATGAACCCGATTGAAATTGACTATTCCCCGGCACTTGGCCTTGAAAAATCTTCCCTGGCTGTTCAAGTCCCTGTTTCTACCCCAGCCCGAACTTAACTCCTAATTTCCCCACTATATACACAGGAAGCGCTAATCAAAATGAAGACATAGCCACACATAAAGCTAAAACTTGTTTTTCCTCTTGAAAAATCAGGATATGTATAATATTATCTTTACAAATTATACATATGTTTCAGGAGGGGTTCTTATGTCATCTCAGGTCAGGGTTAAAGGTAAAAACGGAAGAATTTATGTCTATGAAGTGGAGTCATTCTGGAATAAGGAGAAAAAGAAA
>CAJTLE010000082.1 GCA_910577085.1 uncultured Allobaculum sp. | reverse complement strand
ATTTTTAAGAATTTCACAATCAATGTTTTGTTCGATATCTAAAGATGATTTGCGTCAGGTCAGCAGCTGTGTGCCGCGTTCCCTTAACGCTCATATAGGATACCATCTGTCCTGACCAAGGTCAAGCACTTTTGTGAAATATTTTTGTTTATTCACAAACAGGCCTTTTTCAGGCTTTGAAGAGTCTTTGAAATCAAATCCTCTTTGCATCGGTATTCCTGTCTGCTTTTCATCGACTGAAAAGCAGCTTTATCTTTATAATCCTTTAACAATTCAAAGTCAAATTTAAACGTAAAAAAACTGGTGATCCGCCACGGACCACCAGAAAATGCAAGATTTAACAAGAATTATGAAGCAAGCTCAACCGAATTGTTCTGAAAATCATGCTTATTCTCTGGCCGCTTTATTTGAATATCTCAACCTCAAGCCTGATATCGGCTACTTTGGCTATTCCGAAGGAGCGATCGCCAGACTCGTTGAGCGTAACGCAGGAATTGCGGTCGTTGCCCAGAACGATGGTCTGGAGCAATACTATGTCCGCATTCTCCATCCCAAATGGCTGGAAGGAAGCCGGACGCTGATGCTTTTAACCAGTGCGATCCGCCCGCTTTCCAAGGCAGCCGCGGATTTCGTTGAAATGGTACTGGATTTCTATGCGAAAAAGGAGAAAGAAAAGACCGCCACACGGACGGTCTGATCAGATCTTATTGGTGAATTCTATGCGTTACAGGATGTTACTCTCGATTATTCAACAACAGTAACGGAAATGATATGTGGGTTAGCCCCTTCATACCAGTATAAGAAGCCTTCGCAGTCGATGACATCGCCAACTTTGAGGTTCTTGACTGTTTTATACACGTCAGTGTCCTGGTTGGTGAGGTAGGATTCAACTACGAATGTGTAAGTGTTGCCATCTTTGGATACGTTGAAGTACAGGTCATCGCCTTCTTCACCGGAACCATCATAGTTGTACAGGTAAGCAGCATCGGATCCTTCTTCAGCTGGTTCTACAGTCAGGCCTTTGAAATCAACGAGCTGGTTCTGATGCTTGATCAGTTCTTCTTCGTTGCCTAACAGGTCAGTGACATCCACTGGAGTTGCTTTCCAGGTTTCACCTTCAATAACTTCAACTTCGGCACCTTCCGCAATTTCAACTTCACCGGACCATTCGGTCTTGAAGCCTTTTACTTTAATTTTGGCGCCATCAGATAATTCGTTGTACAGATCTTCAGAAACATTGGCATTGTAAATGAAGTAAGCACCATCTGGGTCTTCTGCATAGATGGTTGCTTTGTCTTCCCACCAGGACTGTTTGGCCTGAACATAGGCTTCGATGGTCACTTCAGTATCTAATTCAGCATCAACATATTCCTGATACGTCATGACACCTTCCGATTTTGCAGCTGGATCAGCAGCGGTCGCAGTGCTGGAAGCTGTTTCGGAAGCAGTCGATGTTGTGGAAGAAGACTGGGAGCTGGAAGAGCAGCCAGTCAGGGCCATGCCTGCACAAAGAAGCAGAGCGGTTAAGGCAGTCTTTTTCATCATTTTCTCCTCGAGACGACTGAGATCGTCTAAAGCCCGCAAAGGCGGGCATGCACCTTTAGTTTACTTGGTTTTCGAACAACTGGCGAAAATTGTCCGGGCCAGAGAGTTGTTTTTTGAAATTTGCCGGTCATCCTTTTGCGATGAAAACGCTGTGTTCTCTCATTTCAAAGACATTCATTTCTTTCAAAGAAAACTTCCAGCTTCTGTTTCGAACTCCTTTTCTGCCCGCTTCCTGTTCAGATCCCCCTCTCTTTCCCGTTTATCTCCTGGCCCCGTCTTCATTTTGCGCCATCAAAAAATGGCCCCATTGTCTGAACAATGAAGCCGTGAAAGGAATGGAAGTCATTCTCCTCTGTGATCATAAGAGAAGGTTCTCATCTTATAGAGACGAAAATAAAATCCTCATTTGAATTTCTAAATCTTTATGCGTGACTGTCTTTGCGCTGCTGCAGATAACGGCGCAGATAAATAGCTCCAATGACAACCCAGGTTCCGGCCAGAATGCTTAAGAACCAGACCGAAGAAGCCGGCATTGGGCCCATCGAGCCAGTCGACTGAATGCCCTGTGAGAGCTGATCGAGCCGGTATAAGGAAGTCACTTTATCGTAGAGCTCCTGAATATAGGCATCGTCCACCGTCTGTTTGCGTCTGGTGGAACGGACAACATCTTCAATCAGTTCCCCCGCCGCATTTCGTAAGGAAGCGGAGCCATTAAAGACAGGGGTCGTGAAGGTATGATCGAGGTTATCCATCAACAGTCTGGCCGCATCGATTTTGACAGAATAGTGTTCATCATTATCGATGCCGGCTTTAGACAGATAGTCCTGATACTCCGGATCATTGAGCGCTTTTTCCGTAATGGGAAGATATCCTTCTGTTTTGGCATAGCCAATCTGGGCTTCATTGCTCATCAGATACTGAGCAAAAAGCCATGAGGCCAGGACTTCCTGCGGATCATCTTTACCAAAGATCGCCATCGATGGTCCCTGCGAAATCATTTCAATTTCATCGGTGTTCACCTGTGGAACCGGGCGGACAACCGTTTCAAATTCAGTAAAGGCATCCGGACTGATATCGGATAATGGAGCATGCGCTCCCATCCAGGTGGCACCGGCTGTGGAGTCCACCGCAAACAGGGTCTGTGATGCATTGAGCAGGTTGGCTGGATAGCCAGAAACTTTAAACGTTGAGAACGCGCCATCCTTGGTTTCCTGCGCGATCTTTTTCAGATCTTCAGAAGTCGTATCATTGAAGATTTCAATGTTTCCTTCCTCATCGCTGTAGCCGGCATCCTGCTGGCGCAGCAGCTGAATCATCATGTTATCCGTTGATTTGTAGATAAATGGAATCAGCGTTTTCTGACCATTGACGGAATAAACGCCATCGGCTCCCTTGGTTGCTGCAGCCGCATTGGCCACTTCCCAGATCCAGTCCCAGGTCACAACATCCGGAATGGTATATCCCAGTTTTTCAACCAGGTTCTTATTGATATACAGAGCTTCAGTGGAACGCATGAATGGCATCGCATATTGGGTACCATTGATGACGCCTTCTTCGACAAAGGCACCGACCAGCTCATCGGCATCTGGACCATCAAATTTCAGTTCTGATCCACCAAGGCCATACTTTTCATCCGCCATCAACTCATCCAGTCCAACTACAACCCCATCCTGCTGGATGTAAGAAGCGATGTGGTCGGGATAAGTGATCGCAACGTTCGGTGTGGTGCCGGTCGCGATATTGGTAATAACATCGTTATAAATCTTGCCGTAATCGGTATACAGCTTCAGATTGACTTTGATATTGGGATACAGCTTTTCAAAATCTTCGATGGCCTTTTTATAAACCGCCGTCTGATTTTTGTTTGTATCATTTTTTGCCCAGAACGTAATTTCAATCGGGCGGGATTCATCCAGGGTTTCCGGAATCGCAAAGGCTGCTTTGGCCTGGGCGCCATGACAACCGCTGACAAACAGACAGCAGGCCATCAACAGGGACAGAAACCATCCGCCAAATGTACGGCGCTTCATCCTTTGGTTCCTCCCCGGACAACACCGGACATGATCTGCTTACGATAGATCAAAAACAGAACGATCAGTGGAATACTGATGACCACAACGGCCGCCATCATCGCCGGGATGTTTGCCCGTCCAAATCCGGATTCCCGGATCTGCTGGATGCCATTGGAAACCAGATAATAATTGGGATCGTCGGTGATCAGGCTTGGCCAGATGTAGCTGTTCCAGCATTCAATGACTTTCAGGATTGTGATCGTCACGACGGTCGGTCGGCACATCGGCACCATGATCCGCCACAGAAATTTCCAGTCTGAAGAGCCATCAATCTTGGCCGCATAGTAAAGCGAGTCTGGAATCTGGGCGAAGTTTTCGCGAAGCAGATAAATATAGAAGACGGAAGTAACCGAAGGCAGGATCAGACCCAGGAAGGTGTTGCGCAGATCCAGTTCGGTAATCGTCTGAAAGTTGGTGATAATGACCAACTCATTTGGGATCATCATCAAAGCCAGAAAGCCGGTAAAGATCAAGGACTTCCCAGGAAAATCAAGTCTGGCAAACGCAAATGCGGCCAGGATGGACACAAAGACCATCAGTGCCGTCGTAATGACGGTAAAAATCAGGGTATTGAGCAGATACCGGCCAAGATCGACCTCGGTAAATGCGTAAATGTAGTTTTCGATTGTCGGAGCAGTGGTAAAAAGCTGCGGTACATATTCCGCGTTATAAGCGGCATAGCCTTTAATGGAGGTTAAGATCATCCAGTAAAACGGAAACAGGACTGCAATTGCCCACACAATCAGAAAGAACCAGGTAATGGGTTTATGTTTTTTCATCAAGTGACCTCTAACTGTAGTGGGTATACTTTTTGGAAACCATCAGGTTGATCACCGTAATGGTCAGCACCACCGCAAAAAGCAGAATGGCTGCGGCCGACGCATAGGAGGGATACCCGCCTCCATCGCGGTAAAGCATGTCAAAGACATAACCAACCATCGTATTCATGCCAGCCGCATTCAGGTTGGTTCCAAACAGTGCAACCGCATCGGAGTAGGCTTTGAACGCCCCGATAAATCCGGTGATGACCAGATAGAATACGGAAGGCGAAATCAGCGGCAGCGTAATGCGGGTAAAAATCCGCCATGAGCTTGTGCCATCAATGCGGGCAGCGTTGTAATACATCGGATTGACGCTCGCCAGCGCACTGGTCAGAATCAGAATCTTAAACGGCATAACAATCCAGATCGTATAAAAGCACAGCACAAACATCTTGGCCCAATACGGTCCTTCAATGAAATCCACCGGCTGACCGCCAAACCAGCCGATCAGCATGTTCACAAAGCCTTCTGAATACGGCGTCTGCTTAAACAGAACCATGAACACCATCCCGACAGCCAGCGTGTTGGTCACATACGGCAGAAAGTAAATGGTCTGGAACAGCGAGCGCAGTTTATCAATGCGTGTCAGCAGGAACGCAATCGCCAGAGAAAAGCCAGTCGATAAGGGCACCGTGATGACCACCAGCAAGAATGTATTCACCAGCGCCTGCGTGAAGTATGGATCATGCAGAACATAGGCATAGTTGTACCAGCCCACCCCAAAGTAGCTCTGGCTTGCCGAGCTGTAGCCTTCTTCAAACGAGTAGATAAAGACGTCAATCAACGGATAGATCAGAAAGACAGCCAGAAAGAGGAAAGCCGGGAGCAGATAAAGAAACCCCTTGTACTTTTTCATAAAGAATTCTCCCTATCTGTTTTCTGCCTGCGTCAGCAGGTCAAGTTCAATCTGGTCTTCGACGCCATCGACAAGCGCATCGATGTTTTCGGCCTCAGGATGTCCATGGTGGAGAGGTTTCAGTTTTCCTCTTAACCGTTTTCCAGTCTGTTCATCAAAGAGGAAAACCTTGTGCGGCTTGAGATCAAAGTTTGCTTCCCCTTCCTTGATCCGATGCAGATCATCACTGGAAAGAATGGAACGGACCAATGGATTTCTGGAAGCCAGGTTGCGGGAAACAATGCTGATATCCCGACCCGTTACTTCCGTGCGGACCATTTCATCTTTAAGATGGCCGTCATGAGCCAGAATGAATCCTTCCGGACGCACCCCGACAACCACTTCCTGATCTGGTACATCTTCAACTTCCAGCACCGGATCATCGCCAATCCACAGTTTTCCATCCGCGACCCGGCCATCAAACAGGTTGATAGGCGGGATGCCTAAAAACTGAGCGACGAACTGGTTTGCTGGATCATCATAGACTTTCTGTGGCGAGTCAATCTGCTGAACTTCTCCATCTTTCATGACCACAATCAGATCCGAAATACTCATCGCTTCATCCTGGTCATGGGTAACAAACACAGTTGTAATGCCCGTTTCCTGCTGGATCCGGCGGATTTCCTCCCGTGTCTGCAGGCGAAGTCTTGCATCCAGATTCGACAATGGTTCATCTAACAATAAAACTCTGGGCAGTTTGACCAGCGCCCGGGCTATTGCCACGCGCTGCTGCTGACCACCTGAAAGCTCACCCGGTTTTCGATCCAGCAGTTCATCAATCTTGACGAGTTTTGCTGCTTCTTCAACCCGCTCTTTCATCTGCTGGTCACTCAGTTTCTGGTCACCCTTGAGATTTTCAAGCGGAAATTGAATATTATCCGCAACTGTCATATGCGGATATAACGCATAGTTCTGAAAGACCATGCCTACCCCGCGCTCTTCCGGGGGCAGATTGGTCACATCTTTATCCCCAAAGAAAATTTTTCCAGAGGTTGGCTTCAGCAGGCCGCTGATCATATTCAGCGTGGTGCTCTTTCCACACCCTGAAGGTCCTAAAAGACCGACCAGCTTGCCATCAGGAATCGTAAAGTTGAAATCATCAACCGCAACGACTTCTTTATTTTTGTTTTTTCTTCCTTTTCCAGGAAAAACCTTGGTCAGGTTCTCCAAACCTATTTTCATAGTTTCCCTTTCTATTTCAGGAAATCTGCTTTGTTGACAGTCAGAATCACAGATTCATGACCAGCATTTCCAGCAGGCATCCAGAGTAATTCATCACATTACTCAAAGAATACCATTCTATCATCCGCTATCCGCTAAGATTCCACAAAAATTCAACATCAACGCCTGCAGTTTCTCTTCGTTTTCTTCCCCAGCCGTTTTTCCATCCATCCCCTGGCTTTGAAAACGCATCCACAAACATAAGTTTTCACTTCCCGCTGAATATCCAGTTCGGATTTATAATCAATCTTTTTCGTTTATTCCTTCCGACTTTCTGGCTGAATCGATCAATCGATATTAATCGATATGTGGATTTCTGTCGTGAAGCTGCCATAGGGCTGCAAGAAGGCGGCCTGAAAGCATGGAAAAATCAGGGAGAAAATCAAACAGAAAAAGCGGCCTTCCCAAACAAACAGGAAGACCGCAGTCAAATCTTGAAATCAAAGGCAAGAGAGTGTAAAGATCCAATCTCTTCAGCTATTGAACGGCAAGATCACCCGATGAAGCCGGGGTTTTGACAATGATACCAAGATCCGTAATCGTCTGACCGGAGGCAATGGTTCCATTGTAGGAAACCGGGCGGACCGTCAGGGTTGAACCACTTGTTGAATATTGACCATTCCAGCTCTGCTCAATGGTCACCGGCTGGTTCCAGGTCACAGAAGCCATCCAGTCAGAAACTGGTGTGCTTGACATATTGGTCAGCTGGATTTCGTATTGCCAGAAGTTCTGGCCGTTGCTTGTCCAATGGTTTTTGAGCGTTACGCTCTGACGAAGTGATCCAGAAGTCGTCACGTTCTGAGAGGAATCAGATGGTTTCGTGGATGGGGTATCTGGTGCTGATGGCTCAGAGGGTCTGGATGGCGTATCGTTTCCCTGGTCAGGAGTAGTAGAAATCCCTGGCAATGGTTTGTAGTTTTTCTGGTAGGTCTCTTCAAACCAACGGCCGGATGGACTCAGATCATTCAGGCTTAACGCTGTCGAGGTGCCTGGTAAGAATAAGGAAGAGGCTTCAGCTTTATTGTTTACTGCCCAGCCAACACGGCTGATTCCATATTCATTGAGCAGCGCCATCCAGGCATTGCCGGATGCTTCATCCAAAGCACCATTGCCATCAGCAGAGCTGATGCCAAATTCACTGACAAATACAGGCAGGCCTTTGGCATGGGCTGTTTTCAGTTTGTCGCGAATACCCTCTTTATGGGTAGCCGCATAGAAATGGAGCGTGTACATCACATTGGTCACCCCCGTCAGTGGGTTCTGGGCAGCAATATCGACATCCTGGCTCCAGGTCGGGGTGCCGACCAGAATAATGCCCTTTGGATCATTGGCCCGGATGACCGGGATCACCTGTTGAGCATAGGAGCGGACCTGATCCCAGCTGACGCCATTGGGTTCGTTGCAGATTTCGTACATGACGTGCGTTTCATTTTTATAACGCGCACTCATTTTCGCAAAGAAAGCTTTGGCTTCATTCAGGTGCGTATTTGGATTGCCATCGGAAAGAATATGCCAGTCGATAATGACATACTGGCCGGTTGCCTTGGCTGCCTGAACCCCTTTATCAATCAGGGCTTCCAGCTGCTCCTGGTTGCCGCCGCTGCAATAGCCGCCATATTCTTCCGTATACAAAGCCAGACGGATGATCTGCGAATGCATTTCGTTTTTCAGAAAACGGAAAACGGATTGGTCAACGTATTGTGGGGCATAGTTCAGCCCAAATGTGCTGTACCCCTGCAGTTCAACTTTCCGGTTATTTTCATCGAGCAGATCTGTTCCGGATACATGCAGCCGACTCAACCCCTGATTCACCACAGCTTTTCCTGGAGCCAGGGCATACCAGCCGATATTTTCATTCCGCCAGCCCAGATCGATCAGATGTTTGTGCTCATTGACATCCGTCGTGTAGTTATGGGCACCACTGATCGCATTGGGATTGTATTCCCGATAGACCGGCAAGGTCTTAGCCTGGTCAGAATACCAGCCAATGCCTTCTGCTTTCCACCCACGACCAACAAGCATATCGCGTTCAGCTGAATTGAGCGTATAGTGATGATCGCCCGCATTCGGGTTATACAGGCGATAGACAGGATCTCCTTTTTCTGGAGCCACCCAGCCGGTTCCTTCATATTGCCAGCCGGCGTGGATCAATGAATCCCGCTCACCGCCCGAAGCGGTATAGAAGTGTTCTCCTGAATTTGGATTATAGAGTCGATACATATCCATTCCATTTTCTTTGGCCAGCGCCTGATTGGGCAAGGCAGCCAAAGCCGAGCCAATTAAAGCCAGACTCAGCGTGACACCGCCTGCAATTCTGGCGATCTTTTTTACTCTTTTCCATCCCGGTTTTCTGGTTTTGCGAGGGGATGAATCTATATCTCTTTGGGATTGGTCCTTTTCAAAGTGGTTATTATTTCTGTTTTCTTTCATCGTCAGCCATCCTTTCCTCCATGTTGATTCTTTTTCTGGTCGTCTGTCAATCCATCCAATCAAAGACCAATAGATTCTGCCAAAATCCGTGAACAGATAGTATAGACCAAGCAATCTCAAATTCCGGTCAATGCAAAGCAAAAAGGAGAACACATCAGCCTGATTCAATGCTGAATCATGGTCTGAAAGTCCTCCCCGTTGCATTTTTAGACTGTTTCTATTTTCTGCACTGCTTCTTTTTTGCACTGCTTCATTTCTGCACCGCTTCATTTCTGCACCGCTTCTTTTTCCGTTCAATCTGGTTCTGGATGGGACTTGTCTTGGCTTCGGTCAGACGCGCCAAGACTGCCTTCTAACAATGGCCTGTAACCTGCCAGGACTGGTCGGTCAGCTGCATGAGTTCAAATTTATTGCCATCCGGATCATGGAACCATTGTTGGTAGGTATGCGACGGACCGCGTGAAATCGCTGTGTCGGGTTTCAGACCTCTTTGCTGCAAAATCCGGGAAGCTTCATGGATATCCGGGACAGTCAGGGCAAAATGCGAATAGTCAGCGGCTTCATTCCATGACCGATGTGGTTTCTGGTCTGGAGCGGCCGGAAAGGGTTCAATGAACTGTCCGGGAGCCAGTTCAAGATAGGTATAGAAAATATCATCGGGACTGGTCAGCGCTTTCTGATACATTGCCTTTCGTTCGGGATGGTTGAGATATTCTTTATACCTCACAATAACTTTCTGCTTGGCCCCTAAAACGTTTGTATAGAAGTCCACCATCTTGTCGAGCTGGGTGGTGTAAAACGAGATATGCATGATGGCGTCAAATTTCATGAATGGCATCTCCTTTTCCATACTATTTGTACTATTTATATCTGAATGACTTGGAGCTGGATTGTTGTTCCGGATGGTCTGGGATTCGAATTCCTCTTCGATGATTCTGTATTCATTCAAGGACCTGGCTTCGCAGTTCATCCGCTAAAGCCATGACGTTGTAAGTCTTTTCCATGTCCGCAAAGCAGCGCTTGGTATCTTTTGCCTCTAAAATACGGTCAATCTTTCCAAACTGAACTTTGAAACGATCATTCTGGTCTTCGCCAATGATCTGGGCGGGCTGGCCATGCAAAGTGAGAGTGACATTGTTGACTTCACTTGGCATCGAATGGACTTCAATCGTTCCCTTCTCGCCTTGAAGAATGACAAAGGGCTTGCTGGCAGAATCTTTAGCAGCCGTCAGTACGGCTTTAAAAGGACCATAATCCAGTAGGGCCGTTCCGGAGACATCTACGCCATTGAATCCTTGGTTGGCAAAGTAATGGGCCTGGTTGGGAAGACCGAAAAGGCCAACAATAAAATGCAGGTTATAGATGTTGAGATCAAACAGTGCACCACCGTATTGAGCCGGATCAAAAGCTGGTAAAACAATTCCTTCTTTGTATTTGTCATAACGGCGTGAGTATTGAGAGTAGTTGGCCTGGATCATTTTGATCGGTCCAATCTGGTCAAGCAGTGAAGCAATCAGGGCGTAATTATCCTGGTAGCGGGTTGGAACAGCTTCAAAAAGCATGCATCCTTTTTCTTTGGCCAGATCGATCAGCTCTCTGGTTTCTTTGCCGCTGGTCGCAAATGGTTTTTCACAGATGACATTCTTGCCCGCTTCTAAAGCCCGTTTTGAATACGCATAGTGAAGCGTATTGACCACTGCCACATACACGGTGTCAAACGAAGGATCCGCCAGGAACTCATCCATGTCGATATAGACTTTTTCAATGCCATAGGTTCTGGCAAGATCCTTTGCGCGCTCTTCACTTTTCTTGCGGTAGAGAATGGCTTTAACCTCCATCTCTGGCATAGTCGCGAAAGTATTTAATGCGACCTGTACGATTGAACCATTGCCCATAATTCCAAGTTTCATTTCCATCCTCCTGCAGGTTTCAGACCTGTCTGTTCATTGCTTTAAACTGTTTTTTGTCTGAGCCGCCTGGATTGAAGACGTTTCGATTTGTACGTTTTGCCTCTTCAATCTTTCTGATTTGGCGGGTTTGCTTACACATATTTTTTGCCTTCTTCTTGAAGGCAATTTCAGTCTAAATTCAATGCTTCGAAGAACAAAGGAAATTTCAGGTTCTGGAAATTTGTTCTCATTTCGCCTGTTGGTCGGTTCAAAGTCATGGAATAATATTTCAGAACTGTTCAAAAAGGAGGAAGATTTCATGAATCTGCAAAAAGCGCTCACCACTCGAAAGGATCTGTCTGTTTCCGAAAGAAATCTGGCCGACTACATTCTTGAACATCGCCAGCAAGTCCTGTCGTTGTCAGTACAGGCGCTGGCCAAAGCAGCTTATGTCTCTCCTTCTACGGTCGTTCGTCTTGGCCAGAAACTCGGGCTGACCGGCTTTGCCCAGTTTAAAATCCAGCTGGCTTCCGATTTACAGAAAGGGCAGGATCTTCCCGCTTCGGTCAACCCGGATTTTCCGATCGCTGAAAATGACTCTTTCTTTGAGATCTCCCGTAACCTGCTTAACCTTGAACAGCAGACCTTACAGATGACCTACCAGTCTTTGAATGCCGCCGCCTACCAAAAAGCGGCCGGCTTACTGGAAAAAGCCGACCGAATTGCCTTATTTGCGATTGGAGATTCCTTTCTGGACGCTCTGTCCTTTCAGAATCGAATGATGAAATTGTCGAAGTCCATTCAATTTACTCCACTTCCAGGCGAGCAGAACATTCTGGCCAGAACACTTAACGAAAAGGACGCTGCAATCCTCATCAGCTACAGCGGTTTGTCTGAAAGACTGGAATCCATCTTTGCTTCCCTGCTGGAAAACAATGTGAAAATGATTGTCATCACCTCAAATTCCAACTCCCCGCTGAGCGGTGAAGCTTCGGTGATTCTTGATTTGCCGCAGACTGAAAGTGCCGGTTTTAAACTGTCCACGTTTGCGGCTCGTTTCAGTATCCAATATGTTCTCAACCTGCTCTATCTGGTCTACTTCAATCTTCATTACGAAGAAAACACCCAGCTTCACCTCAAATCCGAAGCCGCTTTCCAGAATCATCGCTATTAATTAATCCATGACCAGAACGCAGTTCGTCAGCCAGACTCAAAAGAAAAATATACAAACCAGAAAAGCTCTGAACGGTACCTTGTCATCTCATCGTGCGTTCTCGATACCTGGTTTTCGGTCCGCCGCCAACCCGTTCTAAGATGTTATTCTGGACCAAAAAATTGGTATTGCTTCTTGCAACAGAAGAACTGAAGCCAGTCAACTTTTGAATTTCCTTTAAAGACAGCTCACGATTGGTCTTGAAAAGCTGGTAAATTTGATTCTGCTCACTGGTAAGGTGTGGTGTATCGTTCAGGACCGGAAGAGTTATGACTAAAGCATTCGACAAAAACTCAAATTCTGGTTTCTGGCAGGCATTCGCATAGGGGGCATTGATTCTCATGACCCCAGTGCTGAGCCCTTCAACGTATCCCAGTCTTAAGAAAATCCAGCCAATGACCGGATTTCTGAATTTGGACATTGCGCCTCTCAGGTATGCATCTGGCTCTACTCCCTCTACAAGGGCCCCAGGCGATGAAATCGTTATTTTATCCGGATACATCTTAATCAATATAGGCGCATCAATTGCCCAATTCCTATGAACTAACGCGTTAGCCACAGCTTCTCGATAGCTTTCTTCTGGGATCATGGGCTTTATGATTCTTTTGGCTCCCTCAATCTTTTCTGGCTGATATTGTTGGCGATACGTCTCCAGCGCATTTTCCATCATTTCAATGATGGAGATATTTTCAAGATCCCTCCGAAGCCAGATAGTATTTTCGTCTTTTCCAAATTTAACGATCCTGATTCCCGGAAAACGATTTTGGTCTGAGAACAATAATCCAGCATTGTTATAGCCTGATCCGGAAGTATAAAGTCCGAGTATTGCAGGAAGATCATTGGTAGAAAGCGTATTATTCGTCTCGTTTTGGAAAGTATCAGTAAGTTTGTTAAACGTCAGATTCTGATTAGGGGATGGTAATTTATCATAGGTCAGGTTTCGGCCTTTTAAAATCAAGTCATTCAATTCGTAATCACTTACTTCTATGGTTGACGTATCGTTTCTGGTATAGGCCTTTTTCTGATAATAATATGGCGGTTGTAAACCTGCTTCGACTTTCAGTTCCACCAGAGCTTTTCCCTCTTCCTCATACTGTTCCAATAAATATCGAGGACGAGGACGGATATTATCGTTAATCTGATTTTCCACAGATAATCGCAGCTTTTCAGGATTCTCGATTCCTATTGCTTCACCATTATCTCTAACACCAAAAATTATCGATCCTCCATCGTAATTGGCAAATGCACTGACGGTCTTTAAATAAGATTTTGTCAGGTCTTCCTTGTATTCCAATGTTCTTGATTCTGACATTCTATTTTCTAAATCGCTCATTCCATCTTCCTCCACACAATTCGCACGCTCTGTCATTTCAAATACAGATTTAGTATTAAATATATCTGACGATAATTTATATATTTAATTATTCTTTTGTGACTATTACTGGCGACCGTTTTCAATCCTTGAATTCATCCTTGTCTCTCTATCCTAACATAGATACGTTTAAGATAAGTTCTATCTTGATGGATAGATTGAAAAGATTGGATATATCTTGAGGTAATAATTGAAAATATAGTTCAAATCTTATGATATAAATCGAAAAGATAGATCAAATCTTGGAGCATCAATCAAAAAGAAAGACTGAATCTTGAGAAAACGATTCAAAATCTTGCTCCATCCTGGTCAAAAGATGGAGCAAGATTTTGAAGAGATTTTGGGCAACGTCAGAAAAAGAATGAGTGACGAATCCTTCTTTGAACTCTTGCGTATGTATTAATGAGTGGACGGATTTTAACAGTTGGTTATATTGGGTTTTTAAGGAAAAAACAGTCTATAATGAATATAGATGTGTTATTATAAATACATGAGAATGAAGACGTCACAAGCCTGCAAATACCTCGGGGTTGCCA
>CAJTLE010000081.1 GCA_910577085.1 uncultured Allobaculum sp. | reverse complement strand
ACCTTGTTATCTATTATATTATAATAGATAACTTCTGAATGGTCAAATTAAAAAACCGCCACATTCGCTTTATTGATGCAAAATATGACGGTTTTATTCATAATCTGTTATAAAACCCTGCAAAACTTAGATTATTATCATATAGATTTTTCTCTATTGCAAGTCCTCCAGCCAGTTTTCGGCAAGTTCCATTGGTAAACAACTACATTCCTGAAAGATCCATCCATTTTGTCAACAAAAGCGACATTGTAACTGTCATCGCTTCCCGTTTCCCTGACCTATTTTCGGAATTTGGATCCGCCTTTCTTCAGGTTATTGTTCTTTCATTCCTGTTTCCGGCTCAAAATATTGATATCCATTCGCTTCTTCAAATTCCGGAGCAAATTTTTCATAGTATCCCCGGTCGGTAAATTCATAGGGTGTGTTTTCACTGCCCAGCGTCATCTCCGGCAGATTGATCAGCAGAAAGCAGAAGCCAAACATCGCAGCCACAGCCATCACCCACTGTTTGAAGCTGGGACGGTTTGCCTTATCCTTGAGTAAGCTAACCGCCAGCCCTATGCACACAGGCAGAAAACCGAACAGTGAGGTAACCAGCCCCGGAGAATAAAGGGTGTTCATTCCATAAGGCCCAAACAAGGCCATATCCTGAATGCCGATGGTGATATGGATGATCACCTCAAATGCTGAAAAAAGCATAATGGCGATGCCAGCAGGTTTACGAAATCCCCGTACCTTCAACACCACCAGACCCAGCAGTACGCCACCAAAATTGGTAATCATATCCGTCAGCCGGTTCATTGGGTAGCGGCTTAGCAGGGTAGATCCGTGGGCGATGTTATAAGAGTAGTGCAGTCCTCCCGGCAGGACCCATTCCTCCAATACATGAAGGATCAGTACAATGACAGCCAGAGTACACAAAATGTTGATTTTGTCCCAGTTCTTTCTATTTTTCCAGATGAGGATGGCAAGATAAGTTGCGATCGCCGCCATGACATACAGCCAGATGGACAGCCAGCTTTGCAGAATCGTTTCCATATACGTAATACGTAAGCTCCTTTCAAATTTATGTTGGAGCGATTCTAACATAGGTGAATTTGCGCTACAATAGTATCGAAATCTATGCTACACGGACTGAAATAGTTGTAGCGAAATAGGAGTGAGCCTATGTATCACATCAGCAAGGACAAGCGGGCAGCCCGCTCAGCAGCCCTGATTTACGATGGACTTCTGGAGTGTATGAAAAAGAAGCCTTTTGATGCGGTCACGATAAGTGACCTGCAAAAGGCTTCTGGTGTGGCACGAACAACTTTTTACCGGGCGTTTGACAATCTTTCGGATGTTTTGTACTGGAAGTGCGATACCTGTTTTTCCGAGGCACTGGCTGCTGATGGACCGGAACAGTTTTCCAACGAACTGGATCTGGCGCTCCATTACTTTGGCTATTGGGTGGAACACAGCGATATTTTGGAACTGCTGATGAAAATCAACCGCCAGGATATTATTTATGCCTGCCATATGAAAAACGCCGAACTATTGCGGCAGCGCTTTGGAGAACTTCCCGGAATCGATACAAAGCATGGGAATTATTTTATCGCCATCCGCACTGGTTTTACCATCAGCGTATTAACCGCCTGGCTGAATGGAGGACGGAAAGAGAGTGTGGAGGAATTGGTAGAAATTATCAAGGATCTGCTCTTCATGCTGACCAAAGACTTATCCCGCAAGTAACGCCTGCGGGTTATCTCTAAAGCTCTCAAATTTTCCCTTCAAAGCTGCCTGGGAAAGAAAATAAAAGAGGTCAGAAAGGTCATGATTTTTCGTATTTAAAAGACAAAGAAGGCACCGAGTATGATTCTGAAGCTGAGTACGAGCCTATAGGTCATTCTCTATTGCAAGTCCTCCAGCCAGTTTTCGACAAGTTCCATCGGTAAACCAACTACATTGCTGAAAGACCCGTCAATTTGGTCGACAAAATCGACATCCTGAATGCCATAACTGCCTGCTTTGTCTAATGGACCGCCGCTTTGCACGTAGGTTTCAATCTCTTCATCACTCAGATTTCGAAAATGAACACGGGTAGTCACGACTTCCTGACGGGCTGTGTCCCCATCAAATAAAGCTACACCGGTTTTGACTTCATGCCAGCGTCCGGAAAGCTGATGAAGAGTCTTGCTGGCATCAGCCTTGTCTTTTGGTTTTCCTAAAATCTGATCTCCATCTACAACAATGGTATCCGCACTTAAAACAATCGCATCTGGATACGTCGCAAAGACTTCTCTTCCCTTTGCCGCCGCTACTTTCTTTAAAGCCGGATCAATTGGACCTGTTTCAAAGACTTCATCCCCTTTGGCGGGAATGCATTCAAATTCCGACAGGACTTTTCCTAAAAGCTCTTTGCGTCTTGGTGACTGGCTGGCAAGAATGAATGGTTTCATAAGCTCTCCTCTCTTCTTTGCAAGTAAATTTCTATTTTCTAGATTCCTGTTTTCTATATGGTCTACAGATCAGATCATGGTCTACAGATCAATCCAAATCATTTATGACCGATCGACCCATATACGGATAGCTCGATCCGGATCATTCTGGTTTTCGACTGTGTAGAACTCCTATTTTCGAGTTGATTGTAACAGCTTTTGGGCTTCACGCCTCCGCCAGCATCTTTGGATCCTGCTCTTTCGGGCCGCTCCTTTAAAATCTGGTTCTTTCAAATCTTGTCTTTGAAAGAATTCTGATTTTGGCTATACTTCTTTTACTTATACCTTTTTTCCATTCATCCTTGCCTCTTTATTTCCATACGTCCTTATATTCTTGTGTCTATCTGGATTACTTTTGAAGCGAAAGGCCTGGATGAGAATCTGGATGAAAAGAGCTGGATGCAAGGCCATCGGATGATGGCATCGACTTTTCAGGGAGGTTTCTATGTCAAAAATCACCAAAAACGCCTTAAGCGCATCGCTGAAGAAACTGCTTCTTCAAAAGCCGTTCGACAAAATCACCGTTACAGATATCACCGAAGACTGCGGACTCAACCGCATGACTTTCTATTATCATTTCCAGGACATTTATGATCTGCTGGAATGGACGTGTCAGGAAGATGCCCGCAAATATCTGAAAAACAAAAAAACTTATGATACCTGGCAGGAAGGATATCTCAATATCTTCTATGGAGCCCTTGAGAATAAGGAATTCATACTCAATGTCTACCACTCGGTGCGTCGTGAGTATATCGAACAATACCTCGACCGGGTTGTCAGCGATCTGCTCCTTGGTGTCGTTGAAGAGCGGGCTGCCAATATGACGGTGCGCGAAAAAGACAAAATGTTTATTGCCAAGTTCTATCAGTTTTCCTTTGTCGGCACCATGCTCAAATGGATCGACACCGGGATGAAAGAAAAGCCAGAATACATTGTGGAACGAACCGCCACTCTGATTCACGGTTCCATCACAAGAGCACTCGAAGCCTTTCGAACAGACAGATGCCCTTCAAATAAAGCCTGTTAAACCGGATCTCTTCGATTTCCGGTTTTTGTTTTTTTACACTTTGAGCCGAGTGATAAAAATCTGATCACCACCAGCCTGCTGTTTATATCCCATCATTTAAAATTCTTGTATGCTACAACCATCAAGAACAAAGCCAGTCTTCAGAGATCAAATTTGACCGATCGAAAGACTGTAATCGATCAGTTTATCGATTGGATGACTCTTCTCAAAGAAGAATTGCTCTGAAGCCTTCGTTCTGAGAATTGTCTAATTCAAGGAGGACATTATGTACTATTCAAGTGGTAACTACGAAGCATTTGCGCGTCCGGAAAAACCGGAAGGCATCGATGAAAAATCTGCCTATTTTGTCGGCACTGGGCTTGCTGCTCTGACCGCTGGATGTTTCTTAATCCGTGATGGCCAGATGCCTGGTAACCATCTGCACTTCTTCGAACGGGATCCCGTTGCCGGCGGCGCATGCGATGGCTGGTACTATCCAGGAAACGGCTACGTTATGCGCGGCGGTCGTGAGATGGATAACCATTTCGAAGTCATGTGGGATCTGTTCCGTTCTATCCCAAGTATCGAAACCGATGGCGTCAGCGTTCTGGATGAATACTACTGGCTCAACAAAAAGGATCCTAACTTCTCCTTATGCCGTGTAACCGAAAAACAAGGCCAAGATGCGCATACCGATGGCAAATTCGGTGTCAGCGATAAAGGCTGCATGGAACTGATGAATTTCTTCATGACACCAGATGAAGAACTCGAAGACAAACGCATCACCGACTTCTTTGATGAAGAAGTTCTCGATACCAACTTCTGGCTCTACTGGCGCACCATGTTTGCGTTCTACAACTGCAACTCAGCTCTGGAAATGAAACGCTACATGACCCGTTTCATCCACCATATCGATGGTCTGCCAAATCTGAGTGCCTTACGTTTTACCAAATACAATCAGTATGAATCCATGATTCTGCCAATGCAAAAATACCTGGAAGACCATGGTGCTCAGTTCCACTTCAACACTGAAGTTCTGGATGTAAACTTTGATATTCAGCCTGACGGTAAAAAACGTGCGGTAAGCGTTGTATTGCGTCACGATGGCAAAGACTCCACACTTGATCTTGGCGAAAACGACTACCTGTTTATTACGTTAGGAAGCAACGTTGAAAACTCCTCGATCGGTGGTCAGGACAAAGTCTGCGAATACTTACCAGAAATCAAAGAAGGCGGATCCTTCGATCTGTGGCGCCGGATTGCCGCTCAGGACCCAAGCTTCGGTCATCCTGAAAAATTCTACTCTCACCCAGAAGAATGCAAATGGATGGGCGTTACGGTAAATACTCTCGATGACAAGATTCTGCCTTACATCGAAAAAATCACCAAACGTGATCCATTATCCGGCAAAGTTGTTACTGGTGGTATCGTCACTGCCAAAGACTCCGGCTGGCTGATGTCCTGGACAATCAACCGTCAGCCTCAGTTCCATTCCCAGCCAAAGAACCAGGTTCTTGTCTGGCTGTATGGTCTGACTCCAGATGAAAAGGGCGACTTCATCAAGAAACCGATGGGCGAATGCACGGGTAAAGAAATCTGTGAAGAATGGCTCTACCACATTGGCGTGCCAGAAGATCAGATTGAAGACCTCGCAACCAACTCAGCCAATACGATTCCAGTTATGATGCCATTCGCTTCTTCCTACTTCATGCCGCGTGCCAAAGACGATCGTCCGGCAGTTGTACCAGAAGGCGCTGAAAACTTCGCATTCCTCGGTGAATTCGTTGAAACACCAAGAGATACCGTCTTCACAACTGAATATGCAATGCGTACCGGTATGGAAGCTGTCTATACCTTATTCAATATCGACCGTGGTGTTCCAGAAGTCTGGGGCAGCCAGTATGATATCCGTGAGCTGCTCAAAGCAGCCATCAGTCTGCGTGACGGCCGTCCATTAAGCGATATGCACTTCAACTGGATCGAAAAACTCGAACTGCACAAAGTGCTCGGCCTGATCAAGGACACTGATGTTGAAAAACTGCTCAAAGCCTATCACGTACTTTAAGCCTTAAGTGGAAACGGCTTGAGGTCAGAGCTGTTAAAGCCTCACCCCATCCGGAATCAGACAGGGATACCTGTTCATCTGTTCTTGAGGATATGTTCTTGAGAAGGTATGTTCCTGAAAGCTTGATTCCACCAACTCTCTTCTCATTTTGCCAATCTTGCCTCGTCTTACGACGGGGCTTTTTTCATGTCTGGCTGTTTGATTATTGTGGGTCTGATTGTTTGGGTATTCCATATTTGATCGCTTGGTTGCCTGTATAACTTCCTCTGATTGTCTGCATCTTTGTCTGCAGATAGGTCTTCCTGATTGCAGATCTATCCACAAGAAAACCCTGACTCAATGAGCCAGGGCTTATTTGAAGAAATCAATTGTTGAGATCTTTGGTTCGAAAATCGAATCAGATTTTAACCGTTTGCCGTTTGGGTCCGGTCCTCTTTCGATCCTTTTTCAAGTTTCAGAACATCCAAATAGACAGGCAGTGTCTTTCGGGCCAGAAGGCAGAGCCCGGCAACAGGAGCCAGGCCAGCCAGCAGTTTGCCGGCAATCAAAAAGACCATTGATGAAAACATTTCTTCCGGACAGATGACAATCATGAAATCCGTTGCCGGATTGAGCAGCCAGTCCATGTTTCCCGGGAACACAACCGTATGAAACCAGGTCCAGAAGCCGGTGAAATCAATGAACCACCAGAAGCCAAAGAAGACCAGGACGACCGCAAAGCAGACCAGGCCATCGAGCAGTCCCTGCATCAGGTCATACAGACCTGCCAGCTTATTTCTTGCCAGAAGCAAAACCATCGCAACGATGCATAAGATCCAGGAGATCACCATCACCCAATAGGCGCGCTGCCACAGCGTCCTGACATCCTTCATATGACGGATTCCCTTGGTGTTGAAGGTTGGCTGCACCTGATTTCTCCAGGTGATCGTCCCATTGAGATCATCCCGTTTGCCTTCAACGTAATCGGTCATCATGAAAATCGAGTCTTCCAGATCGGATGAAGTGATATTTTCTCTTTCAGCCAGATGGATGCGCTCATACAGATCCAGATAGAACTGATGATCGAAAACAACTGAGCTGACACTTGAGAGCAGCATGGCCACCAGAAAGAAAATGCCAAACTGAAACGACAGAATTCGATTGAGTTTCATTCTCTGCCCTACTCGACGCTGACCAGCGAGGCGCTGTTGACATGGTCGAGTTTTTTAAGCAGGGCCACCAGATCTTCCACATTACCGGGAAGATCGGTAATGTCCAGCGTCAGAACGACATTGGAAACCCGGTTGATTGGAATGGTCTGGTTGATGGCCAGAACGTTGCAGTTGAGCTGCGCAATTCGGGTCAGAATCATCGACAGGACACCTTTTTCGTCGTGGATGACCAGTGTGATGATGGCCTTGCGGCTTGTATTTTCCGGTTCAAAGGGGAAAATGCTGTCTTTATATTTGTAAAACGTTCCGCGGGAAATACCGACCATTTTGACGGCTTCACAGATTCTTCTTGTCTTGCCGGTGCGCAGCAGATTCTGCGCTGCGACGACTTTTTCAATGACTTCCGGAAGAATATCGGAACTGACCAGATAATACTTATCCATAGTTCACCTCCGCGCCCTGATCACTGACTTTACACAGGCGCAGTTTCAGATGGCTGCCCATCTCTTCAAGAACTTCGCGGCAGGCTAAGTAGTGCTGCAGGTTGCGAAGCTGATCTTCATTCTGACTGACAAAGGCCATGGTGGGTCCAGATCCGGAGATCCAGAATGGAATCCGATCTTTTTGCGCCAGCGCATAAAGGTCAGGATAATCCTTGATCAGTTTGCTTCGGCTTGGTTCGTGGAGAACATCCACGCAGGCTTCAAACAACAAGTTTTCATCTCCATGCACCCAGGCATATTCAAACAACAGAGCATGTCCGACCTGCATGGCGGCATCATGTAATGGAATGGAAGCCGGCAGAACTTTGCGGGCTTCTTTGGTGCTCACTTCATAATCAGGGATCACAACGAGAACATGCCAGCCATGTGCCCCCAGATCAATCGGCAGGACTTCCTGATTTCCATCCTTCGCATTGCCTTTGGTAACACAGGAACATAACCCGCCGCGCAAAGCGGGAGCTACATTGTCCGGGTGGCCTTCAATCTGAGTGGCCAGATCCAGTTTCTGACGATCACCAAGATGCAGACCTAAAAGTGCATCTGCTCCTAAAATTCCGGCTGCAATGCACTGAGAAGAAGAGCCAAGGCCTCTGGCAAATGGAATATCCGAATCAATATGGATATGCACCCCTGGCACTTCGACATGGCAGGCTTTGCACGTATAGACAAAAGACTGATACACCAGGTTGTCTTCACCGGCATATTCCTGTGGACAGCCAGTAATTTTCAGGGTTTCGGCTGGCTCAAAGGAAATCTTTGATTTCCAGTCCAGTGCGAGCCCCAGGCAGTCAAAGCCAATTGAACAGTTGGCACTGGTTGCCGGAGTACGGACGGTGATCATTGAAAGATCTCCATTGCCTTGGCTGCAACAGATTTTTTCATCTCTTCGGGAGCGATCACCGCATCATGAAGAATCGGCGCATCCTGCAGGGCGGCAAGTGGAGCCGGGATCGGATCGTCATGCATGGTCGATAACTGTTCCATGGCTTTCCATGGATCTTCCTGACTGACACCAAGGGCATCGAGAACATCCTGCGTGAATTTATACGGGGAAGCCGTTGCCAGCGCGATTACTGGAACATCCGAATCTTTTCTGGCTTCTTTTGCCAGGGCATAGGCGGCAGCGGTATGAGGATCGAGCACATACCCGGTTGCATCATAGGTTTCCTTAATCGTTTCCTTGAGGGCTTCATCATCGTAATAGCCACCTTTAAACATCGACTGAATGACTTCTTTGGTCTTGTCATCAAGTTCATAGAAACCTTTTGTCGCCAGATCGTTCATCCAGCTGGCTACTTTTTCTGTATCTTTACCCGAAGCATAGTAAAGCAGACGTTCCAGGTTGGAAGAAATCAGGATATCCATACTTGGCGAGATCGTCTGAATGAATGGACGGTTGCGATCATAGACACCATTCTTTAAGAAATCAGTCAGAACATTGTTGGCATTGCTTGCGACATAAAATTTTTCAACGGGCAGTCCCATCAGCGAAGCATAATAACCGGCCAGTACGTCACCGAAGTTGCCGGTCGGTACCGAAAAGGAAACGGGATCGCCAAGAGCAATCGCGCCTTTGTTGACGAGCTGACGGTAGGCATCAAAGTAATAAACAATCTGCGGAATCAGACGGCCGATATTGATCGAGTTTGCGCTGGAAAGCACGATCTGCTCTTTATCCAGACGTTCACGCAGTTCTTCATCTAAAAACAGTTTCTTGACCATGCTCTGGGCATCATCAAAGTTGCCCTGCACGCCAAACACCCGCACATTTTTGCCGGGCTGGCTGGCCATCTGTTTTTGCTGGACGGCTGAAACTTTGCCATCCGGATAGAACACACAGATTCCGGTATGGTCTACATCCTGGAAACCGGACATGGCAGCCTTGCCGGTATCCCCGCTGGTTGCGGTCAGAATCAATGCTTTTTTATTGGTTGCGGCCAGCGCCTTGGATAAAAACCAGGGCAGAATGGTCAGAGCGACATCTTTAAATGCACTGGTTGGTCCTCTGAACAGTTCAAGAACCTCAACATCCCCTACTGTTTCCAGCGGGGTAATCGTGTCGGGTTGATCGACTTTAAACGTATGAGAATAGGCGTTGTCAATGCATTCCTGCAGCTCTTGCTTGCTGTAGCCAGAAAGCAGCTGGTTAAAGACCATGCTGGCAATGCCTTTGTAATCAGATTTACACACTTCATTTAAATCCAGTTTTTCTTCACCAAGATTTGGCCAGACGTACAATCCGCCATCAGGTGAAATCCCCTGGAGAACAGCCGCTTTGGCTTCAATTCCCTGGGTATTCTGTCTGGTTGACTGGTAATAAACTTCCATAACTTCCACTCCTTGAATTTGCACATGCCCTATGATACAATGTGCAAGTTTCAAATACAAGTGTTTTTACACAGAGAACAATTCCCGCAGGAAAACGTTGTAAAACCGCTGAAAATCAATTGAAAATAAAAGAAACAAACTGGTTTTTTCATCCAAAACGGCCATTCTGTCTTCAAAAAGAAGACAAAAAGAACCGTTTTTCGCAATCCAAGGATAAACTGTCCAGACAGACCTGACAAAAAATTCTGCCCGACTATGGCAGAAAAAACAGGTGCCTGATTTTGAAAAAATCAGCAGCAATCACGAAAAAAATACAAGGAGTCTACAAGGAGTCTATATGAACTGTGTCCTTTTAGGGTATGGAACCGTCGGCAGAAGCGTCGAAAGTCTCTGCCAGAATCATCCCGATCTCAACATGAAACATGTCTTTGTCCGACCTGCCAAAGCAGACGAACCTTACTTCACAAGCCGCGGCCAGGAAATTGTTTCCGATCCAGCCATTGATCTTGTCTTTGAATGCCTCAACGGACTGGAACCGGCCAATACCCTGATTCGCACAGCCCTTGAACATGGCAAGACGGTCATTTCGTCCAATAAGGCGGTCATGAGCAAGTATCTGCCTGACTATCTCGAACTGGCAAAGCAGCATGGCGGCAAAGTTGCCATTGAAGCCACTGTTGGCGGCGGCATTCCAATTCTTGATGCCCTGCTTAAACTCTCCCGTGCGGAAGAGCTGACTGGCTTTGAAGGAATTCTCAATGGAACGAGCAACTATATTCTCACCAGCATGGAAGCCAACGGCACTTCTTTTGAAGATGCCCTGCAGGATGCCATTGCCAAAGGCTATGCCGAAGCCGATCCGACCAACGATATCGAAGGCATTGATGTCTGGTATAAAACACTGCTTGCAGCCTCTCTGCTCACCCATGCCCCGATTCTGGATCTGCCAAAGCCACTTGGCATCTCAAAAATCACCGATCAGGACATTGCATTTGCCAAAGCCAACGGCCGCAAGATTCGCCACATTGCCAGAATTGAGCGGGATGGTGACCATCATGCATCTCTGATCGCTCCTGTTTTTGTACCGGAGACTGATTACTTTGCGTCCGTTCAGGAAAACTACAATGCCCAGCTCGTTTATGGACACAGTTTTGGCAAGCTTGGCTACTATGGCCAGGGCGCCGGGGGTCTTGCAACTGCCCAGGCACTGGTTGCTGATGCGCTGGATGCCGTGGGTGGCCGTACCCGTCCGATCCTTCTTGACCGGAATTCTTCACTCAATCCCGATCTGATCTGCACAGACTGGATTGTCCGGCCATCTGATCCAACACTTTCTTTAAACGAAATTGAGGGATTTGAAACCGCCATCCACTTTGACAATGCCGAAATCTCATCGCAAAAATGTCAAAAAGCTGAACAATTGGAAAGCGATTCCAAAAATAAATCCAATCTGATGGTGCATCCTGACCAAAAAAGTCATACAACTTTAAACACAGATCTCTCCGGTCCGTCTGGCGCATACTGGTTGATTGCGCAAAAGACACTCGACTCGCTTGAGCCCTTACGCGATCGTGATCCGGAAATGATGATAGGAGTGTGGAAAAGCGAATGACCTTAAAAGTCACAAAATTTGGCGGCTCTTCAGTATCCTGCGCCAGCCAGTTTGAAAAAGTTAAAAACATTGTCTTATCCGATCCGGACCGCCGGTTCGTAGTCGTTTCAGCGCCAGGCAAGCGCAATTCCAGTGATTCCAAAATCACGGATCTGCTCTATCTGCTCGATGCCCATCGTCAGTACCATGTCGATGCGAGCAATGTCTTCAAGCTGATCAAGGAACGCTTTGTCGAAATCAAAGAAACCCTTGGCTTAAAGTATCCAGTCGAACGCGAACTCGATGAAATGTATGCCCGCCTGCAGACCATGACCCAGAACGAAATCGTCTCCCGTGGTGAATACTTCTGTGCCAGACTCATGGCCGAATACCTTGGCTATCCATTTGTAGATGCAGCCGATGTCATTCGGATCAACCATGATAAAAGCATCGACTGGGATGCAACCCGGGCTAGACTTCGTGCGGTGATGAATACAACCAGCCGCTTTGTCTTCCCTGGTTTCTATGGTCTTTCTTCCAATGACAAAATTATGGTTTTCTCTCGCGGCGGAGGCGATATTACCGGATCGATTCTGGCCAATATCTTTGATGCCGATGTGTATGAAAACTGGACTGATGTTTCCGGCTTTCTGATGGCCGATCCCCGTGTCGTCAAAAACCCGGAACCCATTACCCATATCACATATTCTGAACTGCGTGAGCTTTCTTATATGGGTGCTTCTGTCTTACATGAAGAAGCCGTCTTCCCAGTCAAAGAAAGCAACATCCCAATTCATATTCTCAACACCAACCGTCCACAGGATGCTGGTACCATCATTCAGGAAACCTCGACTGTACCCCGCAAGTATCCAATTACTGGTCTTGCCGGAAAACCTGGCTTTCTGTCGATCTATATTTACAAAAAACACATGTCCAACGAAATCGGCTACATGCGCAAAGTTCTGTCCGTGCTGGAACGCTTCAATGTATCCATTGAACACATCCCTAGCGGCATTGATTCCTTTACCGTTATCGTTTCAAAAGCCGAAGTGGATGACAGCCTGTACGAAATCCTGCATGCGATCAAAAAAGAAGTTCATGCAGATGAAATCAAAGTTCAGGACCACATTGCCCTGGTTTCGACCGTCGGCAATTCGATGTCCCACCAGCCTGGCAACGCCGGCCGCTTATTTGAAGCCTTGGGCCGTGAAAAGATCAACATTCAGATGATTGCCCAGGACTCCAACGAGATCAACATCACCATTGCCGTCGATGAAAAAGATCTTTCCCGGACCATCAGCGTTATTTATGAGGAATTCGTTCACCCGGATGATTCCCAGATCCGCCCGGTTGAAGTCGAACCTTTTATTGAAGTCGTTGACGTTGCCCTGGATACGGAATAAAACCATCCAGACCGATTTGCTCTTGATGATCTATCTTGACAGATCATCAAGAGCAGTCAGATCAGGAACAATCAGATCAAAATAACCTCGGAAACGTGAGGAATAAAAACGGCCTGAGTGAGTCTCAGACCAGCAAGGAGAAAAAAGAGCATGAAAACCATTGCGATTGCAGGAGCAACAGGCGCTGTCGGCCGACAGATGCTTGAATGTCTCAAAGAGCAGAAGATTGAAGGAAATGTAAAACTTTTAGCCTCGGCGCGGTCTGCCGGTAAAGAAATTGACGGCCATATCGTAGAAGAGCTGACGGAAGACTCCTTTCAGGGCGTAGATTACGTTCTGGGAGCCTGCGAAAATGATGTAACAAAAAAATGGATGCCCTGGGCCCAGAAAGCTGGCTGCGTTGTTGTCGACAACTCTTCCGCCTTCCGCCTGGATCCAGATGTCCCACTGGTTGTTCCTGAAATCAACGCCGAAGATATTGCCAAACACAATGGCATTATCGCCAACCCAAACTGCTCGACCATCATCGCTTTAATGGCTCTGCATGATCTTGATGATCTCTATGACATTGAATCTGTCATCTGCACAACCTTCCAGGCTGTTTCAGGTGCCGGTGTCAAAGGAATCGGAGATCTGGAGCGCGAACTGAAGGATGAAAAGGCCACACCTGAAGCATTCGCCTACCAGATTGCTTTTAACGTCATTCCCCAGATCGGTGGTTTTGATGAAAATGGCATCACGTCTGAAGAATGGAAAATGCAAAATGAGGGCCGCAAAATTCTGCACAGCCCGAAACTGAACGTGAACTGCACCTGCGTGCGCGTTCCCGTATGGCGTTCCCATTCCGAATCCATCACCGCAAAATGCAAAAAGCCGGTCGATCTGGATGTATGGCGCGAAAAACTGGCTGATTCCCAGGGGGTTGTTTTGCGCGATGAGCCCGCAAACAACATCTATCCAATGCCAATCGACACCACCAATCAGGACGATGTCTTTGTCGGCCGGATCCGCTATGATCAGGCAGATCCGGAAAAGAAAACAGTCAGTCTGTTTTGCTGCGGCGACCAGATCCGCAAAGGTGCGGCTTCCAATGCCGTGCAGATTCTTGCCCGCCTGATGGAAAACAATTAACAAACCGAATCCGAGAGGTCTTTTCGGCAAAATCCGCCCCACTCCATCAAAATCATACAAGATGCCAGACTCTGGCATCTTTTTTTGCAGGAATTTCTCACCGGATCCTTCTAACCATTATTCTGAAAGTATCAATTCTGTTTTTTTTGCTGGAAATGACTCATTCTGTCTAAAGGCTGCGTATATGAAAGTGAAGCGGCGATTATAAGACAATGGCAAAGTTCAAGGCAAAAGCAGCAAGGAGATCCTTTCTAAAAACAGGCCTTCCTTTTCAAAAAGGATCCGCTTTTCGTTTCAGAATTTTCCTGCTGCTGCCCAAAGGCAAAAAGATCTGGTTATTTCTCGCGGGCAGCCAGAATCCAGTCCTCACATGCCAGTGTGGATGAACCGTCACTTCGTTGCATAAATTGTCTTTCAACAGATACAGCCAGAAAGATACATTCGTTTTTTTGAAAGGTATCTTCCGGCAAAAGAGAAGCCTAACTATTAAATGTCAAGTGTAAATGCAGAGTAATCAGAAAGAAATCAGTTTTGCCATATGCAGGTACATTTGCCTTGATAGAGAAGGCAATATCTGGATTACGTTTATGTTTTTTGGTAAA
>CAJTLE010000080.1 GCA_910577085.1 uncultured Allobaculum sp. | reverse complement strand
AAAATCAATGAATTTGGATTATTTGATCACCATCCAAAGGAGATGAAATTCTCCGTTGAAGAAGGTGTGTATTTTAAACAGTATGATCAGGAATACTCTATGGAAACATCCAGAGGCACAGTTAAGAAAATTGATACACTGAAACTGAATCTGTATTTTGTTCCGAAACGCCGCTGTGCAGAGCTGGATGTGCTTGAAGAATCTATAGCTTTGCAGGAAAAGAATCTGAAAGAGATTATGGAATCAGGAGCACCTCTCGATGATGACAAAACCATCAAGCATCTTTTCTGCTATTTTGTACTGAAGTATGATCCGGCAACCAGAAAACTCGAAAGTTACACCCTCAATCAGAAAAAAGTAGACAAGAAAAGGAAAACTGCCGGTTTCTTTGCCAGTTTTTCGAATGGGCTGAAATTAGACGCTATAGAAATCTTCCGACATTATAAGCTCCGTGATGAGCAGGAAAAATACTTCAATATGATGAAAAGCATCATGGGTGCCGATCGTCAAAGAAACTGGTCAGAAGATGGTAAAGACGGCAGCCGGTTTGTCCTGTTTCTGGCCCATATCCTGGGCGGTTATCTCAGAAACGTACAACTGTCGATGGATAACAAGAATATCCACTCTACAACGGAGCTTCTTGAGAAGATGAGGCCGATCCGATACGTCGAACATCCGCATAAGCAGGGATTTATTACCCCGTTTGTAGGTGTACAACTTGATATCTGCGATGCATTCGGTTTTGAGGTGCCGAAAGGATGTGGCCCTGACTATCGGGTGAAGAAAACCAACAAAGGTAAGCGTGGCCGGCCAAGGAAGAAACCTGTAATAGAGACAGCAGAAGACTAAAATGCCCGCTGGAGGGATTCCAGTGGGCATTAGGGTTATCTATTCTAAAACCGTGCAAAACTCAGAGTAATAAGCCGTAAATTTAATTCCCGAATTTCTGCTTTCGAAATGCATCCAGATTCAAGTCTGCCCCTAGGGCAGGCTTTTTTTCATGTCAGAATCCAAGCTCAGGCTTGGGCAAGTCAAATCCAGGCCAAAACGCAAAAAGACCCCGATCAAGAATCGAGGTCAAATTCAGACGGATTTCAGTCTTATTGATTTGTAAATCTTTCTAGTACATGTTGTCCTGCATCCATTCATACACCATGCGGGAAACTTCACCCATGATTCGTTCCGCGTTGTTATAGTCCTTCAGGTTACAGGAAAGGAAGGTCAGGACATAGGTGCCTTTTTTATCCCAGACAATGAGGGAATCATTCTGGGTATTGTCCAGCCAGCCTGGTTTGTTTCCGGTCGTTACACCCTGCGGAATTCCGTTAAGCAGTCTTCCCTTTACAGACTGTCCCTGGATCAGCTTTTTCATCTCAGCTGAGTGTTTGAGTTTATTCTGATCGATGTCTTCAAGAATCTTGCTGGCATCCAGTACGCTGGTAAAGTTCTGATAGGCTGCCGGCTTCATCGAAGTTTCGCCATAGCCATGCGCTTTGTTCCATTGATTCAGATTTTCGCAGCCCTGGGCATACGAACCATTGCCAAGATTGGCCACCAGATTTTTCCAGGCCTCATTATCCGACCAGGTAATCATGGAATTTAAGGAACTGTCGATATAGGACTTTCCATAACGGCTGCAGTAGTCCTCATACTTTTCAAAAATTGCCCCCATCACAAACAGTTTCATCACACTGGCGGACTGCTGGGAGTGGTCATTCCAGCTCACTTTCTGGCCCAGAGCCGGAACGCGGATGGCCAGCGAATAGTCTTCGCCCTCTTTTTTGTTTTTCTTGATGTAGGCAACTGCCTGATCCAGAATCTGATCGAGATCCATTTTCATCGCTCCTGTTTTCTCGTCAAAGAGATAGCTTTTTCCGTTGATGGTTTTCTTACCGCTCACCCGAAGTCCGTTTTCGTCAAAATAGCAGGTCCGTTTCGGATTGGTCAGTTTGACAAAATCATTGCACACCATAGCACCGGTCTTCTTGTCAAAATACCGCCATCCATCCTCAAATTCAACTTCACCATAAGCCATTTTGCCATTCTCCCGAAACCAGAAGGCCTGAAGCTGGCCAGCCGCATCGGGCAGGGTTTTAAAGCCAGTGACCATCAGCCCGTCCTGATCCGGATCGAAATAGTACGTACCGGTTCTCAGCTTCTGCAGGCCGGTCAGTTTCTGGTCAGTGGAATTGTAAGCTGCATAGCCGGTCGTTCCATTGATGGTTTCCGGTTCAATGCTGACAGAATTGACCACTGAAAACGCCTTGTTTTCCTTGATCCAGCCAATTTTTACAAGTGCATCGATTTCCCCTTCATCACTGGTGAAATGATGAAGCTTGGTATTTGGATTGAGCATTCTGGTTACCGGAATGGCGTTTAAAGAGCTGGCCATAAATTTTGGGCCCTCGTTTTTCCAGCCGTTGTTTTCCAGAATCTTAATTTCGCCGGTGTTTGTCGAATACAGATGTTCGCCGCTTGCTTTGAGGTACAAACGGTAAACCGGCACTCCTTCTCTGACTGGTGTTCCAAAGCAGATGCCTTCATCCCGCCAGCCAAGGCCGGTCAGTTTTACCCGTTCTTCATCATTTGTCGTATACAGATGCTCGCCGGAATTTGGATTGTAAACCATATAGACGGAGGTACATTCCATCAGCGGCAGAATTTTTTCGATTTCCTCCAGCAAAGACTGAATCTGTGCGAACTCAGACTCGGCAAGATTCCATTTTCCTTTGGCGATCAAGGTATCTTTTTGAGCCTGCAGATCTGTCTGCATGGCTTTGAGCTGGTGAACGGAGTAGTCTTTGGCCAGTCGGCCGGCAACAGGCGCGGCTTCAGTGATTTCTTCATTTTCCTGTTCAAACTCTACCAGGCCATGTTCTTCATCAAAAATCGTCTGTTCAGAAGAGCTCCCTTCACTGGCTTCCAGATTCATATCCATCGAAAAGACAGAACCAATGGCCAGAACAGTACAGCCGGCTGCAGCAAGCCAGGCCCGGATTTTTCGTTTTGATTTGAATGGGTTCGGATCTGATTTTGGATCCAGACTGCCCATCGGGCTTTCCTTTTCCATTCTCCCGTGTTGTTTCCTCATATATTCTATTTCTCCGATATTCTATTTTTCTCTTGCTTCATTTCTTATGCAGTCTGTTCATCAAAATCAGTTCATCAATCTGATCAGGCGATCCTGATGAAAAGACATTTTCAATCCTTCTTTAGATAAAACAGATTTTCGTCAGACTGCCAGCAGCATTCCTGACAGTCTGGGCAGCGTTGTGTCCGATAAAATTAATCTATCAAATATTAACTGTTTAATATCATCCATATTTCAAAAGATTGCGGCAGATTTGAAGTTTTCTTACATTCTCGTCATTTTGTCTGTCATTCCAGGCGCTTTTCTCCCTGCAAAATTTAATCGCCAGACAAACAGATGATCAGCTCCTTTAAAGTCAGAGAATGCGAAAATTTGAGGAATTGTGAATTAAAAGGTCTGCAAATCAAAAGGACTGCAAACCAGAGGAAGATTCATTCCTCCAGATCCAAGACCCTTCAGACCAGAGAACCAGCCCGTCAAAGAGTCTTCCGAAAAAGAAAAACGCTGATTGCGAAGGAATTTCTTCTTTCGCAATCAGCGTAGTGAATGCATATCAATCGGATTGAAAGCAGAATTTTAAAGATTTTTAGAAAGCTTGTAGTCAGCGAGCAGACTAGAATTTCATGCCATAGCCGAATTCGTAGTAGTTGCCGTCTGCATCTTTATACGCGTAGCCTTTACCGTTTTCGTCTTTGAGGTCTTCTGGCAGATATTCATCTTTCTTGTAACCTGGCAGATCGTTTGGCGTTACGCAGACACCTTCAGCATTAACTGCAACAACTTCGTCGTTCTTTGGCAGAGTCATTGGCAGAGCACCAACTGGAGCAAATTTACCGAAGATCACATCGAAGAATGCAGCAGTGAAGGTGTTGAATCCAGCCAGCAGAGCGTCGCATTCTGGTTCGAGGTTGCCAAGCATCCAAGGCATCGTGATGTTGATTGTGCCGATCACTTTACCATCACGAGCGTGGAGGTCTTTAGCAATTTCTTTGATCTGGCCAATACCGGCAACAGTTGTTTCAGTGTGGGTAGTTTCTAATGGCAGACCTTCTTCAGAGTAGTCCGCAACGACTTTGTTTTCGCAAAGATCGATTTCAAGCAGACCTTTTGTTGCGGTGAAGTAGTTACCAGATTCTGGAGAAACCATCACGATGGCAATGTCTGCCTCTTTGTAGTCATCAACAACTGTCACATCACGTTCTTTCAGTTCAGCAACAAGCGTTTCAGTCCATTTCTTACCTGCTTCTTCTGTCTGGTCAAAGCCCTGGATGTAGAACTTTTTGCCAGCTGCTTCTGTTAATGGCAGAACGTGCTGGTTTTTGAGCAGAACAACGGATTCACGGTGAACCTGCATAGCAGTTTCCCAGTCATTTCCGTGAGTGATAACCATTTCAGAGTTCTTGGCATCACGGTATGGATTTTCGAACATACCCAGTGCAAATTTTTCAGTCAGAGTGCGTTCAGCAGCGCGGCTGATGGCTTCGTCATCGAGCGTAATCTGTTCGAGCGTATAGCCTTCTGGAATTGGGTGGGTATCGTAGTAGCCGTTTGTACGTCTTGCGATCGCTTCACGGGCATAGTCTGGTCCGTAGGATTCGGAGATCATATCTACACCATTGTTGATGGCTAAAGCGATTCGTTCTGGACGATCGAGGGCTTCAACACCCCAGCCCATGTTATCGATGATACCGGAGTCAGAGTTGATGTAGCCTTTGAATCCGAACTGGTCACGTAACAGATCCTGGATCATGTACTGGTTGAAGGCGAAACCAACTGGCTGCCAGGTAATTTCTTTACCATCCAGACCATGCTGGCGGGCAGATTTTTCTTTAGAAGGTTTTGCATAGTAAGGCATGATGCTGGCTGCATTGTGAGCAATAGCTGGAATAAAGCCTTTTGTATGGTAGTCAGTTAAAGAATCTTCTGTGGCGTAAACGTTCCACTGACCTTCTTTGTAGTGTGGGTCAAAGCCGTTTTCACGGGCGCCGCCGCCTGGCCAGTGTTTAACTGTCAGTGCAACACCATCAGCGGTAACGCCTTCGTCGCTGCCCTGTACAGCTGGAACCAGAACATCAAAGATCTCGGAGATCAGTTCAGGGTTTTCACCGAAGGTTCCATAAATACGCTGCCATCTTGGGTCAGTTACGACGTCAGCCATGTACATGTAGCCTTTTTTCAGACCGGCTGCATCCCATTCACGACGGATGGCTTCACCAAAGTCTTTTGCGATATTGATATTGCCAGTACCCTGGATGGCCGCTGCAATACCCAGTGTGCCTGGCCATGTTGGGAAGGTACCAACGGAATCGTTCATACCAAATACAACTTTACCGTTTTCGTTACGGGAGTTGGTTGTAACCAGAACTGGGATGAAGTGTTCATCTGCTTCTGCTGTTTTCTGCAGCTGGTTGAGCCAGTCCGTCAGGTTTTCTGGATCTGGGTTTGTACGCAGGATGAAGTTTCTCATCTTGTCGCGGTTGATCGCAGCGGTTGTTCCTGGAATGGTGTACCCAGCGAAAATGCTGACATTTTCCAGAACGTTTTCATCGAGCAGACCGGTTTCGTCTTTCAGATTTTCTTTTGGAGTGTCTTCTGTATCAACACCTTCTTTTTTCATGGTGGCCATCATTGGATTGACCTGAGTCGTATAGGGGTTACGGCTGGTCACGAAAAGCTGACCGATTTTTTCATCTGTGCTCATGTCTTTGACCAGCGCTTTGGCACGCTGTTCAGCAGGAAGTCTCCAGTCGGAGAATTCCTTTAAAACACCGGAGCCATCAATATCCTTAAAATACAGGCCGTCCTGTTCAATGACAGGAACATCCACTGTGGTGATGACAGGTCCGTTTTCGTTTTTATACGTTTGAAACTGTTCACTTGCTTTTTTCATTGTTGTCCTCTCCTGCCCCGATCGCAACTGTACAATTCATGTTTACCATACTGTAAAATGTGATGATTTTGACTCGCACTTTTTGATCAGCGGGGAATTTCATATTCATATCGACATCATTGTATAGAACGATTTCTGAAATCGCATACAGATAAGCAACACTTCTCAACTCTTGCAATCGAAAGAGCAATATTTGAAAACATAACCGGCATCCCATCCAATATACCAGGCTGGAGAGGATGGCGGTTTCCTTTATCATACCTTTCTCGGCCTATTCTTAAAAGCCATATAAATAAGGATAAATTTTCCCGTTTTCTTAGATATATATAACATCTTTTGCATAATGTATGTGAGACGGTTGTTTTTAATTAAAAGAATATAATGAAGACGTACTTCTTCAGGAAGTCATGTGCCGTTTTTGCACCCCGACTTCTAGGTTGTTATTCCGATCTTGCTATTTTGGGTAACCAAAATGTGAAAACTTTGGCAATTCATATTGGTAAGGGCTTCCACAAAAACCCCCAGAATTGCGGGACACTCTGATCTGGATCATTGTGATTTATCCAGAATTTAACAATGTGCAATTAATGCAAACCATAGAACAACTCTGTCAATCGCGTCAAAACGCTTTCACCTTTATCATCTATGGTGTAAGTTCATTAAACGGACTTCCCCCGCTTTAATAACGCACTTATTCATTTATCTTTCGAACATAAAAAGTCGCAGAAGATCCTGAATATGAGCGAAGTCAATTCTGACAAACAGAAAGGAACATCAACCAATGAGAGAGTATTACAATTTCAACGATGGATGGCAGTTCTCCCAGGTAAAACCGGAAAACTACTGTGCTGCCCCTGAAGCTTCTGTCGTTGTTGATCTGCCTCACACCTGGAACAAATTTGATGGCCAGGATGGTGGTGCGGACTATGCACGTGGAACCTTCTACTACACAAAAGAACTCCCAGCTTTTGAGAGAAAAGCTGACTCCCGTGTTTATCTTGAATTCGAAGGCGCCAACTCCTCTGCCAATGTTTATGTCAATGGCAAACTGGCTGGCCGTCACGAAGGCGGCTACTCCACTTTCCGTTTCGACATCACTGATCTGCTGAATACAGGTTTTGGTGAATCCAACGTGATCGTGGCCGAAGTCGACAACTCTGCGAACCACATTTACCCCCAGACAGCTGACTTCACTTTCTATGGCGGTCTTTATAGAAACGTGAATCTGCTTGTTGTAGAACCAAGCCACTTTGACCTGGATTTCTACGGTGGAAACGGAATCGCAATCGATACCAAGATTAACGGTAACGATGCGGATGTAAACGTGAAAGCCTACATCTCCAATCCAAAAGAAATCAGCCGTCTGGAAGTTAAGGTTCTCGACGCTGAAGGAAACGTTGTCGCTGAAACAACTGTTCCTGCTAAAGAAGAGAATGCTCTGACCCTGACCATTGAAAACGCGCATCTCTGGAACGGTGTCAAAGATCCTTATCTTTATACAGTTGAATGCTCTCTGTTAGAAAACAACGAAACCGTTGATGAAATCTCTACCCGCATCGGTGTTCGTGAATTCTATGTTGATCCTCAGAAAGGTTTCTTCCTCAATGGTGTTCTCACTCCATTACGCGGTGTTTCCCGTCACCAGGACCGTCTTGGTAAAGGAAATGCGCTGGATTTCGAAGACCATCTCGAAGATGCCCGTCTGATCAAGGAACTCGGTGCCAATACGATCCGTCTGGCTCACTACCAGCACGCTCAGGACTTCTATGATCTGTGCGACGAACTCGGTTTCATCCTCTGGGCTGAAATTCCAATGATTTCTTCCATGATCGCCGGCCCGGAAGCTGAAGAAAACGCAAAAGAACAGATGAGAGAACTCATCACTCAGAACTACAACCACCCATCGATCGTTACCTGGGGTATTTCCAACGAAATCACCATCGCTGGCGAATCCGATGAACTGCTCCGTCAGTTAAACGGTCTGAATGATCTTGTTCACGAAATGGACAAAACTCGTTTAACAACCATGGCTCAGGTTTCCATGCTGCCAAAAACTTCCCCGCACAACCAGCTGACAGATATTCTGTCCTACAACCATTACTTTGGATGGTACGGCGGTGAATTCACCGGCAACGAAGCATGGGTTGACAAATTCCATGAAGAATACCCTGACCGTGCTCTGGGGCTTTCTGAATACGGATGCGAAGGCATCATCACTTACCATGATGACAAACCTCACCGTGGTGACTACTCCGAAGAATACCAGGCTGCCTATCATGAACACATGGCCAGAATCATCGACGAACGTCCATGGTTATGGGCTACTCATGTATGGAACATGTTTGACTTCGGTGTCGATACACGTGATGAAGGCGGCGTGAAAGGCCGTAACAACAAGGGTCTGATGACTTTCGACCGCAAGACCAAAAAAGATGCGTTCTATATCTACCAGGCTTACTGGACAGATCAGCCTGTTCTGCACATCACTTCCAAGCGTTTCAGAAAACGTGCGACAGATACCATCGATATCAAGGTGTACACAAACCTCGAAGGCGAAGTCGCTCTGATGAAAGATGGCGCAGTGATTGCCTCTTTACCAGCTGAAAAAGTCGTTGTCTTCAAAGACGTTGCTTTAACAGACGGCGAAAACAAATTCACTGTAAAAGCCGGAAATATGACTGACGAAGTTATCTTCGAAAAAGTTGATCAGTCAGAAGAAAGCTACGTATTCGTAGATCCAGATGGCGGGGCTGTTACCAACTGGTTCGATACGCTCGACCTGGATGAAGTAGAAGCTGTTGCTGAAATCAACCCGGACTTCTATTCCCTGGAAGATACCATCGATACTCTGCTTGAAAACGAAGCAGCCACTGAAATTCTTTCCAACGGACTGAGCTCCCTGTCCAACATGCCGATGAAGGTCACAATGCTCAAAATGTTTGGCACCAAGAAAGTGACTGATCTGTTAGCAATGCTGGGCGGTTTTGGTGGAGAAGAAATGACGCCTGAAAAACAGGCTCTGATTGACAAGAAAGTCAATTACATGAATGCAGAGCTTCAGAAAATCAAGAAGTAATTCATCAGCAATTCAGGAATCACCACGCAATTCATTTTTGCAATTTCCTTGCAAGGCTATCCGCTTCGGGTACTCACTCCCTCAGCCTCTGGATAGTCATTGCAGGCCGCAGACAGCTGCTCGTTTTTGAGCAGCTTGTTTATGGCCTTGTATAGCGTATTTTATAGCTACGATATTGTATTTCAGCACTATAGATCTTGTTCGATTCAGCCTGGTTTCAGGCTGCATTCCAACAAAACCAAAAAGAAAGAAATTATTGATTGAGGAGAAAACTAATGTCTAAAACAAACAAGCAGACAGGAGTTGTTCATAAGCCTTTCGGAATGAAAGATAAACTGGGCTACATGTTCGGTGACTTTGGAAACGACTTCTTCTTTATTATGGCCAGTTCCTTTCTGACCATCTTCTACACCAACGTTCTGGGAATTCCTGGCGCTATCGTTGGTACCCTGTTCCTTGCATCTCGTTGTGTGGATGCCTTTACTGATGTCGGCATGGGCCGCATCGTTGACCGGGCAGCTGCCCATGCAGACGGCCGTTACCGCGTCTGGATTAAACGAATGATGATCCCTGTTGTATGCTCCGGTGTACTGTTATTCGTTCCTTGGATTGCTCATCTGCCAATGGCAGCCAGAATTGTTTATGTATTTGTTACATACATTCTGTGGGGTTCTTTCATGTACACATCCATCAACATCCCTTACGGATCGATGGCTTCTGTAATCACTGATGACCCCGTTCACCGTGCTTCCCTGTCCACCTTCCGTTCTTTAGGTGCGGCTTTTGCGGGTACTCTGGTTGGATCTTTAACTCCACAGATTATCTATGTAAAAGATGCTGCTGGACAGAGCGTTATGGATGGCGGCCGCGTATTCCTGGTTGCCTGCATCTTCGCTGTACTGGCTTTAATCTGCTATACCTTATGCTACAAATGGTCTTACGAACGTATTGAAATTGACCGTTCTTCCCAGAAACAGCAGTCTACTGGTGAACTGGTAAAATCCCTGTTCACAAACCGCGCTCTGCTCAGCTACGTTGTCGCTGCTATCCTGCTGCTGCTTTCTTCCATGCTGGCTGGTTCCATGAACATGTACCTGTACCAGGATTACTTCAATAACATCAACGCGATGTCTCTGGCTGGTCTGATGATGACTGGATGCACACTGATCCTGGCTCCATTTGCGGGCACGATCACAAAACGTTTCGGTAAAAAAGAAGCTGCTTCCTGTGGTTTACTGTTCTCTTCACTGGTGTACGGGCTGCTGTTCATCCTGAAGATTAAAAACGCTTACCTTTTCCTTGCTCTCTTACTGCTGGCCAACCTTGGTTCCGGTATGACAAACCTGATGGGATGGGCATTCATCTCTGACATCATCGACTACCAGACTTTAAAAACTGGTTCTTCCGATGGCGGTACCGTATATGGTGTTTACTCTTTCGCACGTAAACTGGGTCAGGCATTTGCCGGCGGTCTTGGTGGTTTCGCTCTGACATGGATCGGTTACCAGTCTTCTGTTGGTGGTGCTGCTGTGACTCAGACTCTGGAAACAGTAAACGGAATTTATGCGATCTCCACTGGTGTTCCAGCCGTCTGCTACCTGCTCGTGGCTCTGATTCTGATTTTCTGGTACCCACTGTCCAAGAAAAACCTGGCTGCTATGCAAGACGAACTGAAAAAACGCAGCGCTGCTGTTTAAGATTCATCAAAGTCAGATTCCCGTCGATTGATCTGAATCAATTGCCCAGGATCTGCCTGCACTTCAACTTCAAATTGAATATTGCTTGAAAAGCGAGGCTTCGGCCTCGCTTTTTTTTGTATGCTGCAGTTTCCAGTGCTTGTCATTCCTGTCAGTCCCGACGCGATCTTCTTGGAATCGGCACCTGCATACATTGCGTTCTAAAAGAAATGGAGGATTGTAATTTCATCCCTGCAAGAGAAACAACTGCCGGAAAACTTGAATTTCTGTGCTCCACATTGATTTTTACTTTGCATTTTTTGCTATGATAGGGGCGTGAAAGAAAAACTTATCAGTCCCTTCTCGTCTGGCAACCAGACGATGGAATATCCGGACTTTGAACTCCATTATTATCAAGATGACGCTCCCCAGCGCGTTGAACCCCACCGTCATACCGGCTATGAGATTCTCTTCTTTCTGGAAGGCAACGTAGTCTACAACCATGACAACCAGAAGACCATTCTCAAGCCCAACGATATCGTTGTCATCAAGCCAAACACCCCCCACTCTCTGACTCCGATTGATAATGAGATTCCGTACCGGCGGTTTACCTGGTGGATCAGTAAAGAAAGGATGGATCAGCTTACTTCGATCGACTCCACCTTTAACTATATGTTCACGCATATGGGCAGTTCAGCCATCTTCCATGTCAGCACCATTGATTTTCTGATGCTGCAATCCAAACTGATTCGAATGCTGGAAAACTTTAACCGGAAAGCATTTGGATCGGCTCTGCAGTTACAGATCGATGCAGCCGATCTGCTTCTGTATCTGAATCAGCTGGTTCATGCCCAGCTTGAATCTGTACCGGCTTCTCAGGAAACCAGCCTGTATGAAAACCTGACCAACCATGTCCTGGCTCATCTCGATGAAGATCTCTCGTTAGATGATCTTGCCAATAAGTTCTTTGTTTCCAAGTACTACATCTCTCATCTGTTTAAGGCCAACATGGGCATTTCCCTGCACCAGTACGTCATCAAAAAGCGGCTGGAAGTCGCCAGAACGCTGATGCTCACCGGAACTGATATTACCGAAGCCAGTTCCCAGGCTGGCTTTAACAACTATTCCAACTTCTATCGAGCCTTTATGAAGGAGTATGGAACTTCCCCCAAAAACTACCTGGAACAAAACAAAATTATCCGGCAGTAAGAAACAGTCTGAGCCATCAAAATGCAGTTCTGACTCTGGTTCTCCATTTTGCTGTTCCATGCTTCACTTTTCAATGAATCAATTGGTTTTCTAAATGAATGAATCGGCTTTCTCTTTGATTTCGTCTTTGTGCTGCGTCACAAGTCGTTTTAAAAGAGAAAGCTTTTTTTGCATGCTCATGACCAGAACTGGGCAGAACAGCACCCCTGCGAGTCATGCTGGATGAAAAGGCAAAGCATCAAAACAAAGTATCTTGGAAAGGCTGCTTCCTGTTTTCTGAAATGGCAGAAAAAGTCTTTTTGCAAAGAGAAATGTGTTTTATCTTTTGAAATCTTTTTTAATTGCCAAATATTCGTACAATAGGTAGATGAGACTATTTCTTGACACAAAAAGATGCCAGCAGACGTTTACGACTGCCAGCATCAGAGACTGTTAGATGAGAAACTGACCAGACTGATTCTTATTTTTCAAAACCCGAGGTCAATTCGTGCTGTCAAGCAGCGATGACTGCCTGATCGAGATCAAGGCTTCGTATAGGGATCAGTCGTCACTGGAATTTGGTCCTTGTTTTCCTTCGGCCAGTTTCCAGCAGTAATCATATGTTTCATGAACTTCACAATATTTTGGTTCTACGTTGATTACGCTAATCGCAGCAATGGAAAGAAACAAACTGGTGACTGCAGAAAAAATTCGTTTCATAAATAATCAATGGATCAATATCTCCTTTAGATGTCTCCTTTTTCAATCTAACCTTAAGTCGTATTCCACTTGATTTCCACGACTAAAGAGACATTTGAAAATTTCTGTTTCCAGTGCAGGAGGAATTTGATTTGAACTCAGCGAAAAACAGCTTACGCGGATGTCTGATCAGACAGATTCGAACTCAGCATCGACTCAGCCTGGAAAACCTGGCCGGGGATACTGGAATGAATACAAGTATTCTCTGTGATATGGAACTGGGCAGACGTCGGATTTCCGATCAGAATATCCAGACAATTCTAAAATCCGTCAATGTTGACTTCACTCTGGTGGATGACCAGACTGTATCATCCCTGATTGAAACCATTCTGCTCTATTTCAAAAATTTTTACTATATGAATTTTGACTTGAATGTTGCGATTGAAGAACAGTATCAGAAGTTGATCGACGAAAACCAGGAGTGCCTGGATGACCGTTATTTCTATCTGCTTCTTCTGGGTTGTTTCATTACGGTCAGCTATGAATCAGTCGTTTCCAGAACCGGATGGGAAGACCCAGATCTGGACTCCAAACTCCAGCTGCTCCAAACTGCCGATTCCTATTTTCCTGCCCCTCTGGATTCTATTTCAAAGCTGATCTGTCTCCTGCATGCCATTGAGCAATGTGATTTTAAAAGGGCCCATTCTTTGATCGGACAGATTCAGACTGACTATTCCGATCCAATCAGCTGTCAGGTCACCAACCTTGTAAAATATCAGGATTTAAGACTGGCAAATTTAGAAGGAGATCCACCCCGGGCCTATCAGCTGATCCCGCTGGTACGAAACGAGCTGGTCAAAGATAAGAATTATCGGCGGATGTTTAATCTTGATAAGGCAGAAGCAGTCTATCTGATGACAATTGGAAACTATACTCAGGCTGAACAGAATCTGAGCAATCTGCAAAGCACCCTTAAAAGTCTTCACCTGACAATTCATCGATATTCCATTCTTGATAATCGGATCTGGTGCACTCTAGTCACTCGCCGTTATGAGGAATGTCTGGATCTTATTGAACAATGCGAATCAGAATATTCTGTCCCTTCATCAAGCAACACCGTTTTCAAAGCCTATTGTCAATATCGGCTGGATCCAGAGGCGGACCACAAACTTCAGGAAGAAGAACTTCTGGCCTTTCGAAAACGGTGCGACGACGATAAAAACGCCCAGAAAATTGTGGATATCCTCTTTGAACTGGTTAAAGGACGAAAGAAAACTTTTTTCAGTAAATGTCTTTCCTTCATTCATCAGTTGATTCGCCAGCAAAACTACCCGCTGGCCGAGTTTTTTATTCAGGCTGGATTTGATGAAGCTGAAAGTCAGAACCAGTTTGAGATGATTTTTACCGGATTTGTGATGATTGAATTATAAGGAATGATTCCATCTCAAAAAAGAGCCAAATATTTGCATATATTTTGGTTCTCAAAAAGAAATGATCATCTCGAATTCTGCCTTTCTATCCAAAATCAATGCCATTCGGTTAACGACATTTTAGATAGCCAAATCGTCAGTTTAAGATGATTTGGCTTTTTTTGTGCATACTTAAAAAACAAAAACATTTAATGGTCAAAAAGTTGTCCTAAAGAGATAATTG
>CAJTLE010000079.1 GCA_910577085.1 uncultured Allobaculum sp. | reverse complement strand
TTGACTCAACGCTATTGCGTTTAAATTTCGTGAATTGATTATTTGAAGTATTAAGTGTTGTTCAAGAATCGACGTGTTAATTTCGAATATTGAATTGTCTGTAATCAGAGTTTTCAAAGAGCCATCTATTTGTGAGTGAATCATTTTCCCTCACAAGGCTTGTTTATCTTATCATCTGTGAGATAGGAAGTCAACAACTTTTGTGAAATATTTTTAAGGATTTCACAAACGGTATTTCGTTCGATATCTAAAGGTGATTTGTCGCTTACGAAACGGCTGTTCCGTTCGCGCTCATTTAATATACAATGTCCTTGACAAAAACGCAAGCCCTGTTCTTCCAAAATATTTACGCCACCTTTAAAATCTTAGGTGATGTCATAATTTAAACAACTTTAAATAAAGCCTTTTTAAGGTAGATATTAATTTCGAAAAAATCCTGAATTTTTTTGAAATTTTGCCATTCAGATGCCTGAATTTTTGCCGGACAAATCCAAATAAGATCATTTATTCGCGCTTAAAGACACTGACATGTGAAAAACTCGCGGAAAGCTCAACTGGATAGAAAGATCCGTTCTCTTGACCTCAGAGAAAATCTCATCTGTGTTTATGGTTCAACGATTTTGAATCAAACCGCTGCCGGCAAAATTACCCCATGCTGGAGAAGATACTCATAAACTCCATCTTCATCCACGCTCAGGCAGATGGCATCCGAATTCTTTTTTACACTGTCATCCGCATTGGCCATGGCTACCCCTGTTCCCGCTGCCTTCAACATCGGAATATCATTTTGGCCATCTCCAAAAGCCAGACTCTTTTCACGCGGGATATTCAAAGCATTCAGGATTTCCAGCAGCGTCTTTCCTTTATCCGCATTAATATTGACAATATCCATCGATCCAGGAGACCAGATCATTGGATGAAGATCGGGACAGCCATCAAACAGCCGCTTCATCTGTTCTGGCGGGCAGTCTAACATAATGGAATACGCAGGTTCATTCACTTCTTTGGTATCCTCTGAAGAACCAGAAAGAAAAGAAACAGAGATGCCATTCATCTTGGCGTACTGCAGGGTTGGATTTTGTTCATTCGTTCCAATCAGGCCATTTTGACTCGCGATGAAGAAATCCAGATTCATCCGTTGCGCATTTTGGACCAGACGATGAGTCTGCTCAGGATTCAATTGATGAGAAACAAGTATCTTTCCGTCTTTTGTCAAAGCAAGCGCCCCATTGAAACAGATCATTCCATCAAAGCCAAAATCCGGAACCAGAAAAGCTGGTCTGCCTGTGCAGGCATAGAGCAGAATGCTCTGTTTTTGCAGAGCATAGAAGGTGTATTTCAGTTTCGGACTCAAATCAGTCCGGCCAAACGGAATCAGAGTTCCATCCAGATCAAAAAAGATGATTGCAGGTTGCATATTCTTCTCCCTAGACCAGAAAACAAGAAAGAATCTCCAGGCTGTGCTTTCCTTGCAGTCTGTTCTCTTGAAAAACCGCTCTTCTCTCCATTTTAACGAAGAATCTTGAATTGTTGTTCTAGCCTCTCTGTTTTATCCTGTCCGATTTTTGGATACAAAAAAAAAGCAGAAGCGAGTCAGGCTTCTGCATTCAAATTCACTTAGTCAATCATTTGCCGGTAGGTACCGGACTTTATTCCTTTTCTATGTTATATGAGACAGAATGAAGATCTCTTACCGGACGGTCAGCCTGAACCAGGTCACACGAAATTGTCAATAATGATAGAAAGAATTGACCTGTTGGTTCACCGGCTTAGTCATCAGCGGATCTTAATCTGTTGTAAACCATGAACTCCTGTAAAACAGGAGATGCCAAGCAGTATTTTTTTGAATCTGGATTCCCTTTATTTCCTAAAGCACTCTTCTTTTCTTCAAATATAGTTGTCTGTCTGCAGATCGATCAATGATCGATGTACCTTTCGCCCTGTACAAACCACAGAGGACAATTTGTTTTAAGTATGTTCAGATCCCCATGAAATGATTGTGAAGGTAACTTCGTCGGTATCTGAGCTCACTTCTATAATCCCAATTTCTGCAAGATTCAAAAATTCCTGTTGGATTACTTGTTAATGCTTTCACAACATTTACAAGCCTTGTCAAGCTTATCACACGCTATAATTAGAAGTCAACACTTTATTAAGAAATATTTAATCTTTTTATTATTGATTATTTACGTTTTAAAGATGATATCCCATTATCTATCCGCATTAACTTGTCTGTATTTACTTCCCTCTATATATTTATAGATTTCATCCGATTGATCATTGCAGTATCAAATCCTTATAAACAGACAAACAGCGGCTTTTGAGGGCCGCTGTCTGTTTCCTGTTTATAAGAGAGATAAAGCTTAGGCAGCTGTACCAGTGATTTCTGCCATTGCTTTCTGATATACAGCTGTTTTGTTTTTAGCATCTGCATGATCAGTACCTTTAACGCAATAGTAGAATTTGCATTTTGGTTCTGTTCCGGATGGACGAACTGCGATCCAGCTTCCATCAGCAAGGAAGTATTTCAGAACATCAGATTTAGTGAAGCCTTCGAGAGGTTTTGTTTCACCGTTTTCTTTGATGATTGCTTCATTGAAGTCTTCGAAGCGGATCACTGGCTGACCAGCAACTTCTTCCAGACCGTCTTTACGTAAGTCGGACAGGATCTGCTGGATGCGTTTGGCACCGGCTTCGCCTTCAAGTTCGATAGCAACCTGGCTTTCTTCGTAAGTACCGTGTTTGGCATACAGTTCTTCGAGAACATCAACCAGATCTTTACCCTGCTGTTTGTAGTAAGAAGCAGCTTCAGCCAGCATTAAGCAAGCCTGAGGAGCATCTTTATCACGAACGAATGGTTTGATCAGAGAACCATAGGATTCTTCATAACCGAATACATAGTTCTTTTCATGAGTAACTTCGTATTTAGCAACTTTTTCACCGATGAATTTGAATCCAGTCAGTGTCTTTTCAGTAGTAACACCGTGGCTGTCAGCAACTTTTTCACCCAGGTCAGAAGTTACAACTGTGTTGAACATTACTGGGTTTTCTGGCATTTTGCCCTGTTTCTGGAGCTGATCGAGAATGTACTCGAGTAATACAGCACCGGACTGGTTACCAGTCATTACTACGTATTCGCCATTGTGTTTTACGCCAACACCCATGCGGTCAGCATCTGGGTCGCAGACGAGGATGATGTCAGCATCGTTGTCGTTAGCGTATTTTAAAGCGAGTTCGTAAGCACCTGGCTGTTCAGGGTTTGGAGTTTTTGTATTGGAGAAATCTGGGTCTGGTGTGCACTGTTCAACAACAGGGATGCAGTGGTAGCCGGTTTCTTTGTAAATTTCCTGTACAGGCACGTTAGCCGTACCGTGTTCTGGGGAGAAGACGATCTTGATGTCTTTTTCTACATCTGGGTTGAGCTGAATGCTTTCAACTGCATCGTAGTAAGGACGGTCAACATCTGCACCGATAACAGTAACGAGTTTTTCTTTGACGTCAGCAGGAACATCAGCAGTGATAGCGAGTTCGTCATCGATTGCATTTACGCGAGCGATAACCTGGTCAGCCAGAGACGGGATCAGCTGGCAGCCTTTGCTGTCATACAGTTTGTAGCCATTGTATTGTCTTGGGTTATGGCTGGCAGTGATCATGATACCGCCGAAGCATCCTAAGTGACGGACAGCGAAGCTCAGTTCTGGGGTTGGACGTAAGCTTTCGAATACATATGCTTTGATGCCGTTTTTAGCAAGAAGATTGGCACAGTCAAAAGCAAGTTCTTTGGACATGTGACGGTTGTCGTAACCAATTGCAATACCTTCTTCACAAGCTTTTTCGCCATTTGCTTTGATGTAATCCGCATAGCCCTGTGTAGCTTTGCGAATTGTGTGAATATTGATGCGATTGGTACCTGGGCCCAGCAAACCTCTCATACCGGCAGTTCCGAATTTGATTGTAGTGTAGAATGCATCATTCTTTTCTTCTGGAGTCATGTTCTCCAGTGTTTCTTTGTAGCGTTCGTCAAGATTTGGGTGGTTGACCCATTTTTCGTAACGCTCTTCAACAATAGACATTAATATAAACCCTCCGTATTCAGGAAAAATTATAACATGTTTTAACTCAAGTCCTGATTGCCTTTTTAGGTATTCGGGCACTTTCCTGTCAGAATGTTATCTATGCGGCTATGCTGAATATTTGTTTTGAAATTTCTTGTTTGATTCGTATTTTAACTGCATCTTTATGAGATTGTTATCACAATTTCACAGACCTGCAGGCCTTTAAAAGTCTCAATTTCTGGCCTGAATCCCTGGGCAGCTGATGGCGTTGATGGCCACTTCTCTTTTGCAGACAGGAGTCGTTTCAGGCGGATTTCAGGGATTTCCTGCTCAGTAAAGACGACTTTGCCCACCCTTTTCTGTATGGCCTTGGAGTTCTTTTCTAGATCTCCAGCTCATGATCAATTCTGTTCCGTTCTGCCCAGCCCGATCTGGGATACTGTCCTCTGGTTTCTTGGTGAAATCTTTCGAATCTCCAGGAATTTCTGCCTGGAAACGCTGGAATTCTGAACCCTGCTCATTGATCGATTTCCTGACAATCTTTATCCTGACTGTCCTATTTCCTCTTCATTTTTCAGAGAGACTGACATAGCCGCTTCGCATCTGTTTGGTGTCGATTTTAAATGCCAGAATACAGGTTCTGTGCGGTCCGTTCTCCAAACAATACAGATCGAAATACTGATTTAGGCTACATTTGGTCCATGCAAACTCAAGAAAAAAATTCTTCTTCCTGGATTGATTGAACCGATCTGAAAGAGCCATTGCCGATAGAAAAGAGCTGCTTTTTATCGCTGTATGGTCTGCTGTCTTTGGAATTTTGTGAAATAATTATTTTCTTATGATGAATATTTTCCGTTTTTTGCTCCATATTGCTTTAACTGACACATAAGTTCTGGCAAGATTCTGGCTCAATTACAAGAAGAGCAATCCTGCGTGAGCACGATACCAGTAAATGGGGAGGATCTTTTAAAGTCATGATTTGACTTGAAATCATTCAATTTTTGTCGAAAAATCGCCAAATAAAAAGGCTCCGTCGCAGGGAGCCTTTCGTTTTTTCAGTGTATGTTTTTAGATCCGAATTATTATTCGATGACTTTCTGAGCTCTGAGAGCTTCTTCGATAGCCTGGATAGCCTGTTCTTCGTCTTCACCAGTAGCGGAGATAACGATTTCAGCCTGTGTTGGGATACCAAGGGACATAACACCCATAATGGATTTCATGTTTACTTCACGTCCTTTGAACGCAACGTTAACATCGGATTTGCATTTGTTCGCAGCGTTTACAGCAACTGTAGCAGGACGTGCGTGTAATCCAACTGGATCGATAACTTTAACTGTAGCTTGTTTCATGGTAATTTCCTCCTGAATCTTTACATGTTAATTTTAGAGCATTCTCATTTTTTTACAACTACAAGCGGCGCGGATTATTGAAATAAGTAAGGTCTTACACACCATATTGGTCAGGTCAATTCAAATGATCATCTTTTAAAGATGATAGTCCTTCTTCATTGAACTTATCCGAAGCTATGGTTGGAATCCCCTTTTCTTTGAGCAGGCGGGTAAACCAGCCGTCTCCTTCAATCAGATGACCGTCAAACGTGCCATCATAAATTTTTCCGCATCCGCAGCTTGGGGATCGCTGCATCAGTACCGCAGCATCACAGCCTTCTTCCAGGACAAGATCCAAGGCGATCTGAGAGCCTTGATCAAAAGCGGCGGTGACATCTTCGTTGTTTTTATTGACTGCTCTGCCCTTTACAATTTCAATTGGCGCTCGGGGAGTAGCAAGCCCACCCATAACCTCCGGACAGACCGGAACCAGGGTGCAGTCCTTGAGAAGCTCAAGAATCTTGGGACTGGTCATGCTTTTGCCATCGTAACGGCAGGGACAGCCAAGCAGACAGGCGCTGACTGCAACTTTCTTTCGACGTTTACTCATCAGGATAACCCCCTCGATTTTTAAAATTCATCATGGCTTATTCTGCTTCATTTGGTCTTGGATCCATTTTGGCAGTCCCTGTTCTGGTCAGAGGCTGATCAAAATTGTGGCAGCAGTCAGGCCTTTTGCCTGGTCTATGGAATGAAATAAGTCGTTTTTTCGAAGAAAAAGTAAAACTTACATCAGAGTTTCGTACATCCGGTTGTAGATCTGAGCAGAGTTCTGCCAGGAAACGTCTTTGTTCATAGCATTCATCTGCAAGATCTTCCAGTCTTCTGGACGGTTGTAGTAAACGTTAATCGCATTGTTGAGGGTATTCATCATTTCGTCAGAAGAGTAGTTGGCGAATGAGAATCCATCACCGGATTTATCGAATTCGTTGTATGGAGTTACGGTATCTTTCAGACCACCTGTTTCACGAACGAGTGGCAGAGTTCCGTAACGCAGAGAGCATAACTGAGACAGACCGCATGGTTCGAACAGAGATGGCATTAAGAATAAGTCACTTCCGGCATAGATGCGGTGAGCGAGATCTTCGTTGTATCCCTGATAGAAGCAGATCTTGCCTTTGTGCTGGTTTTCCATATCGCGGAATGCATTCTGGATGGCTGGTTCGCCAGTTCCCAGAATTGCAAGCTGGATTGGAGCATCACACAGCTGCTGATACTTTTCAAGCATCAGGTAGAAGCCTTTCTGGTAAGTCAGACGGGAAACAACGCCGACTAACATTACGTTTGGATTGACTTCCAGACCGAGTTCACGCTGTAAAGCAGCTTTGTCTGCTGCCTTGCCGCGGGACATTGTGATCTTGTTGTAGTGATGAGGTAAAGCTGGATCGGTATTTGGGTTCCAGTTGCTGATATCGATACCGTTTACGATTCCCCAAAGGTCATAACGACGCATATTCAGAACACCTTCCATATGTTCGCCATACTGAGGTGTCAGGATTTCCTGAGAATAAGTTGGAGAAACAGCAGTAATCTTATCGGCATACAGGATACCAGACTTCATGAAGGAAACACCACCGTCGAAACGGATGTTGCCATTGTCAAGCAGGTAGTAAGGCAGACCAAGGCAGGAATCAGTCATTTCAGGACCGAAGTTACCCTGGAACAGCAGGTTATGAATCGTGTAAACGAACTTGATGGAAGAATAGCGGGAATCACTGTTGTGAGTTTCCTTAACCATGCAAGGAATCATACCTGTCTGCCAGTCATGGCAATGGATGATGTTTGGCCAGTAATTGAGCTGGTTGAGCATCTCAATGACAGCCTTCTGGAAGTAAGCAAAGCGTTCACCATCGTCCAGATAGCCATACAGAGAATCTCTTTCAAAATATCCCTGATGCTGAACAAAGAAGTAAGCAACTTTGCCAATAGTCTGTGAATAAATCGTGACAGGAACTTCACGGTAGTTAATGTTTACGGTATAGCTGGCACACCATGTCAGATCGTGGAAGTTCTTTTCCGCAATCTTTTTGTACATCGGCATGACAACTTTTACTTCGTGGCCGAGTTCAGCGAGAGCCTGAGGCAGTGAACCGATTACGTCAGCCAGACCACCGGTCTTAACGAATGGAAGGCCTTCCGCTGCAGCCATCAGGATGGATGCCATTAGATAGTCTCCCTTCTGCCGATGTAGAGAGGATTGTCATCGTAGGAAGTGATTTCCTGTTTGTGGATGACTTTAGCGTCTTTATCAACGATTACGTTGGTAAGCATTACGTTGTCGCCGATTTCTGCACCTGGCAGGATCAGGCAGTTCGAAACGATTGCACCATTGCCGACTTTAACGCCACGGCCAAGGATAGATTCAGTAACTGTACCGCTGATTTCGCATCCGTTGGAGATCAGAGCGCATTCTGCAGTTCCGTTTCCGAGGTAGATGGTTGGAGAAGAGTCATTGGTACGAGTGTAGATTGGCCAGTTTGGATCGTTGAAGAATGCCATGTTGCGTTCTTTCAGCATTTCCATGTTGGAGTTGTAGTAGCTCTTCAGATCCAGGATTGGGAATACTGGGTGAGAGTACAGGATTTTGTTGACTTTGATTTTGTTTTCAGCAGCCAGAGTATTCAGCATGTCTGTCATCCAGAACATTGGGGAATAGTCGTGAGCAGCTTTAACGAGTTCAACAAATTTGTCTTTAGACATGATGTAAGTGTCTAAGGAAACATCCAGAGTCGCTGGTCCGCCGATATAGCGTTTAACGCCTTTGAATTCACCTTTTTCACCGCTGACGATCAGAGTCGCATTGAGCAGGTTAGCTGGTTTGTTGGTTTCATCGTAATGCGAATAAAGCATCGAGACGTCAGCTTTGGAGTCAATGTGAGTCTGAATCAGGTCAGTGAAGTTTGCTTTGTAGATCCAGTTCACTGGAGCGATGACTACATAGTCATGAACGTTGTCTTCGATTTCGTCAATGTTTGTCCAGTAAGCTTCCATATCAGAAATGAATTCAGAACTGAAACCATCAGCCATTACAGGAATGATTCCGATGTGGCCGTGTTTGTTGTTGATGTTATAGTGTCTTGCACTGCCGATATGATCAAAGAGGACTTTTGGGTTTCCGTTTGTGTAAACCTGGATGTTCTGAATTCCAGAGTTTGTCATGTTGGAAATTGGGATATCGACTAAGCGATAACGTCCTACATAGGAGAATGCAGCAACAGGACGGTAGTTAGAAATTCCTTTAACGAAGATAGCTGGACTGGTAAAGGAAATAATTCCAAGTGCGTTTGTCATCTTACTCTTCTCCTTTCACGTCAGCGGCAACCAGTTCGATCTTAGTCGAATCTTTGTCACCTACAACAGCACCAGCGCCGATCACTACGTTTTCAGCGATGATGGCACGATAAACTTTAGCGCCTTTTTCGATGACAGCACCTGGCATCAGGACGGAAGCCTGAACGTCAGCGCCTTCATCAACAGTTACACCGTTAAACAGAACGGAGTCTTTTACGTGGCCGCGGATCACTGCACCCTGGTTGATGTAGCAGTGTTCAACTTTACCAGTTCTAGATACGTACTGTGGAAGTACAGGAATATCAGCGGTGTAGATTTTCCATTCTTTGTCGCCCAGATCTAACTGATCATTATGGAAAATCAGGTCCATGTTCGCTTCCCACAGGGAATCGATTGTTCCAACGTCTTTCCAGTAGCCGTTGAAGTTATATGCGAATAAGCGTTTCTTTTCGTTGAGCAGTGTTGGGATGATGTTTTTACCGAAGTCGTGTTCGGAGTTTTCATCTTTCGCATCATCGATCAGGCACTGTCTGAGCAGAGGCCAGTCGAAGATATAAATACCCATTGAAGCAAGGTTAGATTTTGGTTCTGCAGGTTTTTCCTGGAATTCGAGGATACGGTTGTTCATGTCCGTATTCATAATTCCAAAGCGGGGAGCTTCTTCCCATGGTACAGGGCGGACTGCAACTGTGAGGTCAGCATCGTTATTGCGATGGTCAGCGAGCATTTTGTCGTAGTCCATCTTATAGATGTGGTCACCGGAAAGAATTAATACGTAGTTAGGTTTGAACTCGTCGATGAAATCGATATTCTGGTAGATTGCATCAGCGGTTCCCTGATAGACACCGAATTTAGTGCCGTCTTTTTCACTTGGTGGTAATACATAGACACCGCTTCCACGAGTGTCGAGACCCCAGCGCTGACCAGCTCCAGCGTAAGCGTTCAGCTGAACTGGTTCATACTGTGTCAGAACACCAACAACGTTAATGTTGGAGTTGGCACAGTTACTGAGAGGGAAGTCGATAATTCGATATTTACCACCGAAATAAACAGCAGGTTTGGCAGTTTTGTTTGTCAGGTCGTACAAACGTGTGCCACGCCCGCCAGCCAGAATCATGGCGAGCATATTGTTGTTTTCCATAGATTTCCTCCTGAAACTTAATTTCAGCATGATTATAGCACTTCACTTCTATCTCTTTGTACTCTCCTCGGCGATTTTGGAAATTTAGTCTCGAGCTGTCATTTCCAACGTTTGATTTTAGAAAACGAAGTATTAATCATTCTTGTTGGGTTTGTAAGCCCTTTGCAGTTTTTCCTTGATTATCTTTTTATCTTTTCTGGGCTTTCTACTTTTCATCATCTCATCCCTGTGAATTGCCATCCGCCTTATCTTTCGGAACATTGAGCCACACTCTCTCTTCTTTTCCCTCGAAACCGCTGTCAACAAAAATTGTCATTGTGATCGATTTCACGATCATTCACAAACCTTAAATTCTGACAGTAAATGGGTTTTATACGTCAATTTCACTTTTTTCTTCCGCTTTCATAAAATAAATTTGTTTCCAAAAACATCAATTTTTAAATTCCTGACCTGATTTCACCGGGAAATTCTTGTTTGTAAATATCCCGAAGTTACCGTCCTGCGTGAATTTTAAAACGGACTGTCCAGAATTCAGTTGGAATATTTTCCACATTTTCTATCTATTTTGGATGCTCACATCAAGTGATTCAGATTTGTTTCAAAACAGTCTCTATTTCCTGTCCAGATGTGTTTATTAACATTCGCGTACATTTTTAAACTTCATTTTATGTTTAACCTGCTGCTGAATCTGATCAAAATCAATGCTGAGACTCCCGATGAGTCTGCTGCTGATCCCCTGCTTTTCTTCGATCCGGTCTTCTTTTCTGGATCTGATCGACTTTTTCTCTTCTGTCAGTCCGAACCCTGTCTTCTCGGCCTTCTTTCTTTTCTTTTTTCCCGTAACCCGCAGGATGCTGCCTTCATTTGGGCAATAAAAAATGCTGGAGGGATTCTCCAGCAGATTTTGTTTTGGAATCAATGTTTCTTCTGTTCGGTCTTAGACAAGAACAGCACGGTCATCTGCGAATTCTTCACCGGCGTTTTCTTTAAACTTGCGGTGCAGGTCTTCAACAGTGAGTTTGGCTTTTTCTTCTCCGCAGACATCGAAGATGATCTGACCATTATTCATCATGATCAGACGGTTGCCAATTCGGATGGCGTCTTTCATGTTGTGAGTGATCATCAGCGTGGTCAGATTGTCTTTGGAGACAATTTCTTCCGTCAGATCCAGAACTTTTTTGGCTGTTAACGGGTCAAGCGCAGCCGTGTGCTCATCGAGCAGCAGCAGTTCTGGTTTCTGTAAGGAAGCCATCAACAAAGTCAGAGCCTGACGCTGACCACCGGAAAGCAGGCCGACTTTGTTGGACATGCGCTCTTCCAGACCCAGACCTAATGTAGCCAGGCTGGTTTTGAACTGCTCCTGTTCGTCCTTGCCAATTCCCCATTTCAGGGTGCGGCGTTTGCCGCGTCGAGCCGCAAACGCGAGGTTTTCGCCGATTTCCATATCCGCTGCCGTTCCCATTAATGGGTCCTGGAATACACGGCCGATATAGGCAGCCCGTTTGTATTCCGGCAGCAGGGTGATGTCTTTGCCATCGAGCAGAATGCGTCCGCCATCCGGTGGAAACACACCGGCGATGAGGTTCAGCATCGTGGATTTACCAGCCCCGTTGCCACCGATTACGGTGATGAAATCACCATCGTTGATTTTGAGATTCAGGTTGTTGATCGCCTTCTTTTCGGTAACCGTACCGGGGTTGAAGGTTTTGGAAATGTTCTTGATTTCAAGCATTAGAATTTATCCTCCACACTTTCAACCGCTTCAGTCAGCCGTTTGTAGTTTGCCTTCTGCGCGCGGCTTTCCAGAACAACTGGAATACTCAGAGCGGCCGCTACCAGCAGGGCGGTAAACAGTTTCAGGTTGTTTGGGTCGAGACCTAACTGTAAAACGATCGAAACAATAATACGGTAAATAATCGATCCGACAACGATCGAGATCAGACGACGGGCAAATCCACCCTTGCGTCCGAAGATTGTTTCACCAATAACAATGGAAGCGAGCGCCATAACGATGGCACCAATTCCCATTTTGACATCGGCATAGCCCTGCTGCTGGGCAACAAGACCGCCAGAAAGAGCGATCAGACCGTTGGAAAGCATTAAGGCAGCAATGGTTGTCCAGTTGGTAGATACACCATTGGCACGAACCATATTCTGGTTGTTACCCGTAGCACGAATCGCAGAACCAAGTTCCGTTCCAAAGAACCAGTACAGCAGTGCAATGGTTGCGACCACAAAGAGCGTACCAATGCAGATGACAGAAAGGTTCTGTGGAGTGATCCAGCCAAGGGCCGGAATTTTCTCGGCAAGATCCGAGAACATGTTGGACATGTTTAACATTGGGATGTTGGACTGGCCCATGATCATCAGGTTGATCGAGTACAGTCCGATCTGGCTTAAGATACCAGCCAGAATAGGGGGAATCTTGCAGACAGTATTGAAAAAGCCAGTGACTGCTCCAGCCGCAAAGCCGGTCAGCATGGCAACTAACACTGCCAGGTAAGGATTGACACCCGCCATAACCATGACGGCTGCTACAGCACCACCGGTCGCAAACGATCCATCAACCGTCAGATCGGCGAAATCCAGCAGTCGGAAGGTAATGTAAACACCAAGAGCCATGATTCCCCAGAGAATGCCCTGACCAATGGCCCCTTCCAAAGAAAAGAGGATAGACATTAGTCTTCCTCTTCTACGTCAACTGCACGGTCCAGAACAGACTGTGGCAGTTCAATATTCAGTTTTTCAGCAGCTTTCTTGTTTACAGTCAGCGTGCATTCATCAGTTGCCAGATATTCGATCGCCATATCTTCTGGCTTGCTGTCGCCATTGAGGATGGAAACAGCCTGAGCGCCGGCTAACTGGCCGAGTTTGTAGTAGTCGATACCATAAGTAGCAAGGCCACCGTTTTCAACCATTCCTTCTTCGCCAACGATGCATGGAATGCCATACTGGCTGGCAGTCTGGGAAACAGTTGCCATGGATTCAGCCATCAGGTTGTCAGTTGGAACATAAATAGCGTCTACTTTTCCGTTCAGGGATTCAACAACCTGCTGAATCTGGTTGGAGTCAGTTACGCTGGATTCTACATATTCAAGGCCGCGTTTTTCGCATTCTTCTTTTGCAAGGTTAATCTGGAAAACAGAGTTGCTTTCTGCGTTGCAGAATAACAGACCAACAGTCTTGGCATCTGGCAGGATTTCCTGGAGCAGATCAAACTGGGCTTCGATTGGGTTCAGGTCGGAAGAACCAGTTACGTTGACTTCTGGTTTTTCGTTGCTTTTTACCAGGCCGGAATCAGCAGGGTCAGTTACTGCGGACAGAACGATTGGAATGTCTTTGGTTTCGTTTGCAGCAGCCTGAGCAGCAGGCGTTGCAACCGCAAAGATCAGGTTCACGTTGTCATTGACAAATTTCTGAGCAATAGAAGTACAGTTGGCCACTTCACCCTGAGCAGATTTGAAATCAATGGATGCATCGGCATAACCATTGTCTTTGAGATAATCTTCAAATCCTTTTGTCGCATTATCAAGAGCAGGGTGTTCTACGTACTGAAGAATACCGATCTTTACATCGCTTCCACCGCCAGTGGTTTCACTGGCTGCCACGCTTGAAGCCGTGGAAGAAGCTGTACTGGAAGTTGTGCTGCTGGATGTGGATGCTGAACTTGAAGAACAGCCCGCAAAGAGCATCGCTGCACCCAGTACTGCAGCGGACATCTTATAGCTTTTCATAATCAATCTCCTTTGAAATAATGCCCATATTCTACACAATTCCGACTGGGACTAAAAATTGAATCCTTCAATTTCAAGAATTTTCAAAGGAATTTACAGAAACTTTCAGAATATCCGACTATTTTAAAAAATCTGACAAAAGAAAAAGCCGCTGATTCCAGCGGCTGTAAATTGCTTTTAGTGCTTGCCAGTGATAGCTTCTTCGTTTGCTTTCAGCTTAGCTTCGTGATCAGCAGCGTCTTTTTCTTTGCGATCAATGACTTTTTCGTCGTGTTTGATCTCTTCTTTGCGAAGATCTTTCATCATTTTGGATTTGTCTTCGCTTAATTCCAGTTCATGTTCTTTGAGGTCGCTGCGTTTGCGATCAATTACATCTTCATCGTGACGGATTTCGTCGCTCAGAATTTTGTCTTCAAATTTTTTGAAATCATCAGCCATAAGTAAGGCCTCCTCTTCGTACTCTTAATATAACAATGAGGCTTTGCCTTCCCTATTCTTATGCCTGATTTTTTTGCGGAACAAAAGAAGAGGGATAAACCATCGCTTGACAAGTTTTATCCGGGCAAGGATGAGACCCTTCGTTAAATGAGGTTGTTTTATCCCTGATAGGATAAAACGGTTACATCCCTGTCTGCGAACAGTGTTCGGCATTAGCCGGCGGGAGAAGGGTTAAGATACAAGATCCTTATCTAAGCCCCG
>CAJTLE010000078.1 GCA_910577085.1 uncultured Allobaculum sp. | reverse complement strand
CTCCACATCTGGTTGGCGGCTTCTGCCTTTTTGATAAAGTCCTGTACCAGGGGCAGCAGTGTTTCATTACTGGGCGCCGGGTAAGAGGCGCTTTTACACTCAAAACCTTCTGGGGACAAAAAATAAAAGATGGAGCATCCATGAAAAAGCTGGTTCTCGTAGAACGAGCAAAAGGATACATTCAAGAAACAGCAATTCGGCAATTCCTCCCCACCCAAACTGCATAGCAATTTGGATGGGGTACCCTTGCCTATCGTATGGACGACTATGTCGACAAAGCCAGCCAACTCGAGAGCGACGAGCTGATGCGTCCGATCGTTCCATTGGTCCTGGACTTCAGAACCGCCAATCGATCCACCGCTCCCTCCACCCTCAAAGAACTGCTCAATCCCGATCCCAAAATCGACCGCTTTGTCAACGACTTTCGCATCAATCGATTTGACCTTGCCTGGCTGCCGGAAAGCACCGTTGAAAAGTTCAAAAGCGATTTCCGAGCAGTTGTCCAGGCCTTAATCCAGCAGCAAAGCATGAAATCTTCGAACTTGGTCGGAGAGATTTCGACCACCCGGAGGACACCCTGCAAATGCTGGAGATCGAGTCTGATGAAGACAGAAACCTGGAGAATGAAGCAGCCAAGGAACAAGAAATCAAGGAACAAGGAATATGAGTGCATTTCTCTGCCCTGCAAAAGCCAGGAAATCAATCTGGTGTCTGTTCAAGTCCATTTGAAAGTGCTCACCTCTGGTTCTTTTAATTTTCCACAAAAATTCTTACGTAAAAAAACAGCCATGGAGTTTGAGGGCTCCATGGCTGTTTTGATGCTGAAAATTTTGGTTGAGGATCAGAAAAAATCTGTGTCTTTTCTGTATTGAAAAAGCTGTCTGATTCTGGTCTTTGATCTTCCATGATATTGGCCAGAACCGGATGACAGTTTTAAGAGCCTGAAAACTGTGGCTAAACCATCTCTGGAAGATAAGTCATAACCTGCTTTTCCCAGCTTGGCCAGTCATGCGGGGTATCTTCACTCCAGAAGTAAGTTGGGATCTGAATTCCCTTTGCATAAAACAGATCTGCCATACGGCGCAGGTCTCTGAGGGTTTCGTTTTCCCAGGCACCTAACCCAACGACGATACGGGCATCGTTGTTGTTGTATTTCTGAATATATGGGTGATTCGGATCCATATTTGGCAGATAAGCCAGCGGACTGTTCTGGTAGAAGTTGCCATCGAAGTTATTATCGTAAATATAGGCCGACATGTCATAAACACCCGACATGGCCAGCAGTTTGGTAAAACGATCCGGGAAGCGCAGGAAGAAATTGACCGCATGCGTAGCGCCCATACTGGCTCCCATGACCATCATTGGAGCATCTTCACTTTGACCAGCCTTGGCAAGAGCGGATGGAATCAGTTCATTCATCACATAATTCACCCAGTTCTCCTGCTGGGCCATGCGCCAGTCACTTGGTCCATGACTTGACCACGTTTCTTTATCAATGGTATCGACCGTTACAAACTGAATTCGGCCTTCATCAATCAGATCGCTCATTAACTCAAACATGTGGCGATCTTCCCATTCATAAAAACGGCCATCCTGACAGGGAACGATCAGGCACAGAATGCCATCATGGCCATACATTTTAAATTCCATATCCCGGTTGAGGTAGTGGGAATATTCTTTAAAGTATCGTCCTTCCATAAACAAACCATTTCCTTTCTCAAAATCTTTCCTATTTTGTCACATTTTTTAGCCAAAAAAAATCCCATCTGTGTAACAGAAAGGAATCGTCCTTGATTTGTCGTGTTTAGCAGTTTGAATTTGACCGAAGTCAAGACTATAATTCCCTTGACTTTCTATGAAATGAGGTTCCAATGTCAGATAAAGAAAAGATTATCAATATCGCAGTAATCGCCCACGTTGATGCCGGTAAGAGTACTCTGGTCGACGCTTTTTTAAGACAGAGTGATGTCTTCCGTGACAACGAAGAAGTCGTTGACTGCGTCATGGATTCCAACGATCTTGAACGAGAACGTGGAATCACGATTTATTCCAAGAACTGTTCCGTCATCCATGATGGCGTAAAAATTAATATCGTCGATACTCCGGGTCACGCCGACTTCTCCAGTGAAGTTGAACGGATCATGGGTACCGTCGATACCGTTATTCTGCTGGTTGATGCCAGTGAAGGCCCAATGCCTCAGACTCGTTTTGTTCTGTCCAAGGCTCTTGAAATTGGTCTGAAACCAATCCTGCTGATCAACAAGATCGATAAGAAAGATCAGCGTGCTCAGGAAGTCGTCGATGAAGTTTACGATCTGTTCCTGGATCTGAACGCCACCGATGAGCAGCTGGATTTCCCGATCCTGTATGGTATCGCCCGTGAAGGTATCGTTCAGTACGATCTCGATACTCCATCCGATAATATCGAGCCATTATTCGAGACCATTCTCGACCGCACCAGCCCATATCCTGATCTGGATGATGAACCAGCTCAGATGCAGGTTTCTGCCCTGGCTTATGATGACTATATCGGTCGTCTGGGTATCGGCCGTATCAAACGTGGTGTTCTGCGCAAAGGCGACACCTATGTTCGCACCAACAATGATGGCACAACCAAAAAAGAAACCATCTCCAACCTGTTTGTCTACAAAGGACTTTCCCGTACACCAGTGAAAGAAGCCCACAGCGGCGATATCGTCGTCATTGCGGGTATGCCAGATGTTTCGATTGGGGATACGATCTGTGATCCAGAACATGTTGAAGCTCTGCCACATATCCCAATTGAAGAACCGACGCTGTCGATGAACTTCCATGTCAACAAATCCCCATTTGCGGGCCGTTCCGGCAAGTACGTCACCAGCCGTAACATCAAAGAACGTCTGGAAAAAGAACTGGAAGTTAACGTTGGTCTGAAAGTAGAACCAACTGAAAGTGCAGACTGCTTCAAAGTCTCCGGACGTGGTGAATTGCATATTTCCATTCTGATCGAAAACATGCGTCGTGAGGGCTACGAACTGGCGATCTCCAAACCAGAAGTTATCCTGCACCGCGATGAAAACGGCCAGAAAGTTGAACCAGTCGAAGAAGTTGTATGTATCGCCCCAGAACAGTATTCCGGTACGATCATCAACAAGCTGACTTTACGTAAAGGCACCATGGTCAACATGGATGAAGAAAACGGCTACGTAAAACTGACTTACACCGCTCCAACCCGTGGTCTGCTTGGTTTCCGTAACGAATTCATCAACGACACTCATGGTGAAGGTACATTATTACGCCGTGTTTCCGGCTATACTCCATACACAGGTGAAATTCCTCAGCGTATGTTAGGTGCCATGATTTCTACCGAAACAGGTACGGCCATGACTTACGCCTTATGGAACCTGCAGGAACGTGGTTCCCTGTTCATTTCTCCGCAGACTGAAGTTTACGAAGGCATGATCATCGGTGAATCTGCCCGCAACATCGATATGGACGTGAACCCGCTCAAAAACAAGAAACTGACCGCCATCCGTTCTTCCGGTCGTGATGAAGCTATGCTTCTGACTCCACCACGCGTCTTCTCTCTGGAAGAGGCTCTGGAATGGATTAACGATGACGAACTGGTTGAAGTTACTCCTGAAACCATCCGTCTGCGTAAAAAAGGTCTGACTGCTCAGGATCGCCGCGCACTGTACCGCGAAAAGATGTCCGCTTCTGCCAAAGAAGAAAACTAATCCCGTTCAGTCTCCGTTCGATCGCTGAGAAACTGCGATCAATGCATCGCAAGAACTCTGTGATTTTCTCTCAATCAACGCCATGAACATCAAGCCTCATCCCAGACGGGATGGGGCTTTTTTTACAGGAGGAGCCGCCATTCTTTTTCCAATCGGCCCAAATCCTGAAACGCCTTGTATTCAGGAGAAAAGAGACCAATTCCGAACAGGAAAGTCCTCAAAATCCAACGGACAAGTTTCCGGCATTTTCCTTCCTTGCAGCCTGTTATAATGACATCTGATCCACGGATCCCTTTTTTGAACAAGATCCGTTTCCCTTCAATATTCTGGAAAGCGAGAGATATTTTCATGAACAATTCAATGGACTACAATTTCCATTCTCATACCTGGCGGTGCAAACACGCTGAAATGGTTGACGATGAAGAATTCGTCAAAGCCTATATCAAAAATGGATTTAAGACACTGGCCTTTACCGACCATACTCCTCAAAATCCTGTGATCGATCCCCGTAAAAACATCCGGATGGATTACGGCCAGCTTGAAGACTATCTGACCAGCATTGAAACTCTTAAAGCCAGATACAAAGATCAGATCGACATCAAAACCGGTCTGGAAGTTGAATACCTGCCTGAACTGAAACCGTTCTATACTTCCATTTCTAATCGTCTTGATCTGATGATTCTTGGCCAGCATTTCATTCGTCGTCCCGACGGAACCCTGGTCGTCATGGGCAGTGAAGAATTAAACGATGAAGACGTCGAACGCTATGCCGATATGGTCGTCACAGCCATGGAAAAAGGCCTGGTTAAACTGGTCGCGCATCCTGACTACTATATGCTCAACCGCACAACTTTCGGTCCCGCGCAGGAAAAAGCAGCCCGCCGGATCTGCGAAGCCTCTTTACACACGGGCATCCCTCTGGAAGTCAACCTGCTTCCACCCTACAAACTCAATCAGGGCATTATCGACAAGGTCACGTATCCATGTGCTGATTTCTGGAAGATTGCTGCTGAATATGGTGTGAATGCGATTTATGGTCTGGATACGCATCATCTGCCACAGATCGACGACTATAAGAACTCCATTGAAACCGCAAGACGACTTCTCAATCCTGAATCTATCGATCGTCTTCATTTTGTCCGCTAATCAAACCCGTCCTAAAAGCCTTTCGAGGCTTTTTCTTTTTGCCCGATTGAAAGGTTGAAAGACTAAATGAAAAGACTAAGTGATTAGAAATCCTCTTCCAGTCAAAAAAATGCGCCGCCAGGTCCGTGATCCATATCAACAGGATCAACAGGCCTTGCGGCGCAAAAACATCGATTGAAAATTATCTGTCTTCTTCTGGACAGGTGCTTGTGGTCGATTGCAAAACAGGCTTTCCTTCTTTTTCGAGTCGTTTTTCATCCAGTTCGATCGCATTGCGAGTTTCAGGTCCCCAGATGACATAAAACGTAGCGGAGTGCTGCTGAATGATTTCCAGCGCACTGGCAATGGCTTTCCAGCTGGCCCCTTCAACCGGCCAGTTGAAGACTTCTGTAACTCTTACATCTGGATCGGCATAGAGATACCGTTTCAGTTCGGGCATACTCATTGCAGGCAGACTGTAAAACCGGCACAGAAAATCGGCAGGATCCTGTTTGGGATCGATCGTTCGCGCATCAAGAATATACGATTGCATGACTGAATTATACGTCCCCTTTTATGGGGTATGGGCCTTGAACCTCAAAAAGCTTCTCAATTTTCCTTACTTTGCCTCACATTGGGGGCATAGATCGCAAAGGACCATCTCAAAAGCCGTTCCCTCTTCATCCGGAACATTCAGCTTTTCCGTCACATCCAAAGCCTTCCGGACAAAATCACCAGCCATTCTGGCTGCCTGTTCGAGAGACTGATCATGAAGCAGGGCGCCAGTCAGAACTGCACAGAACAGATCGCCGGTGCCTGATCGCATCTGAGCACTCTTTTGGGATTCAATCCAATGAACCTGCCTTCCCTTTTCCAGGGTGCAGTCACAGATCTTGTCGCCTTCTTCAATGCCGGAAATGACAACCTTTCGGGCCCCCATTTCTGTCAGGCGGACTGCCATGGCTTCAATTTCAATCCGTGAAAACTGCTCTTTCCATTCCGTATCCGTCAGCAGGCAGGCTTCGGTTAAGTTTGGAAGCAAAACATCGGCCCGATCTGTCAGGGTGCGCATGGCTTTTTGCAGCGCTGGAGTGATCGTCGGATACGCCTTTCCATGATCCCCCATCACCGGATCGACAACAACCAGGGTCTGCGGTTTCTGGAACAGATCGAGAAAATGCAGAACGTGATGAATCTGCTTTTCACTGGACAGAAACCCGGTCACAATCGCATCCACTTCCACATTCTGCTTTTTCCACTCCGCCATCATCGGATCTAAATCTTCCGTCAGATCACGCAGATAAAAAGAAGGATAGCCGGTATGGTTGGAAAGCACACAGGTTGGCAAGAGCAGACATTCAATCTGCATAACCGAAAGCACAGGCAGCTGTACGCTCAAAGAACAGCGTCCCAGTCCTGACAGATCATTGATCAACGCGGCCTTTTTCTGGCGCAGGATGGGTCTGCTTCCTTCGAATTGATCGGTTGTATCCAGGGCTTGATTCTCATTTTTCTTTCTGCTTTCTTCCATACGATCTCCTCCTTCTTGATGGCTTGAATGATCTGGGACTGATGAGATTCTTCGTTGCTCATTCTTTTCCACCACTCATCCGTTTCAAACCATAGAAGAATTCTAATCCGAAAACAATCATTTCTCCATTTTCGACCGGGAAGCGGGCTATGATCCTTTTCTTTCGGCAAACAAAAGCCGCAGGCCTAGTCTCTTCACTGAGGAAGATCTGTGCCTGCGGCTTCGTTATTTGAATTGATCGATTGTTTTACTTTGCCAGGATCAGGATTAGGCCTTACGGGCTTTCATTTGAGCCAGGGAGGCTTCAGTCTGTTCTTTTAAGGCTCTATTCTTTTCAAGTTTTGCGTTTTCCTGATCGATCTTGGCCTGTGGTGCTTTGTTGACAAATCCTGGATTGGACAGCATCTTTTCACCACGGGCAACTTCTTTTTCAAGATGGGCGATCTCTTTTTCGAGTTTGGCAATTTCTGCGTCTACGTCAACCAGATCGGCCATGGCCGCATTGAGCTTGAAGCCTTCTACGTCACGAACGAGCAGATCTTCGCTTTCGAGAGCATCAACCAGAACGATTTTTGCCATACCTTCCAGCAGAGCTTTGCCTTCTTCGCTTAACGCGTAAGGATTGCCTTCGTTGTCCGTTAACAGAATGTTGATCTCTTCTTTTGGTTTGAGACCATACTGAGTTTTGATTTCACGGACAGTTTCGATGCCGCGTAAGATCAGGTTCATATCGGCAACGGCTTTTTCGGATACTTCGAATTCTGGAACTTCTGGCCAGTCTTCCAGGTTGATGCTTTCTTTGCCAAGGTTCAGAGCAGTGTAGATATGCTCAGTGACGAATGGCATGAATGGGGAAAGCAGAATCAGGATGGCTTTCAGAACGTAAACCAGAACCGCAATCGTATTGGAACGAACTTCTTCGTTGGAAGAGTTCAGAGCCGCTTTGGACAGCTCGATATACCAGGAGCAGAAATCATCCCAGACGAAGCTGTACAGTTCGTTTCCGACCATCGCCAGTTCATAGCGGTCAAGATTCTTGGTTACGTTTTTAATCGTTTCATCCAGACGGCTTAAAATCCACATGTCTGCTTCAGACAGTTTTGTGAAGTCTGGTGTATAGGTGTGGTTTTCTTCCATCTGCATCTGAACGTAGCGGGCTGCGTTCCAGATCTTGTTGATAAAGTTCCAGCTGGAATCCAGCTTTGTTTCATCAAAACGTAAGTCCATACCTGGTGCAGAGTTGGTGGTTAAGAAGAAACGCAGCGCGTCAGCCCCTTTGTTATGGATGACATCGATTGGATCGACACCATTGCCCAGAGATTTGGACATTTTGCGGCCCTGAGAGTCACGGATCAGACCATGGATCAGAACTTCCTTGAATGGGCGGTTATTGGTCATATGACGGCCCTGGAAAGCCATACGGGCTACCCAGAAGAAGATGATGTCATAGCCGGTAACCATTACATCAGTTGGATAGTAACGTTTGTAGTCGTCCGTGATTTCCGGCCAGCCCAGTGTCGAGAATGGCCACAGGGCGGAAGAGAACCAGGTATCCAGAACGTCTTCATCCTGAACCCAGTTTTCGATATCGTCTGGAGCGGTTTCGCCAACATAGATTTCACCGGTTTCTTTGTGGAACCATGCCGGAATCCGATGCCCCCACCATAACTGACGGGAAATGCACCAGTCTTCAATGTTTTCCAGCCACTGGTTAAATGTATGCTCAAAGCGCGGCGGAATGAAGGCGATGTGCTCATCGGTTTTCTGAGCATCCAGAACAGCCTGGGCCAGCGGTTTCATGCGGACAAACCACTGTTTGGAAAGATATGGTTCCGCAATAACGCCAGTGCGTTCAGAGTGACCGACGTTATGTGGGTGTTCTTCAATGTGGTCAACAACACCGGCTGCTTCGAAGTCTTTGACTAAAGCTTCACGGCATTCGAAACGATCCATGCCTTCATATTTGTGAGCCATTTCGTTCATTGTGCCATCCGGGTTCATACAGATTGGCATTTTCAGGCCATATTTTTTAGCCAGTTCAAAGTCGTTGGGGTCATGGGCTGGTGTACATTTCATAACGGCTGTACCGAAGTCCATGTCGATATAGGAGTCAGCCATGATTGGCAGAGCTTCGCCATTGGCCGGGTTGATCGCATGCAGACCCACGATATCTTTATAGCGTTCATCATCTGGGTGAACAAAGATGGCCTGGTCGGCAAACATGGTTTCAGGACGGGTTGTCGCGATGACCAGTTCCTTGCCTGTTTCCTGAACGATGTATTTGAAGTAATACATCTTGCCTGGAATTTCTTTATAAATAACTTCGATATTGGACAGCGCCGTTTTTGCCTGCGGGTCCCAGTTGATAATACGTTCACCCTGATAAATCAGGCCTTCGTTATAAAGCGTGCAGAAAACTTTGTTTACAGCTTTATTGAGGCCTTCATCCAGGGTGAAACGCTCACGGGTGTAATCCAGAGACAGACCCATGGTTGCCCACTGCTTCCGGATAAAGTCAGAGTATTCGCCTTTCCACTCCCAGGCCCGTTTCAAGAAACCTTCCCGACCCAGATCATAGCGGGAAATGCCTTCCGACTGCAGACGGGCATCAACTTTGGCCTGCGTTGCAATACCGGCATGGTCCATGCCTGGCAGATACAGGACATCATAGCCGCGAAGACGTTTATACCGGGAAAGAATATCCTGCAGAGTATTGTCCCAGGCATGTCCCAGGTGCAGTTTTCCCGTTACGTTTGGAGGTGGAATGACGATTGTAAATGGAACTTTGGATTTGTCACCAGCTGTGAAATAGCCCTTGTCAATCCAGTTCTGATACGTCTCAGGTGTTTCCACCAGGTTATGATCATACTTTTTGGAGAGTTCTTTCATAAAAATCCTTTCTAGATGCCGGTCGTTCCGGCTGGCCATGCATGAAGATTCAAGATTTCGGCTGGTGATCAGATCAAGATCCAAATAACCAGACTCAAATCATCGACAAGTTTCTATTCATCGATGAACAACATTTGAAATTCTTCTGGAACATCGTAATTGCGCTGCAGGCCATGGCTGCCCGCAAAGATGGGAGATCAACGCACGAATCGATTCGTGTAAACAGGTCAGACAATCTGGCAGACCAACAAAAAAAGGGTTTTTCCATCCTGCTTCAGGACGAGAAAACCCGCGGTGCCACCTAAATTGCTTCAGTCAGCTGAACTCTGGATCCACACAACTTTGTATCCACAAAAGATGGGTGGATTCTTTTCCACTGCTGAAAACCTCTTCGCATAACGCTGCGTCGGCGTCAGCTTCTACTCCATTCAAAGCCGCTGCTCCCAGACTACCTTCCCTGTCCTGTCTGGTTTCCTTGCACCAACCGGAAACTCTCTTGTTTTCTCAGACCAGGTACTCCTTCTGTTCCTCGCATTTATGTTCAGTTTAATCATTTTCTGCCAAAAAACAAGAATCGCACCAGTTTCCCTGAAAACTTATCTTTCCAAAACGGGTTTTCATACTCTTGAATCCTTGTCATCCGCTCACAAATATGGATAGAGCTGTCATCCTGCTTTTGTCCTGCCATTCCCTTTCATCGTTTTGATCCTGGACTTCTGTTTTCTGCTGGATGAGCAGCTACAGTCCGCTATCCCTTTTTCTTTATAAATACCCCTTATTTTTCCCAAGAAATACGCTATTTTTGGGTTTTGTCCGTCTGTACATTTCGGCTGAAGAAAAAAGACCGGTATACTCGAACCAAAGCGAAAACCGGGGATGCATAGCCCTGGTCTGCTTGGAATATCAATCGATATCCTGTCGGCTGTCGATTTCTTAGAAAGGAAGAGATTTTACTTCTATGCAACGAGAAAAACTCGGCTCCCGGCTGGGATTCATTCTGCTTTCGGCGGGATGTGCCATCGGAATTGGCAACGTGTGGAAATTCCCTTACGTCGCCGGCCAGAATGGTGGAGCCATCTTTATTCTGATTTACCTGTTCTTTCTGGTCATTCTGGGCCTGCCGGTTATGACCATGGAATTTGCGATTGGTCGGGCCGCGCAAAAAAGTCCGGCTTCGATCTATAAAACCCTGGAACCACCGCATTCGCGCTGGCACTGGCATACGCCTTTTGCGATTGCGGGCAACTATCTGCTGATGATGTTCTATACGACCGTCGCCGGCTGGATGCTGAAATATTTTATCGACACTTTACTGGGTTCTTTTAAAGGACTCAATCCAGATGGAGTAGCTGCATATTTTGCGGGAACTCTTGCCGACCCGATTAGTGAAGTCGGCTATATGGCGATTGTCGTCGTGGCGGGCTTTGCGATCTGTGCCATCGGTCTGCAGAATGGTCTGGAGCGCATCACCAAAGTGATGATGAGTGCGCTGCTGATTTTGATGGTTGCTTTAGCCGGCAACTCTTTATTTCTGGAAGGCGCTGGTGAAGGCCTGAAGTATTTCCTGCTTCCGGACTGGAATCGATTCCTTGAAATCGGACCATTCAATGTTATTGTCGCGGCGATGAATCAGGCCTTCTTTACCCTGTCGCTTGGAATTGGGGCTATGGCAATTTTCGGTTCCTATATTGATAAGGACCGCTCTTTACTGGGAGAATCGCTCAACATTTCCCTGCTTGATACGCTGGTCGCCATCTGTGCGGGTCTGATCATCATTCCGGCCTGCTTTGCCTTCAAAGTGGATGTTACTTCCGGCCCAAGCCTGATCTTCATCACCCTGCCTAACGTTTTTAACCAGATGCCTTTAGGCCGTTTGTGGGGATCACTGTTCTTTCTGTTTATGACTTTTGCAGCCTTCTCAACCGTTCTTGCCGTCTTTGAAAACATCCTGGCTTCCTGTATGGATTCCTTTGGCTGGAGCCGCAAGAAAGCCTGCCTGATCAATGCGATTGCGATTTTCGTCCTCTCACTGCCCTGCGCGCTTGGATTCAACCTTCTGGCATCCATTCAGCCATTAGGAGCTGGCAGTACGATTCTCGATGGCGAAGACTTCCTGGTTTCCAATATTCTGCTGCCGGGCGGATCTTTGATTTTTGTTCTGTTCTGTACGTCAAAACTTGGCTGGGGCTGGGACAATTTCAAGAAAGAAGCCAATATGGGCAAAGGCTTAAAAGTCCCGGAATGGATGCATCCCTATTGTAAATATGTTCTGCCCGTAATTATCGCGGTGATTCTGGTCATCGGTCTGCTGCCTAAAGCTTAAATTGTGGAGAACCTGTAGGTTCTCCTTTTTCAATGCCCTTTCTTTCAATGTCCGTTTTGCCCGAACCGTCTTGTCCTTCGACAGCGGCCTGGATTTCAGACTGGTTTGTTTTCTGTTTTTAAAAGGATAAAGGCATGACTGTCATCAGCCAGACTCATCCAGGATCCAGGCAGAATCCAGTTTTCTTGATCTTGCAGGCAGACAAAGTGAGAGTAAACTTGCCAAAAAGCGATAGAGTTTGGCAAAGGCAGGCAGTGTTTTCAATTTCTTTCAGAAACTCGCATTATAATACCTAAGAATTTTCAAAATTCGAATTCATCCCAAATTAAGAAAGTCAGGTAACTTTTATGAAATATGCTGCTCAACGCGTCAATGACATCCACGCGCCTTCCTTTTCCGACCTTGCCGCTTCCAAAACCGCCTATACCAGACGAACCGGTCAAGAGGTCATCGACTTTTCCGTTGGTTCTTCCAACATTCCTCCTTGCAATGAAGTCAAAGAAGCGATCGCCAAAGCTGCTCTGGTTGATGAAAACTATCAATATACCCTCCAGCCCTCCAGTGCGATTTTAAAAGCCGTCCAGGACTGGTATGCCACACGCTATGGCGTCGAACTGGCTGAAGAAGAAATCTTCCCGCTTAAGGGTTCCCAGGAAGCGTTAAGCCATCTGCCGATGGCCTTACTGGATCCAGGTGATCTGATGCTTATTCCCGATCCGTGTTACCCTATCTATCGAACTGCCCCTTTACTGGCAGGAGCCGAAACGTACTTTATGCCCATGCGTAAGGAAAACGACTATCTGATTGATTTTGATGAAATTCCTGAGGAAATTGCCAAAAAAGCCAAACTGATGCTGGTTTCCTATCCTTCCAATCCAACCGGAGCGGTTGCCGGCGATGACTTTTATGAAAAGCTGATTGATTTTGCGACCCGAAATGAAATCCTGGTCATTCATGACAACGCCTACAGCGAACTGATTTTCAATGGTGAACCTGGCCGCAGTTTTCTGTCCTATCCAGGGGCAAAGGAAATCGGTGTCGAACTCAATTCATTTTCAAAATCCTATTCCATGGGCGGAGCGCGGATGGCTGTTTTAGTCGGCAATGCAGATCTGGTTGCCCCGTATTCCAAACTGATGAATATAATCGATTTCCAGAGCTTTAGCCCAGTTCATGCCGGAGCCATTGCAGCCCTGACTCAGTCAGGAGATTTCGTGGCTTCTGTGCGCGATGAATATAAACGCCGCGCCGAATTTCTGGTCGACAATTTTGCCAAAGCCGGCTGGAAAATCGATCCGGTAAAAGCCACAATGTTTGTCTGGGCCCCCATCCCTGATCGTTATGCCGATTCTTCTGAATTCATGAAAGTTTTATTAGAACAGACGGGTGTTCTGACAAATCCTGGAACGAGCTTTGGCAAAGAGGGCGAACGGTTTGTCCGACTGGCGCTGGTGCGCAATGATGACGAAGTTCTCGAAGTAGCCCGCCGTATTCAAAAATCGGGATTATTTGCCTGATCTTTGAAAAAAATCGCAAGCTTCTTATCCTCTGTAAACTCTGACATCTGCGCTCAGAATTTCAAAACCACACTTCCCTGCGAAAGACATTTTTCTTCAACTGCCTTTTCCTGATGATCCAGATTCAAAAAGAAAGACCAGATTCATTGCAGAATAAGAAATTCTGTGGAATGAATCTGGTCTTTTTGATCTGGATTTTCACTTCAGTTTCCATTTGCCTCTATTTTGCAAACGTTCTGGAAACTTTGAATCCTCTTCACGCCAAGCCTCTGGAAAGGAACGGCTGAGGTTTTACTTCTTTTCGCTTTCAATCAGCTTGTCTGCTGTATCAATAATTTCTCCAGCTTTTCTGACTGTCGAGTAAGCTTCCTTGAGATTGGAACGTACGCCAGGACCAAACATCATGGGCATCATCTTTAGCAGACCATTAAACGTGATCTGGTTCTTAAATGGCAGCAGGGCCGTTTCCACCATCACCGGCAGCGGATGGTATCTGACCATCTCCTCCCAGCTTGAGACGAGCGGACTGACACAGTAAACCAGATCATTGCTTGGGATGAGCATGCCGCCTTTTTTCAGGATCCGTTCCAGAAAGAAGCTGCCATTGACCGCATATTTCCACGAACGGATAATTTCAAGTTCTTCCTGGTCGAGATAGTCAGGATTTTCTGAAACATAGTCCTCTAATATTTCGCGATGCTCAAGCAGATAAGAACTGACCCGGTCGACTTCTTCTGGTTTTGTGTTGAGGGTGTCGGTATCGACCAGAATCTCTGGCAGGCCATCTGTCACATGATGATGCTTATTGGTAAACTGTAAAACCGAAAGCCACAGTTTATAAAACAGCTTGATCTCTTCTATTGATAAAGCCATAAAAATTCCTCCTTTGGCAGTTTTGCGGATCTTGAGCGATGTTTGTTCTGAAGATTTTGTTTCACAATTTTGAACAGCTTTCATAGGCAATCTGCTCCGATAATCTAGCAGTGATTTCTATACCAAGGAACCATTGACAGAAGATTGAAAGTTTTCATAATTGTTTGAAAACAGGTCGTAGAACACGCATCGCACAAGATCCAGAAGGTCACAATGGGAAGAAAGTTCGACTTATTTATCCGATATCTTAAAACTGTTTTAAGATGTCGTGATGTCCTACATCCACCAAAATAATTATTTTATCGCACTCGTAATGCCAAATAATCCGAATATCCATGTTAATAC
>CAJTLE010000077.1 GCA_910577085.1 uncultured Allobaculum sp. | reverse complement strand
GCTCTCGATGCCATGGACAAGATGCGCCGTCGCATCTGGAGAGAAGCCTATGAAGCAGAAAAGACTTTACCTAAACGAAAAGTTGGCCGTCCTAAAAAAGGAGATGAGCCTCAACCCCGAGAGTCTAAGGTGCTGAAGCACTCAAAATATCCCCTGGGTAAAAATCCAGAAAACCTGACAGACTACCAGAAATCCAGTCTGGACCAGATTCAGAAAGTCTATCCAAAGCTCTTTCGCGGCTATCAGCTCAAGGAGTCTCTCAGAATGATCTTCCACACTGCACAAGGAGTAGAAGAGGCACTGAAAAAATGGCTTTCCTGGGCATGCCGATGCAGAATTCCTGAGTTTGTCGAACTGAATAAAAAGATTCGCCGTCACCGCTATTCCATACTGAACACAATGAAGTACGGTTTATCGAATGCCAGAATTGAAGCTCTGAACAACAAGATCAAACTGATAATCCGCAGATCGTATGGGTTTAGAAACACCGACAATCTGATCAGCATGATCAAACTGGTATGTTCAAATATTGGAAGAAACCTTGGGCCAGCGTACATCGCAGATGTCGACTTTGACTAGGGCAGTTCACCTCGCCGGTGGGGCGCTCGCTCGGCTCTAGAAGATTGAAGGGGGCCCTTCCTCCTATCACCTCACTCGCGCCTGATCATTTCACAGAACCCGGGAGCCCGCAAGGGGACGCAAGCTTAAACCCCTTGCGGTCTCCCGGAACCTGTGAAAAGCCAGTCTTGCGAGCGAGGCGACAGAAGGAAGGGACAGCGACCGTTCAAAGGGTGTTTTTGTCAGGGTTACCCACCTGAAGTACAATAGCCTCAAATAAAAACCTCTTTTAGGCTCTTTGCCTTCGGACTGGAAAATCCCTCCGGCAGGACATCTAAAAGAGGTTTATTGTTTTCAGATCCATTGGAATCCGAAAATTAGAATCAAAACGCAGTTTTTCTATAAAGCAGGCCTGGTTCTGTCTGCTGTCTGGATCCTATTGTTCGTTGCGCGCTGTTGCGACAAAGTCAAAAACGGCCTGTTCATCCCGGCCGCCGGCGCTTTCTGCAACCAGTGAGCCGTTTTTAAAGAACGTTAATGTTGGAATGGACTGGATATCATATTCGTTGGCGAGATCTTCAAACGTATCAATTTCAGTCTGGGCAACGATGATTCCTTCCTGGTTCAGTTTTTCGCTGGCTTTTTCAAGAACGGGGTAAAAAGCTTTGCAGTGGGGGCACCAGCTGGCATAGAACTCCATCAGTACGGCTGGATTGGAATTAATGATGTCATCGAAATCTTCATTGCTTGTAACCTGTTTAATCATAATGATCACTCCTCTACTTCCTTGAGTATAAAGAATCACGGACCCTTTTTTGGCTTTGATGACCATCTGAATGGAGGGACCAACTTCAGAAGAGTGAAAAAACCACCCGCCTCGTGGGGAATTCTTCCCTTTCAGGCGGGTGGTTTGCGTATGTTTTCCCAGTTTTAGTGGGCTTGAATGACTGTCTGAACGACTGTCTTCTGGCTGCCGCTTCCAGCCTTTTACTGTTGTTTTTCGCTAATGGAGAACCAGCCGGATCAGATCAGCCATCCATGGCTTGCGGTCGTTGTAGCGCATTGGAATATCCAGAGTGCCTTTCTGGATGATGGCTTTATTATGCGAGAATGTATCAAAGCCATATTTGCCATGATAATGGCCGATTCCGCTGGCACCCATACCGCCAAATGGCAGATTGTCGGAAGTTAGATGGATCACGGTGTCATTGATGCAGCCGCCGCCATACGGCTGAATGCGTTCCACGTACTGCTGATGGAGCTTATTGCGGCTGAACAGATAGAAAGCCAGCGGGGTTGGCAGCGAGGCAATCTTGCGCATGAGTGGTTTGAAGTTTTTGTACGTCAGAATCGGCAGGATTGGGCCGAAGATTTCTTCCTGCATAATCGGATCGTCCCAGTCTACGTTGTCCATGACAGTGGCTTCAATTTGTAAAGTTGGTCCCGAAGCACTGCCGCCAACGATGACTTTGGATGGATCAACCAGCGAGATTAAATGCTCATAGTGAGATTCATTGATGATTTTGCCGATATCTTCCGGGTTTGGATACTGCTTGCGGATTTCATTGGTTAAAGCCGCAAGGAAAGGTTCCTTAACCGATTCGTGCACAACCACATAATCCGGGGCTACACAGGTCTGGCCGGCATTGAGGAATTTGCCAAAGACAATCCGTCGGGCAGCAAGGGCCAGGTTGGCCGTTTCATCGACAATCGCCGGGGATTTGCCACCAAGTTCCAGGGTTACAGGGGTCATGTGCTTACTTGCTGATGCATAAACCAGAGAACCCAGTTTTTTGCCGCCGGTAAAGAAGACGTAGTCAAACTTCAGATCCAGCAAAGCACTGATCTCATCCCGGCCGCCGATTGAAACGGCCACATATTCGGGATCAAAGGTCGAAGTGAGCAGATTTTCAATGGCTTTGGAAGTGGCCACGGCCGCATGACCTGTTTTTACGATTGCGGTATTGCCGGCGGCCAGGGCTTCGACTAAAGGCACCATGGCCAGTAAAAACGGATAGTTCCAGGGGGCCATGATCAGTACATTTCCATAGGGGATATTGATCGTTTTGGAGATTCCCGGAAATTCATGAAGCGGAGTGTAATGGTAATGAGGCGCTGCATTGTGATCGAGATGACGGATCTGCCAGTCAATGGCCGAAAGCGTCAGACCGAATTCAGACATATAGCCCTCAGTCGGGCTTTTGCCAAGGTCCGTATGCAGGGCATCGAGAATTTCCTGTTCGTGTAAAAGCATCGCTCCTTTCAGCAGTTTGAGCGAATTTTTGCGGAAGTTTACATCATGGGTCAGCCCAGTGGCGAAAAACTGCTTCTGGGCTTCCAGAATCTTGTCAAATTGTTTTTCCATACAAGCCTTTCTAAGGATCCAGGATCCGGATGGAATTTTCTGGAATTTCTGTGCAAAGTGCTACTTTCAGTATAGTCAGCCCGTGGCCAAATCCTTAAAAGAAAACCAGAAGACACTTTGAAAGTCTTCCGGCAGCGCAATGTGCCGCCAATTGGCACAAAAAAAGCTGAACAGAATCGAAAGGAAACTGTTCAGCTTGAATGGTTTCTGGATTATCCGTTATAGGGTTCGAAATCCTCTTTTGCTGCACCGCAATATGGGCAGTTCCAGTCTTCTGGAAGATCGGCAAATGGAGTGCCAGGCGCAACGCCGCTTTCCGGATCGCCTACTGCTGGATCATAAATATATCCGCAAAGGGTGCACTGGTACAGGCCGCCAAGATCTTTGGCTTCTTCTTTTGGTGAGCCAAGTTCTTCAACCAGTAATGGCAGAACTTCGTTCAGATCCGCAACGATGCCATAATCAGCATTTTTGAAGATTGGAGCATTCGGATCATTGTTGATGGCCACAACTGTTTTAACCTTTTCCATTCCTTTGAGGTGTGGTTTGGAGCCGGAAATTCCCGCCGCAATGTAGAGGTCTGCATTGTCTGCTTTCTGGCCGGACATTCCAATGAAGCGGTCCATACCGATGAAGTGGTGAACTTCCGCTGCCGGACGGCTGCCGCCGATGACAAGGCCCATGTCTTTACCAGCCTGGATGGCTTTGTCGGCATTTTCTTTGGTTTCTACGCCCTGGCCGATGCCAAGAATCTTCTTAGCGGAACGGATTGGAGTATCTGGATCTTCAGAAGCAGAGAAATCATAGTCATTTTTGAGGATGGCGGCGAGTTTCTTGACGGAATCTTTCAGATTCAGTTCGTCAATCATCTGCTGTTTGCGGCCGCCAGCGTCTTTGGCCACTGCTGCTTCAGCTTCTTTCTTGGCCTGTTTTTTGATTTTGCCAAGAATGTTCGAGGCGATAACAACCTGCTGAATTTCATTGGTGCCTTCGTAGATGGTTGTAATCTTGGCATCGCGATACCGTCTTTCAACGCCCATCCCTTTGAGGTAGCCGCTGCCGCCAAAGATCTGCAGAGCATCATTGCAGACTTCCAGAGCGATATCGGAAGCATACAGTTTGGCCATGGCTGCATTCATGGAGTATGGTTCGTGGTTTTCTTTCATTTCCGCTGCTTTATAGACGAGCAGACGGGCAGCTTCAAGTTTGGTTGCCATCATGGCTAACTTGAAGGAAACACCCTGGTTCACCGCAATTGGAGCACCGAACTGGATACGTTCTTTAGCATAGGCAAGAGCGTCTTCATAAGCACCCTGAGCGATACCTAAAGCCTGAGCGGCAATACCGATACGACCGCCATCAAGGGTGGCCATGGCAATCTTGAAGCCCTGGCCTTCCAGACCGAGCAGGTTTTCTTTTGGAACTTTTACATTTTTGAAGCGCAGTTCAGCCGTTGAAGAGGAGCGGATACCCATCTTGTTGTAGTGATCGGAGAAGGTGAAGCCTTCCCATCCTTTTTCAACGATGAAAGCGGAAATGCCACGGGTTCCTTTACCTGGAGTGGTAACCGCAAAGACAACGTAAGTGTCCGCAATCGGTGCGTTGGTAATGAAGATTTTCTTACCATTGAGGATGTAATGATCTCCTTCAAGGACAGCGGTTGTTTCGGTTTCACCGGCATCGGATCCGGCGTTTTCTTCAGTCAGACCGAAGGCACCCAGTTTTTCACCGGAAGCTAATGGTTTGAGGTATTTTTCTTTCTGTTCTTCGGTACCGAAAGCGGCGATTGGATAGGTACCTAAAGAAGTGTGAGCGGACAGGATAACACCAATACCGCCATCCACACGGGACAGTTCTTCGACAGCGATCGCATAGGAGAGCACATCGTCTCCTGCGCCGCCATATTTGGTTTCGTAAGGCAGGCCCATCAGACCGGCTTCTTTCATTTTTTCGACGAAGTCATGTGGGAACTTATTATTTTCGTCAAGGTCCATCGCAATAGCTGGAATGTTTGTTTCGGCGAGGTCACGGACTTTCTGGCGGAAGTCTTCATGACGTTGATCAGTTTTAAAGCTCATATTTCCTCCTGATACGGATTGTGAAACCATCCGTGGATCTTATTTATTCCCATTATACTTGAGTTCGCTGATTTTGAAGCGCTTTCTTTAGAATTACTTTATTTCACGATGATGTATTTCACTTTACAGAACATAAAAAAGCCATCATCCAAAAAGGATAATGGCAGATTCGTTGAATGAGAATCAGACTGTCTGTACTTATTTCGCTTCGGCAGCGTTAATAAAACGTGTCAGACCGGCTTCATCCATGTAACCGGCAGTTGCCAGGACTGGTTTTCCATCTTTGAAGAAGATCAGAGTTGGAACGGACTGTACATTAAATGCACCGGCAAGGTCTTGATGCTGGTCGATATCAACCTGTGCAACAACAACTTTACCTTCGAGTTTTTCAGATACAGTTTCCAGTACTGGATGTAACATCTTGCAAGGACCGCACCAAGTAGCGAAGAAATCGATCAGGACTTCTGGGTGAGAGTTAACGATCTCTTTAAACATATCAACGGATTCAACATGACGAATAGACATAGCGAACACCTCTTTCTTGATAATCATTCTACTATGAGTCTACCGATTCGAGGCCAAACTCGCATTCGGATTGCTCAGCTGTGTTTGATTCGGATTGTTTACCAATCCCTTTTGTCCATGGCACTTTTTGCAGTCCAGTTAGACAAAAAGAACTCAGCCTCCAAACAGAAGCTGAGTTAGTTTTTATGGTCAGCTGGATTTCTTTTCCAGACTGGACAAGTTCCATTTTCATTTTTCCAAACGGAACCCGGTCTGTGATTTTCTCACTTATGATCGGACGTTGAAGAATCAGAGTCAGAATCATCAACACCAAAGTGGAGCAGTTTTTCGGTTTCATCCCGCACCTCTCTGGCCTCACGTAAAGCCTCTGCCGTTCCCGGCTGACTGGATTCTACTGCAACTGTTCCATCCGGATGAACCTGCGCTGCCGCTGCGGCTTCTTCGGCCCGTTTGGCATGCAGGGCTTTGACCTCAGCAAGGTAGTCTTTCATAATCTTGTAAAGCGAAGCCATCAGAGGAACACCCAGAATCATACCCAGGACCCCGAACATGGTACCGCCGACAACGATGGTGATCATGACATAGATGCCAGGCAGACCGACCTTGTTTCCGATGACACGTGGAAAGAAGATATTAGATTCGATCTGCTGGATGACACATAAGAACACCAGGAAGATCAGACACTTGGTTGGTGAAATGGTAAAGATAATAAACGCACCAATGCCGCCGCCAATAAAGGCACCAATCATTGGAATCATGTTGATGACGCCAACCAGGATGCCGATCATGGTCGCATAGGGCAGCTGCAAAATAAGCATCCCGATAATACACATCGTCGAAAGAATGCAGGCTTCAATGATTTCCCCTAAAATAAAGGACTTGAAGGACTGATTGATGATGCGCAGGTTTCTGGTCAGATGAACACGGCGCTCTGGAGCCATGAATAAATCTGTCAGCTGATAGTACGCTTTGACAAAACGTTCTTTTTCCGAAAGCACGTAAGAGGCAAAGACGATCATGACAAATAAATTGACAAAACTGCCCACCGCAGTGGTCACCAGATTGAAGGTGCTGTCCATCATATTGCCAGAGGTAGAGCCTTTGGTAATAAAGTGCACGATCGAATCGAGGGTTGCACCCCAGTCAAATTTCACATTGGCAAAGTATTGAGCCGCCTGCGGATACTTGTCAAAGAGCTTTTTGAACAGGTCTCCAAGTTCCTTGAAGTACGTCGGCGCTTCATTGGTCAGCATTCGCAGCGCGTTGATCATGTTTGGAATGACAATCGAAAGAATGAGCACAATCAAACCTAACGCCACGAGAAAGGAAGCAGTAATGGCCAGGGTGCGGGCATTTTTTCTTAAAAACGGCTTTGTGCTCTCACGAAGTCTTTTTTCAACCGGATCCATGATCAGATTGAGGATAAAGGCCAGTGCGGCCCCGGCCGCTAGCGAGCTGAAAGAATTCAGTAAAAACCGGATCCCATCGACTACATAGTTAAAGTTGGTGATGAACAGAATGGCCAGAACAATAATGATGCCCATCATCCACAGTGTTTTATATCGTTTAAAAATCTGCATTGAGTTTCTCCATTCTGATCAGGACAGGGACTGCGAAGAAAGATACTGTTTCAAGGTCAGAAATCCAAGAAGCAGACAGATCACGGATCCAATCAGTGCTTTTAAATCCCCTCGAAACATGGCCGCAAACGAAAAGGCTGCAGCCCCGCCTAAAAACAAAACAGTCAGCCAGCCGGCTGTTTTACGATTCATTGATCCCATATAAATATTCCCTTCAGTTTGTTTTCATTGTAACATCCACCCTGTTTTTCACACATTTTGGCTCCCGAATATCCAGCAGGCTCAAAAACACGACACCTAAAAGATGAAAGATCGATTCTGTTTGGGCGGAAACTTTCAAAGCTCCGGCCCCATTTCAGAAAGCGTTTTCTATCAAGACCGTTTCTGTCAGATCTCATTCGACAGGGCAGATCTTTTCTTCAGTTTCCGTGCGGATCGGCGTAGAATAAGAACCTTATTCAGTCTTGAGGATTTTATCCTGACCCAGATGAGTCTGTACCTGTCAAAACTGTTATTCTGGTATTTTTCATCTTTTTTCAAGGTTTTTCTCCTACAATAGTATCCGATTGGAATCCTGTCTTTTTTCAATGGATTCTTACAGCTTCTTTTTCATAATTCTTAAACCGCCCGTTTTCCGTCAGAAAGGAGGATTGAAATGGCCAAATGGTTCAAAACAAAATTTAAAAATCTGCCTGATCTGCCAAAAACAGATGCTGGTCATTCTGGTCCTCTTCATGAGCCGCTTCATAAATCCTCCAGACCCTTCTGGCTTTTGTTTCTGTGCCTGATTATTGCGGGGTCGTGGCTGACGATCTATATCGAAAACAGAGGGACTCTCAACGGGACTTCCCATGGTCTTTCCTCAGAAGAACTTGCATATCGTATTGAAGAAGCTGCCCGGCAGGAAGGGATTGCCGATCATCTGTCCGAACTGCAGGCTATTGTCAAAGTCGAATCCAATGGCCAGAGCGAAGATGTCTTTCAGTCCAGCGAATCTTTAGGGCTGCCGCCCAATTCCTTATCGGTCGATGAATCGATTGACCAGGGCGTTTCCTACTATAAAGATCTGCTCGAAAAAGCGGACCAGCTTGGTCTCGATCAGGATGCGGTCTTCCAGGCGTATAACTATGGCAGCGGCTATCTGGATTTTGTGGCGGAAAATGGCGGTAAGCATACCCCTGCCCTGGCGGAAGAGTTTTCCCGCATCCATTCCGATGGCCGTATCGTGACCTATCCTAATCCCGTGGCCATTGAATCCAATGGCGGCTGGCGCTATGACTATGGCAACATGTTTTACGTCCAGCTCATTCATAACGTTTTAAACCCGGACATTCCGGACAGTGAAGTCAGTCTGTCCGAGTCCGCCTGAATCCTCGGGCGAGGTTCGAATTCAGCTTTTCCATCCAGAAATTTCCGACCTTCATAAACACAAATACAAGTGCGGCCCGCCATAAGATGGCGGGCCATTTTCATTTGATTGGTAAGACTGCAGGGAAAGATTCGATGATCGATCCCTAACGCAGATGGAACAGATGCAGCAGCCATTCTACAATTTTGAGCAGCCCCATCGAATAGCAAAATGACGAAACCGGTCGGCTGCACAAAATAATGAGCAGGAATTTCTTAAAGGACATTCCGCTCAACGCTGCAATCATGCACAGCACGATATCCGGCGAAACGGGCAGGAACATGAAGATGGTAAAGATCATCGCAAAATGGCCGGAGTTCTGAAGTCTTTTTTCATACTTATCGACGGTTTCAGGGCTCGCAAACCAGAGGATAATCCGTTTGCCATAGCGTTTGGCCAGCCAGTACGCGATCAGACAGTTGCAGATCGAGGTAATGGTGTTGTAGAAAAACGCTGGCACGGTGCCAAAGAGCACAATGCCAATCGATCCCATGGACCCCATCGGGACAATTGGAATATAGGATGAAAAGACACTGATCAGAATAAACAGAATCGGACCAAACGGACCGGCTTTCTGGATCATGGCTTTAATGTGATTGGTATCGGCCAGCTTACCGTTTTTTAACAGATAGTAGAACACCGCGATAAACAGAACCGCAAAAATTACCGAGACGATCTGATTGCGGCGGCGCACTCTTGCACCCTGGTTTTTCTGTTCCGTATTGACGCCTTCAATGACCGATGAAGAAGACTTTGCGGACGCTGTTGAAGAAGCAGAGGATCCGGCTTTTTCCGGGGTGGAATCAGGTTGAGAAGATGGATGATCGGACATGGATATCTCCTTACTGCAGATTTGGATAACTGTCTTCAGTATACAAATATGCTTTGCGAGATCTTTTCGAGCGCTCAAAAAGATCACTCTTTGTTAATGGTACCTGATTTTTTCAACTTTCATACCTTTATGATTCTAGTCAGATGCTTATAGATGCCGAACTATTTCTTATCCTGATTCTCTTGTCTTCTCATCCACGATGACAATTCCCCATTTCACCTGCCGATGCCCGTGTCCTAAGATCCAGTACTGAAAAACCGGATCTGTCTTTTCTTTTTGGAAACTTGAAATCCGCTATCTTCATTGCCTCAGATCATGGGATAATGCAGGCAAAGAAGAAAAGCAGCTGTTGAGTGGACAGGGCAGTTTTCATGGTCTGAAAGAGAAGCCCATCTTCATATTTCCCCCTCTGGGTTCAGTACTTTCTATTATGATCCTTCATTAAATATAAGGAATAGAAATCAGATTGAATCCAGACTTGAAAAGACTGAAAACCAAATCAAAGACCTGAAGCCTCCCCCTGCAGCAAAGCTGAAAAAGGAAATACTATGACAACACCTTCATACATTCTGGCGATCGACCATGGAACAACTTCCACGCGCGCCATCCTATTTGATCATGATCAGAAAATTGTTGCCCTCTCCCAGCGTGAAGGGCATGTAGACTATCCGGCTCCCGGCTGGGTAGAACAGGATGCCACTGAAATCTGGCTGGACACTGAAGCCGTGATTGCGGATGTGCTCAACCAGTCTGGCATTGATCCCGAGCAGGTCAAAGCCATCGGGATTTCCAACCAGCGTGAAACGACTGTTTTATGGGATAAACGCACCGGTCTGCCGATTTATAAAGCCATCGTCTGGCAATCCCGTCAGACTGTCGGCCTGTGCGAACGCTGGAAAAAGGAAGGATTTGAAGAAATCATCCGGCGAAAAACAGGTCTGCGCATTGACCCCTACTTCTCCGCATCCAAAATTGCCTGGATTCTCGATAATGTTCCACTGGCCAGACAGAAAGCCGAACGCGGGGATCTGTTGTTTGGCAACATGGATTCCTGGCTGGTGTGGAAACTGACGGGTGGTAAATGCCATATTACGGATGCCTCCAACGCTTCGCGAACGATGCTTTGTAACATTGAAACGGTCAGCTGGGATCAGAAACTGCTCGATCTGCTTCACATTCCGGCTTCCATCCTGCCTGAAATTGTTCCGACTTCGGCGGTCTATGGAACAACGGCTTCCTACGCCTTCTTTGGAGCCGAAGTGCCAATTGCTTCCGTTGTTGGTGACCAGCAGGCCGCCTTATTTGGTCAGTTATGTCTGGAACCGGGCATGGCCAAAAACACGTATGGCACCGGCGGATTCTTATTGATGAATACCGGATCCGAAATCATCCGCTCCAGTCAGGGCCTGTTATCCACGATTGCCTGGCAGATTGGCGATGAAGTGACCTATGCGCTGGAAGGATCAATCTTTGTTTCGGGTTCAATCATGAAATGGCTGCGCGATACGATGCGCTTAATTGACAGTGTCAGTGAAACTTCCGATATGGCCATTAAAGCCGGAACAACCGGCGGGGTGTTTATCGTGCCTGCCTTTGTCGGACTAGGTGCCCCCTATTGGGATCCCCAGGCCAAGGCTTCGATTGTCGGTCTGACCTTTGGTTCTGGTAAAGAACAGATTGTCCGCGCGGCCTTAGAGAGCATGGCGTTCCAGGCCAATGATGTCCTGCAGGCAATGACCATCGACTCTGAAATTCCACTGAGTGTTCTGAAAGTAGATGGCGGAGCGGCAGCCAATGATTTCCTGCTTCAGTTCCAGGCTGATCTTTGCCAGATTGATGTCATGCGCTTTAAGATGACCGAACTGACCGCGATGGGTGCAGCCTATCTGGCTGGTCTGGCAGTTGGCTTCTGGGGAATTGAGGATCTGCGCAATGAAGTCGAGCATGTCTTTACCCCGGTTCGTCCGGAAAAAGAAATGCAGGAGCGTTATCACGACTGGAAAAAAGCAGTCAAAGCCTGCCAGAGTTTTGAAACCGAAGAGTTTGAACAAAACCACCGATAAAAGCTCACACCATCATGGAAAAGCAGGCTCACATCAGGCATTTTCTGAGATCTGTGAAGTCTGAATTTCCTTGCAAAACTGGCGCACAAGATTTTGTTTTTTGCGAAATTGCTTCAAAAGTGTACAGAATTACAAAAGAACGCCGGAAAAATCCGGCGCTTTTTTATGAAATTCTTTGTGATGTGATGTGTTTTTGCCTTTCAGTTTTGTTGGATGGCTGCTCATTTTTCGTTTTTTAAGCGGATTTAAAAGTTCAAAGGAAAAAGAAATTTTAAAACATGGAAAGTGGAGGATAAGCCCAAAAACCGCCTCATTTCGGTACTTTTTGTATGTCTTCAGCCCATTTTCCTGATATTTAAAGGAATAAATTCCAGTTTTCATTGGGGACAGGGATATAAAATGAAAAAGCTACAGGCCTGATTTGACAAATTTTTGTTCACAATTGGTGCAATCCAAGGGTGAAAGAAAATCCTTTTTCGCTATGTTACTATAGTAAAAGCGAAAAAACGCAATTCTGGAGGTGCCTATGCGAAAAGCGAAGAAATCACGTCAGCCAAAAACCCTTACGTTCTTTTGTTGGGTATTTCTGATTCTGTTACTGGGATCAATTGGCTACATCCTTTATGAAGCCTTGCAGATTGGCATTTTCACATCAACCCAGTTAATGATTGCGGGCGGCGTCCTGGCGGTCATTGGCGTTCTGTTTGCGTGCCTGCTGATCAAGCGATTCTACCATGTCTGGACCAAAATTCTGGTTTTCGTCCTTTCGGGTGCTTTCAGCATGATCTGCCTGTATGGCGGCTACTACATTGACAAAACCAATGACCTGTTCAGCCTGGTTGTCACCAACCCGACTTCAGACTCCAATTCTGGAGATACCCAGGTGCTCAACTCTGCGGATGTCCTTGGCCAGATGGCGATGACCGTAACGACCTATGCGATGCATGGATCCAATATTGCCAACCCAGGTGATCTGAATGGCAAAATTGTCGGCGTGATGATGTCTGCCGATGAAAAAGGAACCACCGGGGCCATCAATCAGCTCCACAATGCCGGGGCAACCTTTGAAACCCGTGAATATCCAAGCTCCTTCTCGTTAGTCGACGCTTTATACGCCGATGAAGTCGATGCGATCATCCTGCCCGAACAGTTCCACGATGAGCTGCTCGAAAACGCGAATGACTTTAACAAATACAACGCATTAACCACCTTCACCAATAACGTTGATCAATATATCTATTACGAACCCATTCCTGAAGAAATGCGCAACCCGGCCGATGAAGTTGCCGATATCACCAAAGATCCATTTACGATTCTGATTTCGGGTGCCGACAGCTATGGAAACATCAACTCAGCTACCCGCTCGGATGTGAATATGCTTGTCACCGCCAATCCAGTGACCCATCAGGTTCTGATGGTCTCCCTGCCGCGTGACTCTTATATCCCATTCTCCTGCAAAAAGAATATTAATGCCTGCTACAACATCAGTGGTCAGCAGGATAAACTGACCCATACCGGTTTCTATGGTGTTGGAACCACCGAATCCACCCTTGAAGATTTCCTGGGTGTCGAAATCAACTACACCGTTCAGGTCAACTTCTCTTCTCTGATCAATATCGTGGATGCGATCGGCGGTATCGATGTAGAAGTCGAACCAGGTCTGGAAGTTGAAACCTTCTATGCCAATGGTACGGAAGGGGTTCATGCTGGAACCAACCACCTCGAAGGTGAACGTGCTCTGGCGTTTGCCCGTGAACGACACGCCTATCTGACCGGTGATAACCAACGCATCATCAACCAGCAGCTTGTTTTAAAAGCCCTGCTCAATAAAATGTTGTCCCCGGCAATGGTTGTAAACTATCCAAACTTTATCCGGGCTCTGTCTACGGCTTTCTCAACCAATATGCCAACCAAGCAGATTAAAGAGCTGATTGGTCTGGAACTTGCAGGCTTTCCAAGCTGGAACATTCAAAGCTTTACCGTCAGCGGTGATTCTGACATGTTGTATTGCCCATCGCTCAATGCGGTTGCCTCTGTTGTCATTGATAACCAGGCGCAGGTTGAGCAGGCCAGCAGTCTGATTCAGGATGTGATCGAAGGCAAGGAAATTGATGTGAATAACCCATCAAGCGAACCAAACGTTCATCACAACTCCAACCAGACGACCGGTACCGAACATTCTCAGAATCAGACTGACAGCGATTCTGACTACTCGTATCCAGCCTATACCGATCCTGGCTACACAGATCCGGGATATACCGACCCAGGTTACCAGTACCCGTCCTACACCGATCCAGGATATACGGATCCGGGGTATACAGATCCTGGCTATATTCCAGGCGAAGATCTGACACCGGTCGATCCTCAGGAACCAGAGCTGCCATCTTTCCCAGTCGATACACCGGATTTTGATCTTCCTTTTGAGGAATACGACAACCAGTAACAAATCCGCAATCTTAAACTTCTCAGCCTCGGACATTTACAGTCCGGGGCTGTTTTTCATTTGCCACATTTGTTTCGGCTTGCGACTGGTTTTCTGTCTGTCTTCCAGACGATAGGATTTTCAGATTCCGGTTCCCTTCTGGATTTCTTCTGGCACATGGTCTTCGGTCTATTTTCAATTATGGATACTTTATCATCCGGATCAGAGTGGTCATTGGTTGTCTTTTGGCCTTTTTAAAGGGACTGAACTTGCCTGAAGGTCAGTTCTCAGGGGATGACCTTCTTTTTCAGCCAGAAATCGTTCAGACTACAGCCATCAAACAACCAGAAAACAGATCGCTGCAGCGATCAAAGGAGATTGATTTTGGATCAAATAAAAGAGGCTATTGCACTTCAGGTGGGTAAACCTGACAAAAACACCCTTTGAGCGGTCGCTGTCCCTTCCTTCTGTCGCCTCGCTCGCAAGACTGGCTTTTCACAGGTTCTGGGAGCACGCAAGGGGTTT
>CAJTLE010000076.1 GCA_910577085.1 uncultured Allobaculum sp. | reverse complement strand
GGCGCTTTGAATTGATCATCAGTGAGATTTATGCCAAGATGACGCTTTTAAATTTCTGCTCCCGTATCGAAAATATCGTTCGAAACAGTGACCAGTTCAAAGAACGTGCTAAAGAACGAATCTCAAAACGGGAAAAACGTGCTGCGCTCAAGAAGAACGATGCATCTGATAAGGATCAGGAGATTGCCAGTGGCGTCAGCACTGACAATTCAGTCATCCCTGCTGGCGATCAGTCAGATCCCTATAAACCTGATTTCAGCTTTATCATTCACACTACTCTGCTCTGGCTGGCAAACGGCCTGACAACAGGAAGATTTTGGGGCTGGATCGTTAACAGAATCCAGAAGGTTCGCCCAGGACGAGCTGATCCAAGAAAAGCTGCCAAAGCTTCGTCTACTAAAAAGAAAGCCGGTAAGAAGAAAACTACCCAAAGGAAGGAGACGAAGAAGTAAATCAAGATCTAAAAAGTAGCGGAAAACCTACAATTTACTAGTGTGATTTTTAAAAACAGTTAGAAATTACACTTTTTCGTCATGCTCTTTTGTTTTTTAGTTCTTATGGCTAACTGCTTACCTTTCATATTTCACGCCCATGTTGGTTTCGAGGCTAAAGGACATTACCTTAACTTAATGACATTGTGACTTTGGAAAGAACATCCAGTTTGGTCAGGATGTCTTTATCAATTCCGGCTGCCACTTTCAGGACCAGGGCGGAATCAAGATTGGGAACGGTGCTCTGATCGGCCATAACGTTGTTCTGGCTACCATCAACCATGACCTGGACCCTGCCCAGAACCGTAAAAACCACTATGCCCCGATTACCATCGGTGACCATGTCTGGATTGGCTCCAATGCGACGATCTTATCGGGCATAACGATTGGAGACTGGGTGGTGGTTGCGGCTGGCGCTGTGGTGACCAAAGACGTTCCGCCAAAAACGATTGTTGGCGGCGTGCCGGCCAGAGTCATCAAAACAATCGACTGACCGATCAAACTGTCCATGAACATTCAGTATGCTGGCTCTTCTTTTCTGACTCTTTTTTGGGCCTGCTCAAAGACAAGGAATTCCGGTACTGATTCAACAAAATCTGTACCAAGATTCCGGTCTTTTCATGGTACGATCAGTCTGTCAAAGAAAGAGAAAAAAGAGGAAATTTCTATGTACAAATTAGTTGTCAGCGATCTTGACGAAACCTTATTGACGAGTGAAAAACACGTCGGCCTCAAAACCCGTGAAGCGATACAGCAGGCGAAAAAACAAGGCACAAAGTTTGTCTGCTCGACCGGCCGCGGGGTGTCCTCCATTCAGGGAACCCTCAAAGAAGTCGGCACCTGGAATGAGCCTGGGGAGTACTCAATTTCCTTTAACGGCGGCATGATCACCGAAAATAAAGACAATAAAGTCCTGGCCATGCAGCCGCTGGATTTTGATCTGGCCCGAGCTCTGTTCAATGCAGGGAAACAGATGAGCCTGTGTGTTCACGTCTATACCCCCGATGGAGTGTATATTTCCAACATTAATCCAGATGAAATCACCTTTTTAAAGGGCCGTATGGAATACACAGATCTTGAAGACATTGATCAGTTAGCCGGTCAGCCGGTGTTAAAGGTACTCTTTGAAAGCGGCGATTTTGAATCCCTCAAGCCGATTCCGGCCCGGATTCACGCTTTAAGTGACCAGTGTGAAGTCTCCTTTTCTTCCAACCGCTATGTAGAATTCAATCCGAAAGGCGTCAATAAAGGCTCTGGTCTGCGCCAGCTTGCCCAGATTCTCGGCATCGACATGACTGAAACCATCGGCATTGGCGACCATCTCAATGACGCTACCATGATTGAAGCAGCCGGGCTTGGTGTTGGCGTAGCCAATGTCTACAAAGATGTCCGCCCGCTTTGCGATGTCATCACCAGCCGCGATCATAACCATGACGCCGTGGCTGAAGTTCTCGAAACCTACGTTCTTTAAACTCCAGAATCTGCAGGTCATCGAATCTGTTTCATCATTTTGGAATTCTGGTGCTTTTCCGGGTGGAAATTTTTTCCTTATTCTGATCAGGGCTCTGGTTTCTGATCAGATCTCTGGGTGCGGACCCTCTTTTCGGCCCTTCATTTCCGCCAAGCCTTTCTGATGATTTGCCATGAACATTGAAGCCGCCCGCCTGGGCGGCTTTTGAATTGGGACGTTTTGCCTCTTTTGAGAATTCCTGAGAATTTCTAATCCTTCTTTCTGGTATGGGAGCGGCCATATGGTTCTTTGTCAGAAAACTCGCGGACGACTTCAATGTCTTCCAGAATATACGGGGTCGTCTGGTAGACGATGTAGTTGATCCAGTTGGCAAAAAAAAGGTTGGCGGAAGATCGCCATGAGACTTCCGGGGCTTTGGTATCATCGTCATTTGGATAGTAGTTTTCGGGGACCGCAATGGGCAGGCCGGCATTTTTATCACGCAGGTATTCTTTTTCCAGTGTGCGCTGATCGTATTCAGAATGACCGGTAATAAAGATCTGCCTTCCGCCCTCCGTGGACATCGCATACAGACCCGCTTCGGGCGAAGAAGCCAGAATTTTCAGCTGATCGATTGCTTCGACATCCTTGCGATCGAGTGTGATATGACGGGAGTGCGGAACCATGAACGTATCATCAAACCCGCGAAACAAAATGGAGGACTTGCGTTCAACATGGTGTTTAAAAACCCCAAACAATTTGGCTGGCAGCGGCTTTTTGTCAATGCCGTAATGATAGTAAAGCCCCGCAAACGCGCCCCAGCAGATATGGAGGGTGGAATAAACATGCGTCAAAGACCAGTCCATAATCTGGCAAAGCTCCGGCCAGTATTCGACCTCTTCATAGCTGAGATGTTCCAGTGGTGCTCCAGTAATGATCAGGCCATCGTAGTACTGGTCTTTGATGGAATCAAAGGTGGTATAGAAATGGGCCATATGTTCCTGGGAAACATGAGTGGAGGTATGGGTATCCATTTTGAGCAGATCGAGTTCGATCTGTAAGGGCGTATTGCCAATCAGGCGGACAATCTGGGTTTCTGTTTCGATTTTGGTCGGCATCAGATTGAGCAGCAAAATATGCAGCGGGCGAATATCCTGCGTGAGCGCCCGTTTTTCTGTCATGACAAAGATATTCTCATCAATCAACGTCTGCGTTGCAGGTAATTGTTCGGGAATTTTAATCGGCATGGGTGCAGTTTCCTTTCTTCTTTTTACGTATTCAGTTTTTCTCTGATTCAGTTTTTTTCCGGACCAGAGTTGTTTTCAGTTTTACGGATTCTGATCTCAGATTCAGTGTTCAGGGCTTTTCTGATTCTGATCGGTCGATCTTCCAGATTGTTTCGGGCAGCAATGCCCTTTTTTGATCAGATCTTGCCAGCAGACAGCATTGTAAAAAAGACCCGTCCATAGTGAACGGGTGACGTTTTTTGTATTGGATCAGGCGTTGGCGTCGATCGCATCGAGAGCCTGGGAAATATCCGCAATCAGATCTTTGGAATCTTCCAGACCACAGGAGAAACGGACCAGATCTGGATAAATACCAGCCGCAACCAGTTCTTCTTCACTCATCTGATGGTGAGTCGTGCTGGCTGGATGCAGCGTGCACGTTCGTGCATCGGCAACATGGGTTTCAATAGCGGCCAGTTTTAAGGCTCCCATGAACTGTTCGGCTGCCTTACGGCCGCCTTTTAAACGGAAGGAAACAACCCCGCATCCACCATTGGGCAGATATTTCTGGCCCAGTTCATAGTAACGATCCCCTGGCAGACCCGAATAGAAGACTTCGGATACGCGTGGATCTTCAGCCAGGAATTCAGCAACCGCCTGACCATTTTCAACATGACGCGGCATCCGGACATGCAAAGATTCCAGGCCAAGATTGAGATAGAACGCATTTTGAGGAGACTGGGTGCAGCCAAAATCACGCATCAGCTGAGCCGTTGCTTTGGTAATGAAGGCTCCTTCTTTCCCAAATTTTTCGGCATAGGTAATGCCATGATAACTGTCATCGGGTGTCGTCAGACCCGGGAATTTATCGGCATGCGCCATCCAGTCAAAGTTTCCGCTGTCGACAATCGCTCCACCAACGGCAGCGCCATGACCATCCATATATTTGGTTGTGGAATGGGTAACGATATCGGCACCCCATTCAAATGGACGGCAGTTAATCGGAGTGGCAAAGGTATTGTCAACAATGAGCGGAATGCCATTGTCGTGAGCCACTTTGGCAAATTTTTCAATATCGAGAACAGTCAGCGCCGGGTTGGCAATGGTTTCCCCAAAAATTGCTTTCGTATTCGGACGAATCGCCGCCTGAATTTCTTCGGCTGGTGCATCGGGATCTACAAACGTGAAGTCAATTCCCATCTTTTTCATGGTGACCGCAAATAAGTTGTACGTGCCGCCGTAAATTGTCGAGGCACTGACCACATGGTCACCCGCATTGGCAATATTGAAAACCGCAAGCAGGTTGGCGGCCTGACCACTGCTTGTTAACATGGCTGCTGTTCCGCCTTCCAGTTCGGCAATTTTTGCGGCGACCGCATCACTGGTCGGGTTCTGAAGACGGGTATAGAAATAGCCCGAATCTTCCAGATCGAACAGCCGGCCCATCGCTTCGCCGGTATCGTATTTAAATGTCGTGGACTGAACAATGGGAACCTGACGGGGTTCTCCGGATCCTGGACGATATCCGCCCTGGACAGCCTGCGTTCCTTTTCCATATGTCTTCATGATCAAAAACCCTTCTTTCTACAAAAGCCTCTTCAAAGAGAATTGTTCCAAGTTTATCAAATCTGAAAAATTTTACAAAATTTTGACGCGCTGATGAAATATTTTTCATCGATTTATGCGATCATTGTGTTTTTTGTCGCAAAGCGATGGCAAAAGAAACAAAACTGATCAACCCGGCTGTTTTTCATTGCGCAAAAAAAGCTGATCCCCATTGAAGAGATCAGCATGATTTTAGGATTCATTTCCTTTTGGGATTGATTTTGAATGAATCCCGTTTTTGAACTTTGATTTTTGATTTCCATTTCTGGAATTTTATCTTTGGATTCAGGCCCTTGAATCCGGTGTCTGGTTCTCATCTGTCTTAACGTCTGAAGAATCCGAATTTGCCAAGACTCCAGAACTGCTCTGAGCAGTGGTGGAACTGGATGGATTCGCCTGTGTGGCATTTTTCCATTTCTTGCGTCTGAGTCTGCGGCCTCTAACACGGGAGGAAGGTAAATTACCCATGATAGAAATCATGCCGCCATCGTCTTCGGAAACGCCCTGCCAGATATTGACAGCTCCACGCGTAATCTTCTTTGTGGTCCGGGTTGCACCATGCTGGAGAAAAACAATCAGTTTCAAAACTGCACCGACTACCATCATGCCAAAGACAAGCATGCCGGCAATGGCCAAGGCATCCAGGAACCGTCCCAGTCCGACATATAATCGCCCTTCCAGGAAAGCCGTCATCATCTGGAAAACCGTTCCGCCAGGAACCAGTGGAATTAAAGCCGGAACCAGGAACATGGTATCTGGTTCATCTCGCAGCTTGGAAAACAGACTGGCCGCCAGGGTAAATCCGGCTGCACCATAGAAACTTGCAGACAGGACCGTCATGCCCAGTTCAATACAAAGCTGATAAGCAAACGAGCCAATCGCGCCAGTTACACCAGCTAAAAACAGCGTCATTTTCGATGTGATGTTATAGAGAACACCAAAACCAATGGCCGCTAAGGCCCCACCAAAGAACGCCTGTAATAAGATCATCATCATACGCGTCACCTCTACAACAAGGTCAGAGCGATCGCTGAACCCATCGCAATGCTTACCCCGACAAGCAATGCTTCGGTCAGCCGGCTCATACCGGAAACATAGTTGCCCGAGACGGTATCACGCAAAGAGTTGGTCAGCGTCATTCCAGGAACCAGTAACATCAAAACGGAAAGCAGCATCTTATCAAAATGCGTTCCCGCAACCCAGAGTGCCGCCAGCTTGCAGGCGATCGTCGCAATAAAGGCTTCACATAAGATCTTTAAGAAACGGTTGATCTGATAGCGATCAAACCAGTTGCCGACCAGCTGCACCAGCGCACCAATTAAAAAGACGCAGGCAATGCCTGGCAGGGTTTCATAAAAGAAGAACCCAAAGCCGCCGGCTCCAATCGAAGCAAATAAAACGGTCTGCCAGGGTTTATATTTTGGGGTCTCGACAATCTTTTCCAGTCTTTTGGCAACTGTCAGGGGGGTCTGCGGATGCTTGGAAAGATCGTTGGCCAGGGCATTAATCTCTCGAAGTCTTGACAGATTATTTGAAATTCCATAAATCCGGACGATTTTTGTGGCGAACTGACTGCCACTTGAAACGGTCACCATGATGCCGGTCAGAATGGCAAAGGGTGTAACCTGATCGATTTTGTCAAAAGACTTTCCGATCTTCTCCATCAGATATTCAACACGCCCGACTTCACCACCGCACTCCAGCAGCAGTTTTCCTGTGTAGGCGATGACGCCGCAGCATTCATCCAGATACAGTCGCAAAGCCGCATCTTCCTGCTTGACCGTGCTCTTTGCGGAGTGACTTGGAGCAGAAGGGTGAATGGCTTTGGACTGCAGTGTTGATTCTTCCATAAAACAACCTCACTCGTATCCATTTCTGTTTATATTAGTATCTTCAATTACCCATATCTTAGCATAAGGGTTTGAAATTCCCGGGCCGCATAAATGAATGGTTTCTGGCTGTAAGCGTGTGCCTAAAAGCGAATCAAATATCAATCAGGGCACTAATTTTTCCGGGCAGATTCCTGTCAGATCTTCCATTCAAAGTCTAGGCAGACATTCAAATTCTTGCGCTTCCAATATACCGTGATACCGCCAATCTTTTGCAAAGAGGTCTTTTGCAAAGCAAAGCAAGGCTCTGATGTGCATGTGAATTCTTCCGGTGGAAATGTACAGTCATGCAATTTTGTTCCCTGCTTTCTTTGGCAAAGAGCCTGTTGACCTTTCTGGCCAAGTTTTTCTATCCAATCTGAATCTGATGTTTTTTCTGCTTATTCCTGCAAAAATGACAGTCTAGAACTTAGAAAATGATATTTTCGAATATTCAAACTTGCGATACTATAAATCAAGAAAGCGGTTGCAGAATTCATCTGTCATGCCGCCTGCCTGCTGTTTGAAAAAGAACAGATAAGAGAAAGAGGTAACAAATTTTATGGTTAATCGTTTTGTTCTCAACGGCACTTCCTATCATGGAAAAGGTGCTATCCAGGAAATCCCTGGCATTATCAAAGCCAAAGGCTTCAAAAAAGCATTCATCGCTTCTGATCCGGATCTCGTTAAATTCGGCGTGACTAAAAAGGTTACGGATCTGCTCGATGCCAATGGCATGGACTATGTGATCTATTCCGAAATCAAACCAAACCCAACCATCGAAAACGTAAAAGATGGTGTAGCTGCCTATAAAGAATCCGGCGCTGATTACATGATCACCATCGGCGGCGGTTCTTCCATGGATACCGGTAAAGCTATTGGTATTATCATCAACAACCCAGAATTCGAAGACGTTCGTTCTCTCGAAGGTGTTGCTCCAACTAAAAACCCAACCGTATTCACTATTGCCGTTCCAACAACAGCCGGAACAGCTGCAGAAGCAACCATCAACTACGTCATCACCGATACTGAAAAGAAACGTAAATTTGTCTGCGTCGATGTCAATGACATTCCAAACGTAGCCATTGTTGACCCTGACATGATGTCCACCATGCCAAAAGGCCTGACCGCTGCAACCGGTATGGATGCTCTGACTCACGCCATTGAAGGCTATACCACTGCTGCTGCATGGGAACTTGCTGACTGCCTGAACCTGGAAGCCATCAAACTGATTTCTGCCAATCTGCGCAAAGCCGTTGAAAACGATCCAGAAGGCCGTGAAGGCATGGCTTTAGGCCAGTTCGTAACGGGTATGGCATTCTCCAACGTTGGTCTGGGTATTGCGCACTCCATGGCTCATACTCTGGGTGCTGTTTATGACACTCCACATGGTGTAGCCTGCGCAATGATGCTGCCAATCGTTATGGAATACAACCAGGAAGCTACTGGCGATAAGTTCAAATACATTGCTGAAGCAATGGGTGTTGATACAACTGGCATGTCCGTTGATGAATACCGTAAAGCAGCCATCGATGCGGTTAAAGCTCTGTCCAAAGACGTTGGCATTCCAGAAAAACTGCCAGCTTTAAAAGAAGAAGATCTCGACTTCCTTGCAGCTTCTGCCTATGCAGATGCATGCCGTCCAGGAAACCCGAAAGAAACCAGCGAAGCGGATATGAAGGAACTCTTCCGCAAACTGATGTAATTTCAGTCGATCATTCCAAATCTCTCGTAATTCATTTCAGACTCCTCGCAGGAGAAGGACTTCCCTTCTCCTGCTTTTTTCGTCCGTTTTTCTTCGTTCGCTATTTTGTCCGATCGTTATTTTGTCCAATCTTTTCTTTGCTTCAAAACATGAAAATCCCGCCTCTCTCTATCCTTGGTGAAGTGGATCGAAAAGAAGCGGGATTGTTTGGTGGGGGTGACTGGATGGGATCCCAGATTGATTGAACGGATCTGTCTATTCCTGTCTATTGAATGGAACCGTCGAGTTTTCCAAGTTTTTCAATACGGCGGATATGGTTGGCACCCTGGGAGAATGGGGTAGTCAGATAAGTGTGGACGATATCTTTAGCCGTTTCCATTCCAGTTGTGCGGGCACCCATTGCTAACATGTTGGCGTCGTTGTGTTCACGAGTCAGGCGGGCGTCAGTCACGTCTTTGCATAAGCCGCAGCGAATGCCAGGAACTTTGTTTGCGGCAATGCTGATGCCAATACCGGTTCCGCAGATGACGATTCCACAGTCTGCATCGCCATTGACAACTGCATCCGCTGCTTTTTTCGCATAGTCAGGATAGTCTACGCTGTCGTTGGTGTCGGTTCCAAAGTTGAGAACTTCGTAGCCTTCAGCCTCTAACATCTTGACGATTTCTTTTTTCATCTCGGTTGCCGCGTGGTCGTTGGCAATTGCAATTTTTTTCATAACTCTATCTCCTTTAACAACTTCTATGTCTTCCCTATTTTCGCACAGCTGTTCAAATAGGGTGTATTTTCTCTTCTTTCCAATGGTCTTTTTTTGATTTCCAATCTTTTTGTCTATGTCTAGTGGCTTCGAGTTAATCCTCTGAGGACAAAATCAATGGGTTTACAGAACGAAATTGTCGGTTTTTTCACGCTTTTTCAAAAAATTATGAAAATCGTTTACAACATTTCTTTTCATCCCTTTTCTCGGTGCCTATACTAGTGAAGTCACGAAATTACAAATAAGGAGGACTTATGGCAGACCTTAACGCATTGTACGAAACTGTCAAAAAAAGAAACCCTAATGATCCAGAATTCTTACAGGCTGTAGAAGAAGTCTTTGAATCTCTGAAAGTCATTCAGGATAAAAAACCAGAACTGCTCGACGACGGCGTTCTTGAAAGACTGGTTGAACCAGATCGTCAGATCATGTTCCGCGTTCCATGGGTTGATGACCAGGGCAAAACTCAGGTCAACCGTGGTTACCGCGTTCAGTTCAACAACGCAATCGGCCCTTACAAAGGCGGATTACGTTTCCACCCAAGTGTAAACATCTCCATCATCAAGTTCCTTGGTTTTGAACAGGTGTTCAAAAACTCCCTGACTACCCTGCCAATGGGCGGCGGCAAAGGTGGATCTGACTTTGATCCAAAAGGAAAATCCGATGCAGAAGTTATGCGTTTCTGTCAGTCATTCATGACAGAACTCTACAAATACATTGGTCCAAACACCGACGTTCCAGCTGGTGACATCGGTGTCGGCGGCCGCGAAATCGGCTATATGTTTGGTCAGTACAAGAAAATCACCAACGAATGGTCCGGTGTTCTGACTGGTAAAGGCCTCTCCTATGGCGGATCCCTCGTTCGTACAGAAGCTACTGGCTATGGCTTATGCTACTTCACAGAAGCTCTGCTCAATAACAAAGGCACAAGCTTCGAAGGCAAAACCGTTGCTCTTTCCGGTTCCGGAAACGTTGCGATCTATGCCTGCCAGAAAGCACAGCAGTTAGGCGCACTGGTTGTTACGATGTCTGACTCCAATGGTTCGATCTATGATCCAAACGGAATCGATCTGGCAACTGTTAAAGAGATCAAGGAAGTTCGCCGCGGACGTATCAAAGAATATGTAGAAACTCATCCAGATGCAGTCTACATGGAAGGCAAACGTCCATGGTCCGTTCCTTGCGATATCGCATTACCATGCGCAACCCAGAACGAACTCGACCTCGAAGATGCAAAACAGCTGGTTGAACACAAAGTCTTCTGCGTCTGCGAAGGTGCAAACATGCCAACTACACCAGAGGCCATCCACTATCTGATGAGCCACGGTGTTTACTATGCTCCAGGTAAAGCATCCAACGCCGGTGGTGTTGCCTGCTCCGGTCTGGAAATGAGCCAGAACGCTGAACATTTAAGCTGGACTTTCGACAAAGTCGATGCCATGTTAAAAGACATCATGGTTGGTATCTTCAATAACTGCAAAGACACTGCAGCTGAATTCGGTCATCCAGATGAATACGTTGTCGGTGCCAACATTGCCGGATTCCTGAAAGTTGCTGAAGCCATGAAAGCTCAGGGCTGCTGCTAATTTTGGGCCTGTCCATAAGGGAAACAATCAAATTTTTGAAACAAAAGCGGCTGCGGCCGCTTTTTGTTTTGTTCAAAAAGAATCAAAAAACGTTTGGCATTGTTTGCGGGCTTTGGCTCATAGAAAATTCTCTTTCTGCTACACTGAAACTGACAAAAGAACTGTCTGCTGATCTGAAGACAAAAACGAAAAGAACAGGCGTCGGCCAGATCGATGAATCTGAACGACCGATCAAAAAACGCGGATTGAAATTCTGAATCTGACGGGCTCATTCCTGATCTTTAAAGGCCGCAAAAGGGCTTAACAGGTCAAAGACTTCATCAGCAGCAGGATGGAGGAATTTTCATGTTTAAACCTGTCTGGGGTATCATCGGAATCGGCTGGATCGGTTCTGAAATGGCTGAAGCACTGCAAAAAGCCGGAAAGACCGTTCATGCAGCCTGCTCACGCAATCTCGAAAGAACCGAAGCGTTCTGCCAGAAATATGGAATTACCAAAGCGTATACCGATTATCACGATCTGCTTGCGGATCCGGAAATCAATATTGTCTACATTGCTACTCCACACTCCAACCATTATGAAGTGATGAAAGATGCGCTCAATGCCGGAAAGAATGTGTTCTGTGAAAAAGCAATCACGGTCAATTCCGACCAGTTAGAAGAATGCGTAGCCATCGCCAATGAAAAAGATCTGGCCATCATGGATGGCGTAACCTTATTCCACATGCCCGTCTATACCAGACTCAAAAATGAAATCCTGCCCAAACTTGGCAAGATCAAAATGATTCAGGTCAACTTCGGTTCCTTAAAGGATCCAGATCCTGCCAATCGTTTCTACAGCATGGATCTGGCCGGCGGCGCTTTGTTAGATATCGGTGTCTATGCGATCAGCTTTGCCCGTTATTTCATGTGTGAAAATCCAGAAGTTGTTCTGACGACCATGGAACGCTTTGTCACCGGTGTCGATGAATCCAGCGGTATCCTGCTCAAAAACCCATCGGGCGAAATTGCGACCATTTCCCTGACCTTCAGAGCCAAACAGCCAAAACGCGGCATGGTCGCCGGCGAAAACGGCTATTTCGAAATCTATAACTTCCCACGCGGCAATGAAGCCATTCTGACTGACCCAGAAGGCCATCAGACAACGATTCAGGATGGAAAGAGCGAAGATGCCCTTCTCTATGAACTCGAAGCCATGGAAGCCTATGCCAGTCATCAGGCAGACTGGAAGCCAAACCTGGATATGATCCGTTCCGTCATGAAAGTGATGACCGATGTGCGTAAACAATGGAATCTGGTTTATCCCTTTGAAAAGTAAACAAAACTGTTCTTCAATCAATCTGACCTGGAAAATCCGCTTTTTCTTTGAACCGCCGATTGCTCTTTTGCTTTAACCAATCAATCCAATCCGGGAGCTCTCACCCAAAGCTCCCCTTTTTTTGGGCTTTGCCAGTTCATTCAGACCATTGATCCGCTTTCGCTTCTGGCCGACTTTACGATCTGTCCGCACAAACAGACTGGCTTGAACGGAAAAGCCCGTACAGGTAAAATTCCGTACGGGCATTTTTCTTTCCAGTTTTTGAAGCCTCACCCAAACAGAGAAGTTCAGGATTTGTTTTTGCGCAAATGCTGGTTTTCTTGCTTTGGCAGATAGTTCACTTTTCGTCTTCATACTTTTGCCGGACAATCGACGGCAGCTGGTCAGCAGGAATCTCATCGTAGTGGTAAACGCCGGCCGTTCTGACTTCAAGTTTCAGGCATTCACCAGGTTCAAGTTTCTTGGCAGTTTTAAAGGTCAGTTTCTTTGCTTCGCCTTTCTCGCTGTATCCCGTCAGCGTATACTCGTAAGGCAGATCACTGTCTGGCCCTGTTTCCTTGTACGAATCTGTTTCCATCACCTTGCAATAAAAAAACTGGTCATAGTTTTCCATATGGAACAGATAGGCAGCACCTGCGATGATCAGCGCGGTAACTCCAAGCGTGACTGCGATAATTTTTGTTTTCATGACGATCCTCCATTCCCCGTCAGTATAAAAGAGCGGCAGCAAAATCAAAATCGAGTTGGAAAACACCTGCTCTACCATTCTGTGGGCAGGATGTAAGAGAAACGTCAACTGGCGGCTAAACAAGAAGACAGAAAACCAAGGAAGAAAAATTCTTCTTTATTCAAGGCGGCTCTGATCTTTCTAAGCGCGTTCAATGCATTAATGTTTCAGTCATGCAAAAAAGCAGATTCTGATTTCCAATCGTCTGGAAATAAGAATCTGCCTGATTGATTCGGGACAGATTTCAAAGATAAGGAAATATAAAAGTCAATGAAACGCAACGATAGTTCCAAAGTAATTTGGCTTTAGCTAACGGAATTCTCGATGAACGATAACGCGAAACGCATCTTCTTCTAAAGTTGGTCTTTCAAGCCATCATTTTAGTCTTTCAATGGTCAGGAGCCAGAATGTTACTCTGTAGTTTTCGGTAGGCAAAAAAGCAAAAAGTGAAGAGCACGATTGTGTAAAAAGCAACCGAGGGCCAAGGCAGGATCAAAGCGGAAAGACCAATACAGAAGGCACATCCAATCATACAGATCTGCCAGAATATATTCCATCGCGATGGCTTTTTCAGTAAGAGCAGGGACAGCACCGGTTTCAGAAGACTGCGGGCAAGCATGAATTCAATCCCTAACGGAATTCCTAAATAAACTAAAATAAATAAAAATTCATTTAAATTCTTGTGTTCGATAATAGCAAGAATCAGTTGGACTACAAGGAGCATAGATGAACCCATCATCATGCATAATTCAAGTGCCAGGATCAATATTGGGCAGGAAGACTTGAACTGTTGTATCTTCCGTTTTTGGAAAAAGACGTGGCAAAGGATAAAAATCAGCAAGACTAACTCATACACGATTGTAATACTCAAAGCGTATTGGATAGCATATTGGGCAGGTATGCCATAAAGCATCAAAAGGATCAAAGAAAAGACAAACTCCAGTATCATGCGAAGAATTGATTGTTTGACGGATCCTTCGCTGCAAGGATTAGTCGTTTTTACCACTCGACCAAAAATGCTCAGCTCTATTTCTTTCGGGCAGAAAAGCAGGAGAGTAAAAAGGAAGAAAACAGCAATCCAAGCCGACACGACAACGAGTGCAGATTTGAAATCAGAAAAAATGCCAGAATAGATTCCAAACAACCATGGAGTATGAACCGAGTAGGGAATTTCTAAAGTCTCCAAGGCTTGCATAGTCTCGACCGCCCGATCTAATTCTTTTTGGTCATAAGAATACAGATAAATTGTTCCATCTTTTTTGAGTTCGGATAAAGCAAAGAAATTATGGAGTTCGCTCACATTTTCTTTTTGCAGAAGATCTGAATCAATTCTGTATCCAGTACGCAAATCTCGAAAGTCACGATTGATAGATACAGTTCGATCATTTCCCAGTTTATAATCTTCGTCAGTAAAATATCCACCTGTGTCGACATCAATGTGATTAGAGCGCTGGTAGTAATACTGAGCGGGATCAAAAAGGTAAATTGTACCCTTGTGATCATCATATAATAGTGTTATGTTTAAAAATGACTTCAAATCAGACAGCTTTTGAGTATCTTCCTCTTGTTCCAATGCCATTCGGTTAAGCGGATAAAACCATGATTTGATTCACAAAAACTGAATACGGCCAGTGCCAGGTCCAGAAAATGCTCGAACCAGCTGAATAATCGACTTAAATTAAGGTCTGTCAGGT
>CAJTLE010000075.1 GCA_910577085.1 uncultured Allobaculum sp. | reverse complement strand
AGCGGGGCTTAGATAAGGATCTTGTATCTTAACCCTTCTCCCGCCGGCTAATGCCGAACACTGTTCGCAGACAGGGATGTAACCGTTTTATCCTATCAGGGATAAAACAACCTCATTTAACGAAGGGCGAAGAGAGCCATATTTTACTTCCATGGACCACTCACCACTTGCGTGGACTGTTCGGCTGCGATCCAGACCAAGCAAATGCGCAAGCTTGCCTGGAAATGCAGGGCCCTGTTGAGTGGTCTGTGAGGATCGAAACGTAAGGATTGAAATATTGAGGCGAAGCGATCCGCCTTTTTTTGCGCAAGTCTATGGATGTACAGTTTGACTGGTATGTGTCTTCCATAAGACAAAGCACCAAGACGAATGCACTGGAGGCCGGATATAGATCTGTCACTGACAATCATCCCTGTCACGAATTGGCAGGGATGATACCTTTTCATGTTGTTTACCTGTTTGAATCGGATTGGTTTTGGATTCATTAGGCAGCAGGATCAGGGTGCAAAGATCAATGAGGATTTAAAAATGCGCACGGATTCAAAAGGGATGTTCAGCCAGAACGGATCAAAAATGCCCGAAAGAATACCCAGTCATGGCTTGAGAAGTTGTAAGAATCTGGTTCTTTCGTGCACTCTGACCAGACTTCAGGACTCTGAAAACCGCGTGAACTTGTTTTGTGATACCATCATTTTATGAATACGTTTGACGAGCTGACACGCTATGGAATTGTACATCTCGTTCCCATTTTGCAGGCAGATTCGATGGAATACATGGAGTCACTGCTCAAAAGCCTCAAGCCGAAATGGTTTCTGGAAATCGGAACGGCGATCGGCCGGACGGCCATCACTGCTGCGATGACTGTTGAAGATCTGCACGTTGTGACGATTGAAAAAGACCCGGAAATGGCAGCCGTTGCCCGTGAGAACATCCGCAAAGCCGGACTGGAAGATCGGGTCATGCTCATTGAAGGTGATGCTTTAGAGACAGAGATTCCCAAAGAGTCCTATGATCTGATCTTTATCGATGCGGCAAAAGGCCAGTACCAGCGGTTTTTTGAACGCTACACTCCGTATCTGAGTGAGGATGGGGTGGTGGTTTCAGACAACATGTTCTTTCATGGTCTGGTCCAGCATCCAGAGCGGACAAATAACCGACACACAAAAGGTCTGATTAAAAGACTGCAGCGCTATCGCGCGTTTCTGGAGTCTTTGGATGACTTTGAAACCGAGATCCTGGATATGGGAGATGGGATTGCATTGACAAGGAGGAAGAAGCAGCATGTTTAAATTTCTGTTAAAAGGCGCTCTGATTATTGGAGCTGCCGGTCTGATTCTTGAAGGAGTAAAAAAACTGACTGAAGACAAGAAAGCAGAGGACGATGATCTGATTCTTGACGATCACTATGACGAAGAGCCAGAAGCTGATCAGAAACCTGTTCACGAAGCTGCTCCAGAAGAAGAATCGCTGCCAGCCATTGCACCGGATGGTGAAGTAACCTCTGCAGTTGAAGAACCTGCAAAACCTGAAGAAGTAGAAAGTGTTCCGGCTATTGCCCCAGTTGAAAAAGAACTGCCAGAACAGCCTGAAGAAGCAAAAGAAGAACCAGCTGCTCCAGAAGAAGAAAAACCAGCTGAAGCATCTGAAACCGAAGACAAGCCGGCCGAAGAGCCTGAAGCCTAAATCAGTCGGGAGGGAATAAGCATGAAAACACTGGAGAAAGTATTAAAGTTTCTGGCCGCTCTGGCCGCAATTGCAGGCGCCTGCTATGCCATTTATCGTCTGATTGAAAAACGCAATGCGAAAATGGATGAGCTGGATGCTTATTTAATGGATAACGAAGCTGACGAAGATACAGAAGATGAAGTTCCTGCTGCTTACCCGGCTGGAGATGAAGAATATCTGGATCAGGATCTTGGCGAATGGAATGAACTGGATGACGAAGCCGCTGTGACCTTGTCTTTCCTGGTCGATCCATCCAAAGCCGAAGAGTTCCAGAAAGCACTTGCGGATGCTGGATATTCGAGTACATATGAAAACGATACGAAAGTTCTGGATGCCATTATCCGTGGTCCAAAAGATCGGAAAGAAATTGAAGAATTTGACGAGCTGCTCAAATCGCTGCTGGTCAGCACCAATTCGACTTACCTGGGATTTGCTTTTGAATAAGCAATCCCTTTTTTCTTGCCATGCGGTTTTCTTTCTTGCCGTTTTAGGTGGGCCGGTCTTTTTCCTTCTGCTTTTTCTGGCAACCGTATTTTGGCCATGTGATGCAGTGATCGGATGTTTTTTCAGGAATTAAAGTCTCTATTGAAAGCACATGGCTGAAAGCACTTGGCGCGATCGGCGATTTCGGTCTCATTGGCAGAAAATTGGAGGTGGACTTTTATAATGAAAGCAATGAAGTCAGTTCAGGATGATGAATCCTGGTTCATGAAGCAGGACAAGAAATCGACCTGGTGCGGGTTATACTTTGCAGAAGATCACCAGCTTCATGGATGGAAAGGAAGAAGAAAGAATGACTGAAAACCCAATTTTTAAACGTACCTCTATCCGTCAGTGGACCAATGAACCGGTCAGTGATGAACAGATCCTCAATATTCTTAAAGCCGGTATGCAGGCTCCTTCCGCAATGAACTCCCAGCCTTGGCAGTTTATTGTCGTGACCAATCCGGAACTCAAAAAGAAGCTTTCTGAAGTTTCTCCATACTCCCACTTTGCGGCCAATGCTCCGGTATTGCTTGCGGTGATCTGTCGCAAGGAAAATACTTGTCCGCCATACAACGCGATTGATATGGGAATCTGCATTGAAAACCTGCTTCTGGAAGCCACAGCCCAGAATCTCGGTGCCGTCTGCCTTGGTGTAGCCCCGCTTACAGACAGAATGGAATATCTGGCTGATGTTTTAAATCTGGATGACAGTGTAGAGCCTTATGCTCTGATTCCAGTTGGCCACCCAGCACATGAAAGCAAAGTCGTCGACCGCTTTGATGAAAGCCGGATTACCTGGATCCGCTAGAACGGTAACCGCCAAACAAGCTGGAAGTCGACGTGAAAACGAAAGAACGGATTCAAAAGTCCAATCGAGACGCCTGATCCAGATGCCTGATTGAAACGTGCAGGGGAGTATGATCCTGCAGTGGATCAATGATCGAAGCGGAATCAAGAACCTCAGCTACCATAAACGCTCAGGTTCTTTTTTCATGAGTGCTCAAAACAGACAGAAAATCGCTGAAAGCCCTTTGAAAAAAGGGAAATCATGGAGCAATGCAGACCAGATGATGGATGACGGCAATCATTTTGTATAATACATAGGAAATTTGGAAAGGCGGAGAATATGGAAGCCATTGCATTAGATCACCTCTCGTTTTCGTATGATGGCGAGACACCGGTTTTAAAGGATATTTCCTTATCGATCCCTCAAGGCAGCTATACAGCCATCGTCGGTCATAACGGTTCGGGGAAATCCACCCTGGCCAAACTGATCATCGGTCTGCTGGAAGCAGGTTCCGGAACCATTCAGGTTCTTGGCACGCCTTTGACGGATGAAACTCTCTCTGAAGTCCGGGATCATGTTGGAATTGTATTCCAGAACCCGGATAACCAGTTTATCGGCTCTACTGTAGCCGATGACATCGCGTTCGGTCTGGAAAACCATTGCGTCCCGACGGAACAGATGCAAAGCATTATCGAAGAAAGTGCCGCCAAAGTCGGAATGAGCAATTATCTGGATGCTGAACCGACGAACCTTTCCGGCGGACAGAAACAACGTGTGGCGATCGCCGGCATCCTGGCCATGGCGCCAGACATCATCATTTTTGATGAGTCCACCAGCATGCTTGACCCGCAGGGGAAAGCCAGTGTCAATGCGCAGATCCGCCGCCTCAATGAAGAAAAGAACATCACCATTCTTTCGATCACCCATGATATGGAAGAAGCAGCGCAGGCTGAGCAGGTGATCGTTCTCGACAAGGGAACCGTTGCGGCTGTTGGCAAGCCGGAAGACGTGTTCCTGAATGATCAGCTGATGAATCGTCTGCGCCTGGAACTGCCCTTTGCCTTAAAGGCAGCCCGGGCGTTCAATAAAGCCGGCCTCAATCTGCCGCCGGTGCTGACAACAGAAGATCTTGTGGAGGAGTTATGTCCATCAAAATAAACGACTTAGAATACACCTATTCGCCGGGCACTCCGTTTGAACACAAGGCCCTGAAAGGCATCAACCTGGAAATTCCGGAAGGAAAAGTCACTGCCATTATCGGCCAGACCGGATCCGGAAAATCAACACTTGTCCAGCACCTCAACGCTCTGTTAAAGCCGACAGCCGGAAGCATTGATATTGAAGGATTTCATATCACCCCGGATACAAAGCTCAAAGATGCCAAGATGCTGCGCAAGAAAGTCGGACTGGTCTTCCAGTTTCCGGAATACCAGCTCTTTGAAGAGACCATTGCCAAAGACATTGCCTTTGGTCCGAAAAACTTTGGCGTCTCTGAAGAAGAGACCCAGCAGCGTATCAAGGAAGTCCTGCCGCTTGTCGGACTGGATGAAAGCTATCTGGAACGTTCCCCATTTGAACTTTCCGGTGGTCAGAAACGCCGGGTAGCCATTGCGGGCATTCTGGTTCAGGACCCGGATATTCTGGTCCTCGATGAGCCGGCAGCCGGTCTGGATCCACAATCTGCCAAAGAGATGATGAGCCTGTTCATGCGGCTGAACAAAGAAGCCGGCAAGACGATCCTGCTGGTCAGTCATGATATGGAACACGTTTTGCAGTATTGCGATGAAGTCATCGTCATGGCCGATGGTCAGGTCAAAACCCAGATGCCTGTTCACGAGTTTTTCAAGCATCCAGAAATTCTGCGCGAGATTAACATCAACCCGCCAGGAATTGTCAAACTCAAGGAAATGCTTCAGAACAAAGGCTTCCAGATCAATCCGGATACTTATTCGCTGGACGAACTGGCCAAAGAAGTAGAAAGACAGGTGAACGGTCATGAATAATATTGCTTTAGGCCGCTACCTGCCAATGAATTCGGTTGTCAACCGGATGGATCCGCGCGCCAAGATTCTCATTTTGTTTATCCTGATGATTGCGGTCTTTATTCCAGCTGGCTTCTGGGGCTATCTGCCGATTGTGGTGTTTATCATCCTGGCTTTGTATCTGTCCAAGCTGTCGCTGTCCTTTGCGATGCGGGCCTTGAAGCCAATGCTTTTGATGATGGTCTTCTTGCTGGTCATCAACGTTCTGGTGATGCATACCGGAACCCTGTTATTTGCGTGGGGCTGGTTCAAAGTTTATTCCGACGCTCTGGTTCAGACGGCCTACATCGTCATCCGTCTGACGCTGATGATCATTCTGTGTACGATCCTGACGGCGACAACAAAACCCCTGGATCTGACTTTAGGCATTGAAAAGCTGCTCAAGCCATTTGAAAAAATCGGCCTGCCAGCCCATGTCATTGCAATGATGATCTCGATTGCCTTACGGTTCATTCCAACCCTGATTGATGAGACCAACCGAATCATGAACGCGCAGGCTTCGCGTGGTGTGGATATGCAGAACGGTACCCTCAAGGAAAAAATCAGTGCTATTCTTTCCCTGATCGTTCCCCTGTTTGTTTCTGCTTTTGACAGAGCCGACCAGCTGGCTAACGCCATGGAAGCTCGTGGGTATGATCCATCCCGTCCGCGTACGCGCTATAAAACGCTGAAGATGACCAACGTAGACTACATTGGTCTTGCCCTTGCGTTTTTATTGCTTGGCATCGATATTGCGATTGCCTGGTTATAGGAGAAAATACAATGCGGTATAAAGTGACTGTTGCTTACGACGGCCATCGTTATGCCGGATTTCAGAAACAGATCAATTCAAACGGCATTCAGTCAGTGATTGAAGAAGCCCTTGAAAAAGTGATCCATCAACCTGCTGCCATCACGGCTGCCGGCCGTACAGATGCCGGTGTGCACGCGCTGGGGCAGGTTTTTCATTTTGATGGACCGGATAACATTTCTGAATACGGCTACTACATGGCTTTAAATACTCTGCTTCCCAAAGATATCCGGATCCAGAAAGTTGAACGGGTTCCGGGTCGATTCCATGCCCGTTTTTCGGCCTGCTCGAAGCATTACGAATACGTGATTACCACTGAACGAGACAACCCTTTTACAGAGCCGTATAAAACATATGTCTATCGGCCGCTGGATCTGGAGAAAATGCGCCAGGGGGCAAAAATCCTGGAAGGAACCCATGATTTTACTTCGTTCTGTAATGCGCAGATTGACCCGCGTAAACCTCGGGTGAAGACGATCACCAGCATTGAAGTCAAAGAAGAAGGTAAAGATGTCCGTCTTATCTTCAAGGGAAATGGGTTTCTGCGCTATCAGGTGCGGATGATGAGTGCGGCCTTGATCGCGGTTGGCACGGGCCAGATTGATACGTCTGAGCTCAAACGCATTCTGGAAGCCAAAGACAAAAACGCCTGTCGGTTCAATGCTCCGGCCAAAGGTCTGTATCTGATTGAAGTCGGCTACCCTGAAGAACTTCCCGAACTCACGCTGGATCTGGCCAAGGCAATGGGTATGCGTAAGGGAGATGATGAAGCCGATCATGAACCGGCTGATCACGAACAGGTGGATCACAAAGAAGCGAATCAAGAAGAAGTGGATCACAAAGAGATGGATCAGGAAAATCAAACCACAAAGAATCAGAAGTCCATTTTGTCTGATGATCAATGAAAACAAGGCAATCGAGTGAAAACCATCTGAAAGCTCCTTGAACTACGATCTGTGAAATCGCCAAAATGGGGAAAAATTGCGGTTTAAAACCATCTGATTGTGGTTGGATTTTCAAACACTTCGGGCAGGATGAACTTCTAAAAATTTTTTTGAAAAAAGAAGCAGATTTGTTTTGATTTTTGCGAAAAATTTATTACAATCGAAAAGATCTCTAATCAGGATGACACGCCTGAAAGCGTGTAACATCTGATCGGATTGAAAAAGAGATCCATTCCAGGCGGCCAAGCCTGGAAACTGATGAATACAAAAGAAAAGATTACCGATGGATAAAGCCGCCCAGCCAAATCCTTTCCCAGATCTGCTCTACGATCGTCGGGAAAAAAGAATGCGCAGAAACAGCATCCTGGATTGACATCCTGCGCTTGTTTGGCTAAGATATTTCGTGGCTGTATCCAAGCCTTTGAGCCCCGGTAACGCTCATTGAAACGGAGGAAGCGAATCATGCGTCAGACAACAATGGCAAAACCTGCTGAAGTAGAACGCACTTGGTATGTAATTGATGGCGAAGGCCAGACTCTTGGTCGTCTTGCTACAACTGCAGCACACGTTCTGCGCGGTAAACATAAACCTTCATATACTCCAAACGTGGATTGTGGAGATTATGTAATTATTATCAATGCTGATAAGGTCGAAATGACTGGTAACAAACTTAACACTGAAAAGTATTACAACCATTCCGGATACTATGGTGGATTACGTGTTCGTACTGCCAAAGAAATGAAGGAAAAATACCCTGTTGAATGGGTTCGCAGAGCTGTTCAGGGAATGCTCCCTCACACTCGTCTTGGTGATGTTCAGCGTAAACACGTTCTTGTTTATGCAGGTCCAGAACATCCACACATGGCTCAGAAGCCTGTAGAACTCAAGGTAAAAGGATAGGAGAATAGGAAATGGCAAAAAAAGAAAACTTTGTTCAGTATCTCGGTACCGGACGTCGTAAAGAAGCCGTTGCCCGTGTCTTCCTTCGTCCAAATGGAACAGGGAAAATCGTAGTCAACGGTAAAGAACTGAAAGAATACATGCCATCTGAAGTCCTTCAGATGGAAGTACGCAGCCCACTTGAACTTACGAATACTCTCGATCAGTTCGATGTACTCGTAAACGTACAGGGCGGCGGCTACACAGGTCAGGCTGGTGCCATCCGTCATGGTATCACTCGTGCCCTCATGAACGCTTCTGAAGATTACCGTCCAGTGTTAAAAGCAGCCGGTTATGTAACTCGTGACCCACGTGCTAAAGAACGTAAGAAATACGGTCTCAAAAAAGCACGCCGCGCACCACAGTTCAGCAAACGTTAATTTTTCATTGTCTGATCTCCCTGCGATATTTATCGCAGGGATTTTTTTGTGCCCAAAAGAAAAAACCGCCAAAGCGGTTTTGACTGAATCAGACCATATAGCCGATTCCTTTACGGGTGATTACATAATCGAACAGGTCGATGCCTTCGAGTTTGCGGCGCAGCCGGTTGACGTTGACCGATAAGGTGTTTTCGTCAATGTAGCAGTCCGTTTTCCATAAGGCATCCATCAGCTGTTCGCGGCGGACAATCCGATCTTTGTTTTCCATCAGAATCTTCAGTATCTTTGCCTCGTTTTTCGACAGATCGATGGTCTTACCGTTATAGCTGACTTCGTTGCTTCCAGTATCCAGACGAACCCCCTTATGCTCCAGAAAATCGGTGCGGGAGGTATAGTCAAACGTTCTTCTCAGCAGAGCACGAATCTTTGAAACAAGAACTGAAATATCAAAAGGTTTCGTGATGTAGTCATCTGCGCCCTGATTGAGGGCGGTGATGACGTTCATATTTTCATCCGCACTGGAAATGAAAATGATGGGGACTGAGGAGAACTTCCGGATTTCACCGGTCCAGAAAAAGCCATTGCGTTCTGGCAGATTCAGATCCATGAGCACCAGGTCTGGTTTTACGGATTCAAACTGTTCGAGAATATCATCAAATGTTTCTGCCCTTCTCGCATCAAAGCCCCAGCTTTCCAGTACGGAAGCCAGAGCTCCAGAAACAGAAGGATCATCTTCAACGATCATGATTTTGTACATGCACTTATTTTAACAGTGCACAAAGCGGGCATTGTGAATAATTTATGAACTTCATAGTAAGAATCCCGTAAGAAAAACCTTTGATTCTTAAACCATGTTTAACTATTAAAGAAAGATGACAACAGTGCAAGATAAGTGAAAGAATAACGTAAGGATAATCAAAAATAATTGTCATCTGCAACAAACTGCCTGCTCCTGTAGCGAATTGAACAAAGACTGCAAAAAGATAGGTTGGACCGATCGAAGCTCAGAATAAGAATACGAATCCATCAGGCTGAAAACCGGTAGTGAAGCTGGATCAAGAAGGAAAACGCCGGCTGGTCAGTCCGGTTAGAGAAAGACCCGATAAGGATACAAATCAGAAGGAAAAGTAAGGACTGAAGATCTGGCAGAAATAAGAGCAGAAATAAGAAAGGGAAGATTTCACCAGCGCAGCGTCTGGAAAAATCTTCCCGATTTTTTGATAACTACTTTGAAACAGTTCTGTTCTGGCCGGAGCCTCTTGATCGATCCAGTTCTTTCAGATTGGTCAGGTTCTTTCAGATCGCCTGGCAGAATGCTCGTTTTCTGGAAAACTATTCAGCAAGATTAAGATCTGAGTCCTGGAACTGGGAGTTATAGAGTCTGGCGTATGTACCGCCTCTGGCAAGCAATTCTTCATGCGTTCCGCTTTCGACCAGGTCCCCATGATCCATGACCAGAATCAGATTTGCATTGAGAATCGTGGACAGACGGTGGGCAATGACAAAACAGGTTCGGTTTTTCATAACTTCATTCATGGCTGCCTGCAGTCTTTTTTCCAGACGCGTATCGACGGAGCTTGTCGCTTCATCAAGAATCAGAATCTTTGGATCCTTCAACAAGGCACGGGCAATCGTTAACAGCTGCTTTTCTCCCTGAGAAAGGTTCTGGGCATCTTCATTCAGCTCGGTCTGTAAGCCATCAGGCAGAGCCGCCAGCGTTTCAGTCAGTCGGGCTGTTTCAATGGCTTTATGGATTTGCTCATCACTCAGATTATCTCTGGCATACTTCAGGTTTTCTTCAATCGTGCCTTCAAATAACCAGGGATCCTGGAGCACCAGACCAATCAGATCACGCAGATCTTCAAAAGAGAGATCATTGATATTCTGGCCATTGATCGCAATCTGGCCGCCATCCAATGGATAGTAGCGTTCCAGCAGATTGGTCAGCGTTGTTTTTCCGGCGCCGGTATGGCCAACGATCGCAACCGTCTGATTGCGATCAACGTGGAAGGATACATCTTCCATCAAAGGTTGATCCGTATAGGAAAAGCGGATATGCCTGAAGTCGATCTCTTTGATTTCATCAATCGGTTTTTTGGTGACTGTCTGTTCTTCTTCATCAAGGTCCAGAAATGAGAACAGACGGTTCATTCCGGAAAAGGCCGACTGAACGGCTGAAGACAGGGAAGAGAGCTGGGACAGAGGATCATTGACATTCCAGATATAGCGGATGAAGGCTTGCAGGGAACCCAGCATCAGATGACCGGAAATCACCTGGAAAATCCCGTACAGACAACAAAGTCCAATCTCGATATAGATCACAATCGTTGTCCATGGGCCAATCTGGCCGGACAGAGTCTGCGCTTTGAAGCTGGTTTTATACATCCGCTCATTGGCTTCATCAAAGGCTTTTTTGGCAAAGTCCTGCTGGTTGTAAATCATGATCTCGCTCAGGCCGCCATACATTTCGTTAACGGTACTGTTCAGGGTGGCCAGCGCTTCCTGTTGTTCATCGAAGATGGGCTGGGTCTTGCGGACAATGAACACCGAGATTGCGATAATCAACGGAATGCCGAGCACAACCATTCCAAACATCACCCGGTTGATCGTAAACATCATGATCAGAATGAGTGTGGTGGAAAGGAAAGCCCCAATGATCCGCGAAAGGGTCTGCTGCAGCGCATTGGAGACGGTTTCGACATCATTGGTAATGCGGGAAAGCAGATCACCGGTCTTGTGGGCATCAAAGTAGGCCACAGGCAGGCGGTTGATCTTATGTTCAATCGCATTGCGCAGATCATACATCGTTTTCTGAATGGAATCGGTCATCCAGATCGTACTGAGAAACTGGCCAGTGATCTTGACGACATAAATACTCAGCAGAATGGTGATCAGATGGACAATGACATCCATCTGAACATGGATCGGGCCGCCATTGGCGGCTGTAACATCCATCTGCAGCTGGGAGGTAATGCGGCCTTCGGCAACTGGCATCGCAATATAGGTCAGGTTGGTGATAACCACCATGACAAGGCCCGCCCAGAGTTTTTTCTGGTTGGGGCGGATAAAGGTATAGAGATGCTGGAGGCACTGACGGAAGGTGAGGTTTTTAGGCAGGTCATTGTGAATGGCCGCTGTCATTTTCTTACTCGGCATAACGACTCGCCTCCTCTTCACTCATCTGCGAAAGCACGATCTGACGATACACTTCGCAATCCCGATACAGTTCTTTGTGGGTTCCGGCTGCGACCAGATGACCCTGGTCAAGAACCAGAATCTGATCACAGTCGAGAATGGAAGGAATACGCTGGGCAACGATCAGAAACAGAGCATCTTTCTGAATCGGCTCTAAAGCCTTACGCAGTTTGGCATCAGTCGCCAGGTCAAGGGCCGAAAAGGAATCATCCAGAATATACAATCCTGCATTGGCCACGATCGCGCGGGCAATGGAAAGACGCTGCTTCTGACCACCCGACAAGTTGCTTCCTTCTTCGCTGACCAGATCTTCCAGACCGTTTTCACGTTCGGCAATGAATGCCTGTGCCTGAGCGATCTGAATGGCGTGATCAATTTCTTCATCCAACGCCTGGCGGTTTCCAAAGGTGATGTTGTCTTTGATCGTCCCCGAAAACAGGTGGGCTTTCTGGGAAACCATTGCGGTCTTGCGCCGCAAAGATTCCAGCGTATAGTCGCGGATATCCTGCCCATTGATTTCAATTGACCCTGCACTGGGATCATAGAAACGGCTGATCAGTTTGGTCACCGTTGATTTTCCGGATCCTGTTGAACCAATCAGGGCTATCTTCTGACCAGCATTTGCTTTAAAGCTGATATCGGTCAGGGAGTGATTCTTACTGTTGGGGTAGGCAAACGAAACGTTTTTGAATTCAAGGGTATCGACATGATCGAGCACCTTCTGGCCGCAGGATTTGACGGAAGGTTCGGTATCGAGAACTTCCTCAATTCGTTTGGCCGATACGGAAGCCCGGGGATACATCATGCAGATCATGCAGACGACCAGCACACTCATCATGCAATGGAAAAGATATTCGACAAACATCAGCAGTTCGCCAATCTGCAAAGAGCCCGCGGCAATCATGTGCGATGCTACATAGTAGATGGTAATCGAGGTCAGGTTCATCAAAAAGAAAAACAGCGGATCTGACATCGCCATGAGTTTGAATAATTTAGACGTGATGGTCTGATATTCTTTGCTTTCTCTCGCAAAGCGTTCTTCTTCCGTTTTCTGGCGGTTGAATGAACGGATGACACGAATTCCGTTGAGGTTTTCACGCAGAATCTGGTTGATGCGGTCAATTGACTTCTGCTGGCGGCTGGACAGGGATCCGGCTGCTTTGAAAAAGCCATAGGCACCAATCAGAATGATTGGAATCGTCCCAAGCACAAACCAGGAAAGGGTGGGGGAGGTGGTGATGACCAGGATGGAGCACACCACCAGCATAATCGGAGCGAGCAGAGCACTGCGAAAGATCTGATGACAGAACATCAGAATCTGATAGGCATCCGATCCGGTTCGGGTAATCAAAGAAGAAACGGTAAAGTGATCGATTTCTTCGACAGAAAATGTCATGACATGCGCAAACAGATCTTTACGGATCTCATACACAATCAGCGTAGACAGCTTACTGGAGGTATAGGCCAGTAAACTCATGCCAATGGTCGTGATGATGGCGGCAATCAGAATCAGAAAAAAGCACTGATAATAAAACGACTCTGGGCCCTGATTGAGGTAGTTGTCCGTCATCTGGCCAAAGAGCGTTGGTATGCCAAGTTCGGTTAAGGCAAAACATCCGGCACAGATCAGATTCAACAAAAACAGAAGCTTGTGTTGTTTCAAATAGTGAAAGATCAGTTTCATAAAAAAGAAATGTTCCTCCTTTCTTTGATGAAGATCTTTCTTTCTGGACCAGTATTTTTCAGATTAACAGAAATGGAACAAAAAAGAGCCGTCAAATCAACATAAAATGGTAAAATGCGTCAAAGTTGCTTAAAAACAGTGAGAATAGTGGGAAAGAAGTAAAGGTTAAAATGCAGAAATATACAAAATAACGGTTTGAAATGTACGATTTCGATCTGTGAAAGGCATCAGTGATTCTGGGGAGCATTCAGTCATTCTGACCGAACAAAAATTTGAAATCGACCGGATTTTCGCTTCTTTTTGAACTTGGTTTTCATTGAAAAATTAACTTTTGTTTTAGAGTTCTATCTTAGAAAGATAAAAATCACACAATCCACTTGTCCATTTTTGGACTTTGTTTATTTTTATGAAAAGATCCTATACACTGGGGGCATCAAAACTGTTTGTTCAATGCGAAAATGATAACGCTTTAACAAACACGCGACATTTTGCTTGTCAAACAGAATAAGAATAGGAGATCACAACGATGGGAATGTATGAAAACAAAGTCTGCATTATTACAGGCGGCGGAAAAGCAACTCTGCAAGATGGACGTCCAGGGGCAATCGGCTATGGAATCGCACACTGCTTTGCCAAAGAAGGGGCTAACCTGGTCATCACCGGCCGGAATGTGAAGAAGCTGGAAGCTGCCAAAGCTGAACTTGAAGAAATGTATGGCATTCAGGTTCTGCCTGTTCAGGCTGATATCTCCGCTGGGTCTGATAATGAAGCCACCGCAAAAATGGTTGTCGACAAAACCCTTGAAAAATTCGGACGCATTGACGTTCTGATTAACAACGCCCAGGCTTCTGCCTCTGGTGTCACTCTGGTTGACCACACCACAGATCAGTTCAACCTCGCTCTGTATTCTGGTCTGTATGCAGCCTTCTATTATATGAAGGAATGCTACCAAGCTCTTAAAGAATCACAGGGTTCCGTCATTAACTTTGCTTCGGGCGCTGGCCTGTTTGGCAACTTCGGTCAGTGCGCTTATGCTGCTGCCAAAGAAGGAATCCGCGGCTTAAGCCGTGTTGCGGCTACCGAATGGGCAAAAGACAATATCAACGTCAACATCATCTGCCCGCTGGCCTGGACTGCTCAGCTCGAAAACTTCAGCCTGGCCTATCCAGACGCATTCAAACAGAATGTCAAAATGCCGCCTGCTGGCCACTATGGTGATGTCATCCAGGATATCGGCCGCGTCTGCGTTCAGATTGCCGGTCCTGACTTCAAGTATATGACTGGTGAAACCATTACCTTAGAAGGTGGTATGGGTCTGCGTCCATAAGCAGATTCATTGCTGCAGTTGATCTTTTCAGGATGAATCCTGAACCTGGGATTCTGTCTGCAGAAAACTGTCTGGAGAAATCTCGTATTTGTCCCGAATAATTCATGGCGTTTTTCACAAAACCATTTTTCGTGTTTTGTCTTCGAAATGCAAACAAATCTTTCTCGATTAGGTTATCCGCATCGTTTGCGGTGGAGGGGGTACTTGATTTTTTCAAAAATGACGGGCAAAAACAGGTCAAAATCGCCTATAACAAGCTTTTGTGCACGAT
>CAJTLE010000074.1 GCA_910577085.1 uncultured Allobaculum sp. | reverse complement strand
AAAGAATCAAAAGAGTTGTTGGAAGTATGGCTAACAACTGACCCAAGAAAGCAAAAAAAGAAGATGCCAATATGACATCTTCAATAAATCAAAGTGAGGTTCTGCCACACACTTTGCGTAAGAACCTCATTTGTTATGCCCTCCTTTTTTCGAATATTTCTTGGGTTCATTTTCTACACTGTTGGCTTCAATGAAGGATTCTTCCGTATTTCTTTCCGGATGAGCCGGATCATACACGTTCTGACCGAGCATGATGCGAAATTCAATGATCCATCTTTGCAGAATCCGGAAAGCAACGAGTACAAACGAAACAAAAGGCGCCGCCTGCACGTAGTACATCGGCAGCCCGCAGGCTGGTGAAACCTGACCATTGTGAACAGAGGACATCAGAAAGCTCCACGCAAATGGAATCATGTACACAAAAAACGCCAGCTCAATGGTGTGGTTGATGACTTTAAGAACAGCACGACTGTGTCTGCTTAAAGAAGCTGCAAACTGCTCAATCTTGATGGAAATACAGTATTTCGTGCAATAGCTGACACTTAAAAACCCGCTCCAGATAAACAGGTAGCGCGTCAGTTCCTCAGACCAGGACAATGATGTCTGCAAAACATAGCGGGAAAAGACCTGGATACCCATAATGAGAGTCATCGCCGCCAGAAAGACACACAGCAGCGACTCTTCCAGATAAGCATCCAGCCAGTTCCAGATCTTTTTCATGGAATTTCATCCTTTCTTTTTCTTCTGCCTGACCAGAGCAGGCCAAGCCAAAAATAAGTCATTCTAAATCGATGATAGCAGTACTGGCCTTCATTTTGCCCAGCAATTTGTGAACCTACACGGAATTGTATGGGTTTTGATGTCTGCTTTGGACAATTATTTCCTGCCTATCCTGCTTCCGATCCAAAAAAGGCCAGCTCCGAAAATGGACTGGCCTTTGAAGTCACCACAAGACAAGACGAGCAGATCTGTCCTGTGGAAACCATTCTGTTTTCTTACATCGCGTTGTGAATGTCTTCAAGAACAACATCCAGATCCAGTACACCCATCTGACCTGGAGCAGAAGCTTTTTTGGCTGCACCGAAAGTCATGCTGGAACCAAAAGCTTCACCGGCCAGGCGGCTGATCACGCCTTTTGGACCCATGGACATAGTAATGATTGGACGATCCGCAAAATCGCTGGCCATTTCTTCAGTGGCTGCAAGCAAAGTCAGAACGTCTTTTGTACTCTGCGGCATTACAGCAATCTTTGGAATATCGGCGCCAAGATCCTGCATTTTGCGCAGACGGTAAACGATATCGGATTTGGAAGGAGTTTTGTGGAAATCGTGATTGGAAGCGACGACTTTCACGTTGTTAGCATGGGCGCCGTCGATGATTTCTCTGACCACGTCATCCCCGCTGAAGGCTTCAACATCAACCAAGTCAACCAGGCCGGTTTTCGCTGCATTGACATTGAGAGCAATGTAGTCTGCCATTTCGATTGGCTTTTCGCCGCCTTCTTTAGACGTACGGAAAGTCATCAGAATTGGAGTGTTGCCTAAAGCTTCACGAAGGCCTTCGAGAACTTCTTTGACCCGGCTGAAGTCATCGCTGCCTTCAAACCAGTCAACACGCCATTCAACGACATCAAGCGGCAGATCGCCAAATGTTCTGGCTTCATTGACGATATCTTCTTTGGTGACGCCAACGATTGGAACAATGATTTTTGGTTTGCCGGATCCGATTTCAAGATCCCGTACTTTTACTGGATTCATAGTGTCCTTTTTCCTTTCCGGGGATGAAGCCTCATCCCTGTTTTCAATCTTTTTTATGGCCTAGCTGTCACATTGTGGACCCTGAGCCGGTCAGACTGTGACCGGGTGGATCCGTATCCTCAATCTATCCAGGAAGATCAGACAGCCGGCCGATTTTTACGATTATTCAGAAACCATTTTGGAGTAACGCATGTTCACAAACAGACCAAGCGCCACACCAATGGCAGTTAATACGATATTCATGACCATAACGCCCGAAGGAGTCATGCTGGAAGCTGCCGTCAGGATGGTGTAGTTGCAAAGAGAGGAAGCAATCATAACCAGTGCGGTAACCGTTCCTTTGATTTTCGGGAAGATCATGTTGCATACAGAAGTAACGATCTGTAACAGTCCGCCGGCACCAGCCCATCCAATGGCAAAGGAACCGATAATCATCATGGCCTGACTTGGCATAATCAGAACAAGAATTAAAGTCGCCAGGCAGATCACTGGGTAAATCAGGATGAAACGTACATCTTTAATCTTACGAGTCAGGATGGCTGTCACAACCAGCGCAATCAGGGTGCCGGCTGAATACCAGGTCTGCATGATGGATGGGTTTTCCCAGCCAGCTACCGACGTGGCAAAGTTCTGCGCACAGTTGAGCCATAACTGGAAAGTACCTGTGCAGGTAAAGCCGATCAGGATCATAGCGATGGACTCTAAAGAGAAGTGGGTTGTCTTTAAAGAAGAAATAAGACCTTCTTTTTTCGCATTGTCACCTTTTTCAGAACCAGGAACCGGAACGATCAGGATCAGCACCAGCAGGACAACATAAGCTATACCGCAGATGTAGAACAGATGGTTATAGGAAACAAGGCCGGAAGCCGTTGTCGCCACAGTCATACCTAAGATGAATGGCAGAATCATCTGGGCAATGGAGATGAATAATTTAATTCCCATTGTGGCAATGGAAGGGGCTTTGTACCAGATTTCAGCAAGACCCGGATAAATCCCTGTATCCAAAAAGGAGTTGGCAATACCACCGATCACAGCGCAGACATAAGCGATGGAATAACCACCGTTTGCACCGGCATTGAAAGCCAGGGCAAGACCGATCAGATAGATCGCATAGGAGGCCGATCCGATGGCGATCGAAATCTTACGGCCGAGTTTATCGGAAAGTGGTCCGGCAAATGGCAGGGCAACCAGTCGGCCTAAACCAAGAGCAGCGGAGATGGCTGTGATCGACATGGCTTCAACACCCCATGCCGCACCAAGGGCTTCTTTAATGACTGCCTGTCCAAGAATCGAACATCCGATACCGTGGATGAAATAATTCAGGTACATGATCAGCAGTGCTGGCAAATACTTTTTTTTCATAAATTTCCTTTCTTTTTTAGGAGGCTCAAATCGCATTTTGAATCGTCACAAACAAAAAGCAGCGGACTCTCCTGACGCCGGTGGCGTTTACATGTTCATGATATATACTTCACAAACTCAGGTCTAATACCGTTTTTCTTCGAAATTGATACGATTTTTCTATCAATTTGGCAATTCCTGATTTATATTTTCCTTATATATGAACAGGTTTTATGCATTTTTACTATCTAATTTGTGAATTCACAAGCAAATTTAACTTTTGGTGAATGTTATGGGTTTTATTGTTGAAGATAAATTTCAAAATCTGCTCTAGTGTTTTTTGCCTTTTGGAGATTCAAAATCAAGTCTTGCCATATTTGGAAATGATGTTTTTAACTCCTGGACCGGTCTGTTTCTTAACCTCTAAAGTCAGGTCAATGACCCGTCCAAACTTCTTTGCAATTTGGATGGGTATCTTTTCCTGTCGTATGAAGTTCTGTATTTTCCGGACCGGAACCGGGTTTTGATTCTTTCCTTCGCGATCCTGAAAACAATTTCGAATATAAAAAATAAGAAAGTAAGACTGGAAGCGGCAGAATCCCTATCGCCTATTTTTTGCCACTCATAGCATTCAGACATCTGATTTGAATCAATCTGGGCAAAAAGGGACAGATTTTCAGGCAGCTTTCTTCGAAAAACATCTGCCTGAACGCTTTTCCAAAACTGCCCGGTCATGGCCGCTCTTGGCAAAGCCTGAATCCAGCCGAAAGATCGACCGCACATCTGGTATGAATACAGAGACATAGATACATAGATTTGGAATTTCTCCAGATCCAATACCAGATCCAATAAAGGATGGATTTTGAAGAGAAATATCAGGACGTCCCAGACCCACCTGCTTTTGAATGCGTAAAAGGCAGAAAAGGACGCACACATCTTAAAAACCAGGATTCCGGAAACTAAAAGCTAAAAGCCCGAACAGATGGTGAGCTACAAAAGCATCGAAGATATTAAAAAGGCATCAAAAAAAAGATAAGCAAAAGAGAAATAGACAAGAAAGAGAAATAGACAAGAAAGAGAAATAGACAAGAAAGAGAAATAGACAAGAAAGAGAAATAGACAAGAAAGAGAAATAGACAAGAAAGAGAAATAGACAAGAAAGAGAAATAGACAAGAAAGAGGAATTCTTATGACCTTAAACCAGCTGCAATACTTCTGCAAAGTTGCAGAATTCGAAAACTACAGAGCCGCCAGTGAAACACTGCATGTCAGCCAGCCTTCCCTGTCCAGATCCATTGCTTCTTTAGAAGAAGAATTAGGGATCAGTCTGTTTGACAAGAAAGGACGCGGCGTCATTTTGACCAAAGCCGGGAGGATCTTTTATGAAAAAGCCATTCAGATCGTCAATGCCTGCAAAGATGTGGAATCCCGCATGATCGAAATGTCCCGCGGAGGCGGCAAGATCGATATCGGCTACATCTTCCCACTGGCCGGCCGGTTTATTCCGCGCCGGGTGCGTTCGTTTCTGGATCTTCCAGGCAATGAATCCATCAAGTTCAGCTTCTGGCAAAGCCATACGCCGGCGATCATGAAACGCATTGAATCCGGCAATCTCGATGTCGGCTTTGGCGGCTATACGGATAAAACCGATCTGAACTACTTCCCGGTTGAAACACAGGAGTTTGTCATCATCACTCCTAAAAATCATCCGTTAGCCGACCAGAAAGAGATTTCGATTGAAGAATATGCCAAGCATCCCATTATCGGCTACGACCGTCAGTCGTGGATGGGCATCCATACCCTGGCTTTATATGAAGAGTTTAATGTCAGTCCGGAGATCGTTGTCGAATGCCCGGATGAATATACGATCCTTTCGCTGGTGCGTGAAAACTTCGGGATTGCCTTAATTCCGCGCACAGATACGCTCGATGAATTCGTCGGCATCAATGTCCATTCCATCAAAGGCTACAATTTGGCCCATCAGATTTATATGTTCTGGATGAAGGATCGTGAACAGCTTCCGGTCGTTGAACGTTTCATCGCGTATATGAAAGAACTCACTTACAGTCAGACTGATAGCGACAGCGCATCAAAAGTTTACCTAAAAGATATTATTCACTACGATTCGTTTGATTTATGATTGAAGCGTCACAAACAAAAAGAGCGGGTCATCCTTTGGATTGATAAATTTGCGAACACACTGTTTCGCATTCATAACAAGTCGAAAAGGTGAACCCATGAAAACAGATTATCCAAAGATTTTTGAACCACTCACAATCAAACGTACGACCATCAAAAACCGCATTGCCATGACTCCAATGGGCACCAACTACGGTGAAACCAGCGGCGAAATGAGCAACCGGCACATGAACTACTATAATCTGCGCGCCAAAGGCGGCACCGGTCTGATCATCCTTGAAAATGCCAACGTGGAATATCCAGTCGGCTCCAACGGAACCAGCCAGATCCGCATTGACCACGACAGCTTCATGCCTCGTTTCTATCAGCTCGTTGAAACTCTGCATAAATCCGGAACGATTGTAGCCATCCAGATCAACCATGCAGGTGCTTCTGCTTCCAGTGCCAGAACCGGTATGGAAACTGTTTCCTCTTCTAATATTCCTACAAAAGTCGGCGGCGAAACTCCACGTCCAATGACTCGTGAAGAAATCGAACACACCGTTAAAAAATTCGGTGATGCAGCAAAACGTGCTCAGGATATTGGCTTTGATGCCGTTGAATTACACTGCGGCCACTCCTACCTGCTGTCCCAGTTCATTTCTCCTTACTACAACAAACGTACTGATGAATTCGGCGGATCCGTTGAAAACCGCATGCGCTTTCCAAGAATGGTTCTTGAAGAAGTCAGAAAACGTGTTGGTCCATTCTTCCCAATCATTGTCCGTATCTCTGCTGAAGAACGCGTTCCAGGCGGAAATACGCTGGAAGATACCCTCAACTATCTCGAATACATTGATGAATTCGTTGATATGTACGATGTTTCCTGCGGTCTGAACCCATCCCTGCAGTATCAGATCGACTCCAACTTCTTACCAGATGGCTGGCGTCATTACATGGCAAGAGCTGTCAAAGACAAATTCGGCAAACCAGTTATGAATGCCGGCAACTACCGTGATCCAAAAATCGTTGAAGAAATTCTGGAAAGCGGCGACGTAGATATCGTCGGCATGGGCCGTGGTCTGATTGCGGATCCTGAATGGGTCAACAAAGTAGAAAACGGTGATGAAGCCATCATCCGTAAATGTATCTCCTGCAACGTTGGCTGCGCCGGCAACCGTATTGGTGTCAACCGTCCAATCCGATGCACCGTTAACCCTGCTGTTCCAGAAGGTGACCTATATAAGAAACTGCATGTCAACAAAAACTGCAACGTGGTTGTCATCGGTGCTGGTACCGCTGGTCTTGAAGCAGCCTGCACAGCTGCTGAAGTTGGATGCAACGTCTTTGTTCTCGAAAAGAACGACCATGTTGGCGGTCTGTCCACATTCATTTCGGATCTGCCAAGCAAGACCCGTATGAAAGACTTCCCAAAATATCTCGAAGAACGTGCAAGACGTCTCGACAACCTGTATCTGTTCTTAAATACAGAAGCAACTGTTGATAAGATCCGTCAGTTCAAACCAGACATCATCGTCAACGCAACTGGTTCTGTACCAGTATGTCCTCCAATCAAAGGTCTGCGGGAAAACGTAGCTGATGGTCATGTTCAGGATATCTTCGGCATGATCAATTCTGTAAACAATGGAGAATACCCAGAAGAAAAATGCGAAGGCAAAAACGTTGTTGTTGTCGGCGGTGGATCCGTTGGTCTTGACGTCGTTGAATACTTTGCTCCTCGTGGGGCACATTGCACCATTATCGATATGCTTCCAGCCATCGGTATGTTAGCTGACCCAATCACCAAATGCTCGATGCGTGAAACCTTCGATAAATACGGTGTCAAAGAATACGTCAATACAGCTCTGCAGGAAGTAAAACCAGATGCCTTTACCGTAAAAACTCCAGATGGCGAAATCATCGATATCCCATTTGACTATGGCTTCAACTGCCTGGGCATGCGTTCCAACAACCCAGTCCTCGATCAGGTGAAAGCTGCATTCGAACCAGAAGGCGTAACCATATATCCAATCGGTGACTCCATCCGTGCAAGAAGAATCATGGAAGGAACAATGGATGGTCGTGGAATCCTGAACGTTCTTGAAAGCAACGGCTACCTTGATCTTGACCCAATCTCTGCTCACTAATCGATTGAGCATAGTCTTTACTCTCTGACTTACAAATCCCCCTTCTTGGCTGTCCGGGCTTTCGCTCAAATCAGTCCGGACAGTCTTGCGGGAGATTCAAAACAAAACCTGTGATTCATCGCACAATCAGGCGATCTGTCGCCAGCCATGCGATCCATCACTCAATAAGAAATCAATTATTGAATATCCAATATCAAAATATTTCCTGTACAAGCAGGAAAACTATGAAGGAGAAAAACACTTATGCCAAACATTACTGGACACACTGAACTTGTCGGCCTGATGGCTTACCCAATCCGCCATTCCCAGTCCCCAACCACTCATAACCTTGCCTATGACAAAAACGGCGATGATGTAATCCAGCTCGCTTTTGAAGTAGACAACGATTCTCTCGAAGCTGCTGTTGAATCCATCCGTGCTTTAAAAATGCTGGGATCCAACATCTCCATGCCGAACAAAACTGTCGTTCACAAATATCTTGACGAAGTGGATGATGCAGCCCGTCTTTGCGGCGCCATTAACACCGTTGTAAACACTCGTGATGAAAACGGCAACGTGACTGGCTATCTGAAAGGATACAACACCGATGGCATGGGCTATTGGCAGGGGATCAAAGAAGAAGGCATCGATTTCAAAGGCATGAAAATGGTTCTGATCGGTACCGGCGGTGCTGCTACAGCAATCGCAGTTCGTGGTGCTCTTGATGGTCTTGGATCCATTGATATCTTCAACATCAAAGACAAATTCTATTCCCGCGGTGAAGAAATCGTAGATATCATCAACCAGAATACCGACTGCAAAGCTGAAATGCATGACCTGGCTGACCTCGACCTGCTCAAAGAAAAAATGCAAGCTGCTGACATCTTCTGCGATGCAACTGGCGTTGGTATGCACCCACTCGAAGATCTGTCCAACATCCCAGATGGCTCCTTTTTCAAACCAGACCTGATCGTTACAGATACCGTTTATGCACCAAGAGAAACCGTCATGATGAAACAGGCTCGTGATGCTGGCGTTAAACGCGTTTACAACGGTCTTTCCATGATGCTCTTCCAGGCTCTGATCGCCATCGAACTTTATACAGGTAAATCCACTCCAGTGGACTACATGAAAGAACAGTTAGGCATCTAAGGCAACGATCCAGATCAGACAACAACCTGCCAAAACACACAATCGAACACTTCAATCAGGCTGAGAACATTCTCAGCCTGATTGTGTATCTGCTGCCTTGTCGACATATAACTACCCTTCCATCACCAGCTCACGCCATTCTGCTCCTTCTTCAGCCAAGATTACCTGGTCTTAACCTAGGGCTTTTGCCGCTTTGTTTCCATGTTTTCTGATCGTTGTGACAAAATGATTCCGGAATTTCGAACAGAAACCGCTGAAAACATCTTGAAACAAATGTAAGCGAAGCGACATTTCTTTACAGTCTTTGTCTATGCTGGTTATACTTCTTGAATATCGGGCTTGCTTTGCCAGACACTGAATGCCATTTAAAAAAGTCTTGAAATATCGTGATCTTTCAGAGTCAGGACCAATTGAAGCCCGTGTATTTAACCCGCGTATTTAAAAGGAAAGCAAAAATAGAATGGATAAACTAGAAAAACTCAGAAATGACCTTTATATGTGCGATGAAGTCATTATTGACATGCTTCGCATGCGTTGTCAGATCGTTCAGGAACTGGTCAACTACAAACAGGAAAATGGAATTCCAACGGTTCAGCCTCAGGAAGAAGAGCGCAAAAAGAAAAGCTTCAATAAAAAACTTGAAGATTACCAGTATCGCAATTCCATCATGAAAGTCTATGACCGGATCCTTTACCAGTCCAAACGGATTCAGTCCCACGAACTGTTCGACCTCAACGTCTTCCTCATTGGCTTCATGGGTGTCGGCAAAAGTACAATTTCCGCTGCCTTAAAAGAAGTCTTTGCGATGGATGTTATTGAAATGGATGAAATCATCGCTCAGCGCAACGGCATGAGCATCTCTGAAATCTTCGAACTGCATGGCGAAGAATACTTCCGCAATGAAGAAACCAACCTGCTTCGTGAATGCGAGAATAAGAAAAACCAGATCATCTCCTGCGGAGGTGGTGCCGCGATGCGCCAGGTCAATGTCGATGAAATGAAAAAGAGCGGAAAAGTCGTTCTGTTAACCGCATCTCCCGATACAATTCTCGAACGAGTGAGCGCCAGCCACGACCGTCCGCTGCTCGAAAACAACAAGACCATTGAGCACATTACGCAGCTCATGGAAGCCCGCGAACCGGCCTATCAGAAAGCAGCTGATATCGTCATCAACACCGATGGCAAGTCTGCTTACGAAATCTGTGAAGAAATCATCGCCAAGATTCAGCCCTTCCGAGACGAAGCCCAAGCCAAAGCAGAAGAAGCCCAGCCTGCCAAGGCTTAAGCCACACCCAGACCGATCTAGGCCAATAAAGGCCTGTCTGAAAGTAAGCTCGATAAAAAGCAACCTCATAACGAAATCACCCAAAACAAGCCAAATCCGCTTGATTGAAAGCCCAGATTGCCATAAAGCGATCTGAGTCAATAACCGCTCATCTCTTCCTCTGCTCGTCTATTTCAAGGGAGATCAGCCCAGAACCGGAAAGGAATACGAAATTATGTCTGTCCCAATTACTGGCCATACCGGCCTTCTCTGCCTGCTTGGCAGCCCTGTTGAACACTCCATTTCACCAGCAATGCATAACGAAGCCTGCGATCAGTTAGACCTTGACTACAAATACCTCGCTTTTGATGTACCAGAAGAAGAAATGCCTGCTGCCGTTGAAGGACTCAAACGCATGCATGCCCGCGGCTGGAATATCACCATGCCTGGCAAAAACATCATGTGCAAACTTGCGGATGAAGTCTCCCCTGCCTCTGAAATTACTGGCGCCTGCAACACCATCGTCAATGACAACGGCAAACTGACTGCCTACACCACCGACGGCATTGGCTTTATGCGTGCGGTTGAAGAAAACGGCGTTGATATTATCGGCAAAAACATGACTCTGCTTGGTGCTGGTGGTGCTGCGTCTGCCATTCTTGTTCAGGCTGCTTTAGATGGCGTGAACCAGATTGATGTCTTCAACGTTCGCGATGCCTTCTTCCCTCGCCTGGAAGAAATCGCCGCAAAACTCAACGAACGCACCGAATGCAAAGTCATCGTTCATGACTTCGATCATCCAGAAGAACTGGCCGAAGCCATCAAAAACAGTGCCATTCTGGTCAACGGTACGTCCGTAGGTATGGCTCCTCATACCGATGCAACCCTGATTACCGATACTTCCCTGTTCCGTCCAGATCTGTTTGTCTTCGATGTCATCTACAACCCACAGGAAACAAAACTGCTCAAAGACGCCCGTGAAGCAGGATGCAAAACAGCCAATGGCATGTACATGCTTCTCTACCAGGGAGCCGCTTCCTTCAAGCTCTGGACTGGGCAGGATATGCCCGTTGAGATCATCAAGGAAAAATATTTCTCGAACTGATCTGAAACAGACCATAAAATGAACCATAAAATTTAGATACGCAAACCCAGAACGCAACAAAGCTGCAGCAAGCTTCTCTCCTAATGGAAGGAGGAACTTGTTGCAGCTTTTCGTTTCTTCGTTTTCCAAGAATTGTCATCCGATATACGCGTATACGCGCTCTATACAGATTCTATACGGGCAATCCAGTTTCAGTCAGGAGGAGGTGATAAGAGCCACTTGCAGACTCATTTGGAGGAACCACCATCCGAATTCTTTCGCGGGTGTCCCCTTTTTCTTGCAGCTGGAGCTGTCCTTACATCAAGAAGACCAAGTTTCTGCAGAAGTTCCTGCTGTCTTTTTCCGATTTTGACAAGCTGCCATTCTCCATTGTTGATGCTGGCTTTCTGGGCCTTTGCAAGACTTGTCATCACTTCCTGATAGGTATTGAAATTCAGGATTTTCTTCTTTGTGAACAAATGAAGCAGCCTGAAGGTAAGAACAGAACTGACAAAATCGATCAGCTCGCCGCCATATACAGAAAAGTCATCAGGCATCCGCCGGTCATCAAATCCCAGTGAGCTTTGATAAGAATTGAGCACAGTACCAATCTTTGTCTGCCAGACTTTGAGCTTGTATACCTGTTCTGGTTCCAGATCCAGATCGGTCTCAAACCAGAGAGTACCAAATAAATCTATAACTTCATGAAAAGCCTCACTCGAATAGGTTTTCGTTCGGAATGCATTGTCCATCCAGTCTGATTCTTCTCTTTCAGCTTTTTCGAGATCTCTAAAGGAATAAAGATAGCGTCCATCTGGCAGTTTATCTTTCTTAAAAAGTATCTTTTTAAAGTGTTTAAGCCAACCGTCATATGCATAGGTCTGATACCTCTGAACAATCCAGGAATCTTTTTCAAGCGGGGTGAGAAAGTGAAGCGAAGGGTATTTTTTGCGTTCTTCTGCAGCCGCCTGGATGTCCATGAGCTCCTCTGCTTTTCCCTCCCGAATCCTGATGGCATTTTGAATTTTGTAGTCGGCCGCAATGGCATTGAAAAAATCCAAATCCGGGCTTTCTGAGAACAAAAAATTGCTGGCAACCAATTCCCCCTGCTCCATGTCAAAGGCATAGAGAGGATAGATTTTCTTGTCTGTTCTGGCTTTTCGTGTAAATCCTGGCAATGTATTTCCTTTTTGCTCATTGCACTTGATGAAACTATCGACCAGAACACATTTACTTGCATTGAATTTAGAAGCATGCAGGTTTCTGAAGGCCTGGAGTTGCTGGTAAGCTCTGCCAAGGTCTCTTCTAAACTTCAAGACTGATTTGAATTCAAGGTCCACATCAGGATACAGATCGGTCAGAAAGGACTCTTTATAGGCTTCAGCCAGCTGGTCATCGCGAAGACCGGGATTACAAACTTGCAGGATAACCATACACATGATTCGAGCAGCATCTTCAGGATTGTAAACTTCCAGCAATTCCTCATACAAAGACTTTCCTACTTTAGAACAAAGCTCTACATCCGCCCAACGCTTGATAGCAACTGGACTTGTATCAATGTCGGAAGTAGATTTCCCGAGTATCTGCTCCGGCGCAATCGGGACATACTGACCATCAACAATATGACCAATTATCGGGCCATTCACGGGTTTTGGCTTACCTTCGGCGCGCTTACAGCCAACTCTTTGGCGGACTGCATAGTGATCTTTGTTTTTGCCATCGCAGACAACAATTGTATCTTCAGGCCGTGGCACGGCCAGAATTTCAGCAGGAATTGGCATAGGGTCCTCCTTTTCTGTCACCGGACTCTCGAACCGGTTCAACAATCGAATTCATCCTAGCATAATCTAAAATAGATGATCCAGCTAGTCAGTCATATGCAAAAATAAGATGAAAATCGTCCACTTTATGAGGTGTAATGAACGCTCAGTACTCATCTGGAAGAGCTTGCTGGCGATGATTTTCTGGCTTCTTTCCTTATTCTATATATCGATATCATATTCTATATATCGATATCATATTCTATATATCGATATCATATTCTATATATCGATATCATATTCTATATATCGATATCATATTCTATATATCGATATCATATTCTATATATCGATATCATTCTATATCGATATCATATTCTATATATCGATATCATTCTATATCGATATCGGTTCTTTCGTTGCTTTTCTACGCTATAAAACCCGAATCCATCCACTATTCTATGGAAAGATTCGGGTTTATTAGTCAGTAGGTTGATTGGCTGATGAATCGGTTAGCTGATTATTTGAGCTGAATCGTCGTATGAGTTCAACTACGCTTCTTCTTTAAGAACGATGGCGTAGTTTTTCTTTTTACCGCGACGGATCAAGAGAACATCATCAACGTAAGCCTGAGATTTGTCGATCATCATGGCTGGATCATTGACTTTTACACCATTCAGAGAAATAGCGTTGCCTTTAGTCCATTCACGGGCTTCACGTTTGGAAGAAGCGATCTTACCGCCAACGAGGATATCTTCAAGCTTGCCGGCTGGAAGTTCGATTTTTTCCATGTCAGCAACAGCCTGACGACGCTGTTCTTCATTCAGATCCTGCAGGCTTCCAGTAAATAGAGCGCTGGTGATCTTTAATGCAGTATCAAGAGCGTCCTGGCCGTGCAGATCGCGAACAACTTCTTCAGCCAGACGTTTCTGTGCTTTACGGGCACCTGGATTTTCTTCGACTTCACGTTCTAAGTCCATGATGTCTTCTACGCTCAGGAAAGTCAGTTTCTTGAGATATTCAATAACCTTAGAGTCTTCTGTGTTAACCAGGAACTGGTACATCTGGAATGGAGAAGTTTTTGCAGGGTCAAGCCATACAGTTCCAGTTTCGGATTTACCGAATTTTGTACCGTCAGCTTTGGTGATTAAAGGCATGGTCAGACCGTATACTTTGGTTTCAGCACCATGTTTTTTACGAATCAGTTCCAGACCGGAAGTGATGTTGCCCCACTGGTCCTGACCACCGATCTGCATACGGCAGTTTTTATCTTCAAACAGATGCAGGAAGTCAAGAGCCTGCAGAATCATGTAAGAGAATTCGGTGTAGGAAATACCCGTTTCCAGACGACGTTTTACGGTTTCCTTGTTAATCATGTAGTTGACGTTGAAGAATTTACCGTAGTCTCTTAAAAAGTCGATAATGGACAGATCTTTGGTCCAGTCGAGGTTGTTGACCATTTCAAAGCCCCACAGTTTGTCGATCTGGTTGTGCAGAGCATTGAAGTTGTGTTCAAGATCTTCTTTTGTCAGCATTTTGCGTTCGCCAGTTGCTTTTGGGTCACCGATAAAACCAGTAGCGCCACCAACCAGCATCAGTGGATGATGGCCGTGCTGTTCAAGACGTTTTGCCATCAGCAGCGAGCTGTAGTGACCGATGTGTAAAGAATCCGCGGTTGGGTCGGTTCCGATATAGAAAGTCAGACCGCCATTGTTGATTTCGTCTTCGATCTCTGGCGAGGTAACGTCATTGACCAGACCGCGCCATTTCAGTTCGTCATAAAATTTCATTGCCTGTGTCCTCCATATTTTATATGTCTATTTAAAACGATGAATAAAAAGAAAAAACCGCGCATGCCAAGGACGACAATGCGCGGTACCACCTTACTTCATCAAACTTCTTTGTTTAATGCACTCTTCCTTTAACGCAGGATTACGTTCCATCGGAAAGCTCCAAGGTGTATTCGACAGTCCGCTTTTATGCCTCGCACCAACCGGCAGTTCTCTGAAAAAGACGGGATCCGTGTACTCTTTCTCTTCAATGCTTGTGATCTCGATTATAACGGTTGAATTTGATTAATCAACTCTCTTTGTCTGCTCTGCCCCAAATCCAGCTAAAAACGAAAGGAAAAAGGACTGCTCATTTTTGTTACCAGGAAGAGTCGTTCTGTCAAATTTGCCT
>CAJTLE010000073.1 GCA_910577085.1 uncultured Allobaculum sp. | reverse complement strand
TATAAATCTATAGAACTAGTTTTCGCTATATTTTAGACATGTAAAAAGAGTGCAAAAAAAGAGATGTCACTCAAGACATCTCTTAGGGCCTGAACACAGGGTTCCAACAAAGTTTGCGTCAGAACCCAAGCATGTAACGGTCTCCAGGAGTAAAGCGCAGGTTTTCATCGACTTTGCCCCAATGAAGAATGCGGTACACCTTTTTCCCGGTTTTCTCATTGGTAGTAGGCACCTGAGTGAAAGCATATCTGTGCCCGTTGTCATTGTGGATTTTAACTCTGAATCTAGCTAATGGATCTGGTCGTCTAGTCATGTGCATCACCTTGTTATCTATTATATTGTAATAGATAACTTCTGAATGGTCAAATTAAAAAACCGCCACATTCGCTTTATTGATGCAAAATATGACGGTTTTATTCATAATCTGTTATAAAACCCTGCAAAACTCAGATAAGTAACACATAAACAGATATCTAATTAACCGAGACTAGATTAGTCATAATAGGACTGAGCTAGTTTTTGAACAATTAAATAATTCGTGCTAGAAACAAAAATAGTATTTCAGCTACAGATTAGGGATTTTTTCTATTAGTTCCGATAGTTGTAGATGTCAACTGAAAAGTTGCAATAATTTCGTTTAAAAAGTTGGCAGCTGTTGATGAGAACAACTGCACAGTAATAATTGAATTGTTGTAGGATGGTCACCTTAGATTGGCAAGAAGAGGCCATCTTCTTTCAGAACCAGACAACATCCACGTAAGGCCTCTGCCCGCTCGTCAACAGAAACTCTTACTGGACACATGGCGGTGCAAGATAACTTTTCACCGTCGCTTCGCCTGATGATTGACCTGAGTGCACAGGAGGGCCGGAGATGCAAGTGTTTAAGCGGAGCGTTCCTTGCATCGCAGGAACGCCTATGCGACGATGGTCGTCGAGCGTGCGATGATGAAAAGTTCACATCTCACTTTTCCTTGAAGAGAGCTGCAGCGTGCTACGCTGGTGCGGTGTAGCCGCAGAGGCTGGTCCCCGATGGGTGAAACGGAAAACGACTAAATAAGGCTAAAGAAAAGCCACCTAAAATAACAATTAGGGATTCTACTGGTAAGAAATCTCTATTTTAGTTGTATTAAATCTTGGCATAGGACCATCTGGATCCAAGAGTCTTGTTAGAAATGGTAGGACTTTTTTTGTAAAGAAAAAGCCATCTCTTTATTCTAGGGCCAAAGAGACGGCTAAGATGACAGCAAAACGATTGTTTCAGGGAATATGTTCGAAAAAGAGGCAGATACGGGTGATTGCTGTCATCTGTTGAACAAGCGTTCGTGCAGACCCTGCTGCATCCAAATCGTGCAGCCGGAAATCGATCTGTAATTCCTACTTGTCTGCAAATTCAGGATACGAAAGAAGCAATCCTGATGCATTTCTTTTGCCCGAAAAGAGAGAAAAATATTACATCTTAATCGGATACAACCGTTTCCTGAACATATTGCTTTTTTCAATGCAGGTCCCAAAGCGCCGATGTCGGCGGCAAAAATCAGCTTAAAAAGAAGAAAAAATAACTCTTTTATGAAAGAAGATTCTGATAGGATAAACATGAAAACCATCAACTTTTTATGGTCTCAAAAAGCAGAAGAGATAAAAAAGAATCAAAAGCATTACACAATTGGTGACATTTTATTCAGAAAAGAAAAAACTTCATCTCCTTAAGCAATGAAAAAGAAGATCGTCACCAAAAAGGGGACATGACAGATGGCAGTTGATATGAAAAAGATTCTGGCCGATGGCCTGCTGGAGCTGTGCACAAAGAAAGATCTTCGGCAAGTCAGCATCAAAGAGATTCTTGCCAAAACAGGCGTAAGCCGCCAGACGTTTTACAATCACTTCCTCGATAAAGAAGATCTGATCTGCTACGTCTATGATAAGCGGATCATTCCGGAATTTGATCTCAATTCGGCCCAGGTCAGTTTTTATGATGCCTTGCTGGCGGATTTCTATCGCATGAAAGAACACCATGTCTTTTTAAAGCAGGCGCTGGCCATGGAAGGCGTCAACAGCCTGAAAAACCATATGTACCGCCATGCCCAGAACTTTGATCTGAAGTGGCATCAGAAAGCCTACGGATCCCAGTCTCTGCCCGATGCTCTGGCTTTCGCGACAACGTACCATGCCAGTGCGTCCGTCAGCATGACGCTTTCCTGGATTCTGGGGGACATGCCTGTGCCGCCTGAAGAAATTGTGGAACTGATCACCCGGATGCGTTCCATCGGGATGGAAAAACTGTTTGCTACATCCAAAGATGGAATCAATCCCTATCATAGTCGTCCCGCTTCACAACCAGCTCTGCCAGACGAATCAAGGCCATAACTTGAGCAGGCAGAGTTGGGCAGACACAAGTATGAGGTTTTGGAAAAATTTGGACATTGGCCGGCGAAGCTTTTACAATGGAAAGCATTGCCTGAATCGGCAATCCAAATCTGCCTGAAAATTCAGGGATCTGGAAACTGAGAAATTAGAGAAATTAGAAATAGGAAATAAATCATTATGTCATCTGTACTGATCAAAATCGGCGGATATCTGGTGATCATCGCCCTTGGCTATCTGCTTCGCCAGCTTAAGTTGTTTCGCAAAGAAGATGCCAAACTTCTGGGAACGCTGATCATCTCGGTAACGCTGCCTGGCGCTTTGATTCGCAATTCAACGTCCATTGTTATTGGCCGCGAGTTTCCCCAACTGTTCTTGTTCGGCCTCTTGGCAAGCATTGTGACACTGGCAGCCGGATTTTTACTGGCCGGGCGTAAAAGAGAACCGCGGACTTCAGCATTCATGTTAACGGTAAGCACCTTCAATCTGGGTGCCTTTTTACTGCCCTTTGTCGAACTGTTTTTTCCCGGAACTGGTGTGGGCTATCTTTGCATGTTTGACTCAGCCAACTCTGTGATGGGGCTGGGAATTTCGTATGCGCTGGCTAAAGCGGCCTCAAGTCCAAAAGAACCGTTAACCCTGAATAGTATTTTTAAGACTCTGGCGCACTCTGTACCTTTTATGACCTATGTCGTTTTGTTTGCACTGGCTGCTTTCCAGATCAGTCTGCCTCCTGTCGTTCTTGAATATGCGGGCGTGATTGGCAATGCCAATGCCTTTTTGACGATGTTCATGATTGGCCTGCTGATTGAATTCCACCTGCCCAAACAGGAAATCAAAGAAATCATCCAAGTCTGCCTGACGCGCTGGGCGGTTGTTGCTTGTCTTGGACTCTGTGTTTTCTTTCTTCCAGGGGTGGATCCCTTGGTGAAAACCATCACGATTCTATGCCTGTCTGCTCCAGTGGCTTCGGCTGCTGTCCCTTACTCGATCAACTGCGGCTATAAGGGGGATCTGGTGGGAATGGTCAGCACGATTACCATGGTTTTCAGTGTTGTGTGTATTCTGTTGATTGTCAGCTTCGCCACTCATCTCGGTCTGATGGCCCTGTAGTCTGGTCATTCACTGGATTGATTCATTTTTTTCGGTCCGTATCACCCCTCAACAAAATTTACTTCGAAAAGAAAATGGCTCTGAACGCTTCCAAAAAGCAATCAGAGCCATTTTTTTCTGGGGCAGGATTTAGATAACGGAGATTTGCTTGAAAGGAGACAGGATCCTCAAAAGGTCAGAATCCTTAAAAAGCCAGAAAGAAGGATGGCTGGACTCAGGCTTGTACAGAGTCAGATTCCATTCCCGCAAAGCCCAGGTTAAGCAATGCAATCGGGTAAGGATTCGTGCTGGCCTTGCCATGTGTTTTGCAGGGCAGCCAGAAACGCGTTGAGAATTGGCTTTCCATCCCGGTCGAGATGATATTCGCCCAGTGTGATGTTCGGCTTGGTCTTGCCATGGAAATCCGAACCACAGGTGATCAGAAGACCGTGCTTTGCCGCAAAGTTTCGATAATATTCGATCTGCTCAGGGAAATGATAGTTGGAGTAGGCTTCCAGACCATCCAGGCCATAGGCGGCAAGTTCTTCAAGCCAGCCATCCTGGTGCTCAAAGGTGCGGAAAGGGTGGGCAATCACTGCAATCCCGCCGGCTTGGTGGATGTGGTCGATGGCTTCGAAAAGATCGGGATACTGGACAGGACAATACAGATCACTGCCGGCCTGCATTTTGTCCCAGAAGAAGTTGACTGGAGCAGGCTGGCTGCGCGGGCCGCCGGGCAGGTAATCCTGGAAATCAGGGATGTCTTTGGTTCTTGGATCGGCAATAATCTGGTCAAACATCGTAAACCAGGGATTCATGTCGCCCGCCTGCTCGCGGATGGTGTCTTCATCAAAATTGAAGCCATATTTTTCATTGATTTTTTTGACACGAAGCCCAAAGGAAAGACGGGTGTTTTCTTTGGCTTTGGCAAGCAGATCTTGGATCCAGGGATCATCCGGATTGATGCCATAGCCAAGCAAATGGACATTGTGTTCGCCTTTATAGGTCGTTGAAACTTCAATGGCATTGATGACCTGGATGCCGCGTTTCGTCGCAATTTCTTTGATGGCCGGTACATTCTGGGCAGTGTCATGATCAGAGAGCGCGATGAGATTCAGATTATGGTCGTCAACCAGATCCACTAATTCTTCGGGAGTGAACTGGCCATCACTGCTGGCGGCCGAATGCATGTGTAAGTCAAATTTCATAGGCAAGGATCCTTCTTTCTGGCAGATATCGTAAAAACAAAGCGAAGCGGGAAATGGATAAAGCAATGGATCAAAAACCGGGAGGGGAAATGCCGGCCAAAAGGTCGAAAATCACGATGAATAAACGATTTCGGCTACATTATAGAAGCAGGACAGCCCAAAAAGACACCTGCCATTTGGCAAGCGCTTAGAAAACCAGAAAGATGAACGCTCCTGAACCTTGAGGAAGAGTAAGGCCCTTTGCGGGAGTGTCGAATCAGGAAAACAGGAGAGAGCCAGCACAAAGAGCAGAACAGAAAAAGCCACGAAAAAAGCCGGCCCTGCAATCAGGACCAGCTTTGAGGATTGGATTGAGTCAGTTGAAAGGAAAATTATTCAACGAGTTCAGCATCTTCGAAATGCCAGTAGCCGTATGGAGAATGCCAGATTCCTTTAACTTTTGTCTGATCTTCTAACCAGAAGTCATTGTAGTAAGCCAGAGGGATGCATCCTGCTTCTTCCATCAGGATTTCTTCTGCTTTGTGCAGGGCGTCGGATCTTTCCTGTTCATCCAGAGTTGTTCTGGAGATTTCCATCTGTTTGTCATATTCTTCGTTGCTGAACTTACCATCGTTGTTACCGTTGGTGGAGTAGAGCAGGTCGAGGATGTTCGATGGGTCAGTGTAGTCACCTACCCAGCCGTTACGAGCGACTTCGTAGTCACCGTTACGACGCATTGGAGTGAAGGATGCCCATTCAACGATGTCAACATCCATATCGACACCGAGTTCTTTCCAGGCCTGCTGCAGGTATTCAGCAATAGCTTTGTGGTAACCGGAATCGTTTGTTGTATACGTGATCTTTGGCAGACCTTCGCCATTTGGATAGCCAGCGTCTGCTAACAGTTTTTTCGCTTCTTCGAGGTCAGCTTCGTAGTCAGTTGTGGAGATAAATTCTTCACCGCCATTGGAGTTTTCAACGAATTCTGTACCGTTGATATCAGCCCATCCTGGACCTACGAAGTTTCCGGCTGGAGAGTAAGTACCCTGCATCAGCGTGTTGGCCAGGTAGTCACGGTCGATGGCCAGCGAGAGAGCTTTACGAACGTCTTTGTTTGTGAATGGTTCTTTTTCAGTGTTCATCGAAACGTAGTAAGTACCGATGATTGGCTCAACGAAGAAGTCATCGCGATCTTTCAGAGATGGGATTTCTTCGGTTGGAACGTCTTTAATCATGGCGATTTCGCCAGCGTTATAGGCGTTGTAAGCAGCGTTTGCATCTTCGATCAGGTTGAACTTGATTCCGTCGAGTTTTACGTTTTCAGCATCCCAGTAGTTCGGGTTCTTTTCCATCAGGATATAGGAAGAAGGTACCCATTCAGTGATGTAGAACGGACCATTGGAAACGTAAGTGGAAGCATCAGTTGCCCATGCATCACCATTGGCTTCGATAGTTGCTTTCTGAACTGGAGAAAGCGTTGCAAAGGCGGCCAGGGATTCAAAGTATGGGCAGGCATCTTTCAGGTGAACAACGAAAGTCTGATCATCAGGAGCTTCAACATTCAGTTTTTCGATGTCGCCGGCAATTGCGTCATCATAGCCTTCAACCATGGACAGTACGGTTTCCGCATATGGAGCAGCTACGTTTGGATCGCAGACACGCTGCCAGCTGTAAACAAAGTCTTCAGCTGTTAATGGAGTGCCATCGGACCATTTCAGGCCGTCACGCAGTTTGAATGTGTAAGTTTTTCCGTCTTCGGAAACTTCCCAGCTTTCAGCAGCACCTGGAGCGATCTGACCGTTTTCGTCATTTGTCAGCAGACATTCAAAGTTAGTCAGGATCATGTTACCGCCATCGACTGCGGAGTTCAGAGCTGGATCCAGAGTCTCTGGGTTTGGACCAATCTGTACGGATAAGATTTTCTTATCGCTGGACGTATTGGTGGCACTGGCTGTACTTCCGGATGTGGAATCAGCAGTGCTGGTGGATGTGCTGTTACTGGAAGAGCATCCAGCAACGCTTGCTGCCATGACAGCTGCCATGAGCAACGAAAGGGAACGAGTCTTCATTTCTGTATCTCCTTTTCTTTTTTCCGTCGTTGTTGACCCAGATCAAGATTCATCAAAAACACGAAACGCAGGCCAGCGCGTTGATTTCTGAGCACAGTTGTTCGAAGTAAACGACGCATTTACAGACATACCAGATCTGGAACAACTTCGAAATCTTAAAACGATCAAGCAAAAGACGGTATATAAACCGAAACGGTGAAGAATCCGCTTCGTGTCTACCAGAGTGAAAATAATGCGTTAAAAACAGAATCTCTATTTCTTCTTGAGATCCTCCATGTTGATGTGGTGGCAGGCAACAAAATGGCCTGGCAGCACTTCTTTAAATTCAGGAGCTTCCTTGGCACAATGTTCGGTTGCGCGCGGGCAGCGGGTTCTGAAACGGCATCCGCTTGGTGGATTGACTGGAGACGGAACATCACCTTCCAGCACAATTCGCTGCGAAGCCCGGGCCAGTTTTGGATCCGCTAATGGAATGGCGGAAATCAAAGACTGGGTGTACGGATGGAGCGGGGAGTTGGTCAGTTCATTGGCCGGTGCCAGTTCGACCATGCGGCCCAGATACATAACTCCAATCCGGTCGGAGATGTGTTTGACAACCGATAAGTCATGGGCAATGAACAGATAAGTCAGGCCCAGATCGCGCTGCAGGTCTTCAAACATGTTGATAACCTGCGCCTGAATGGAAACGTCCAGCGCACTGATTGGCTCATCGCAGACGATAAAGTCCGGATTTACGGCCAGAGCGCGGGCAATGCCGACACGCTGACGCTGACCACCCGAGAATTCATGCGGATAGCGGTTGGCGTGTTCGGAGTTCAGACCAACTTTACGTAAGAGCTCAATGATCATGTCATAGCGCTCTTTGGAATCTTTGGCTAAATGGTGGGTATCAATGGCTTCCCCTACGATATCGCCGACCGTCATACGGGGATCCAGCGAAGCATATGGGTCCTGGAATACGATCTGCATGCGTTTGCGATAGGGCAGCATGTTGGCGTATTGCTTCTTGTCGACATCGAAAATGACATCACCATCAAAAACAAATCGACCACCAGTGGGTTCATACAGACGAAGCATGGATCGGCCGGTAGTGGTTTTTCCGCATCCGGATTCACCAACGAGCCCTAATGTTTCGCCTTTTTTAATCGTAAACGAAACGTCGTCGACTGCCTGGACAAACTTTTTATTCTTACCATGACCGCCGGCCGGGAAGTATTGTTTGAGGTGTTCGACAACGATAAAATCTTCATTTTTCTCGGTCATTATTCTCCTCCTTGGCCCATGGCAATCCGACTGTCTTCGACATTCGGGGCAGCAGCCTGTTTTTCCATGGCAGCTTTTTGATGCAGCCAGCAATACGTATAGTGCGTGCCATCATCAAATTCAGTAATTGGAGCCGGCTCACGCAGGCAGATTTTCATTGCTTTCTCGCAGCGCGGAGCAAACGGGCAGCCTTTTGGCGGATTCAACATATCCACCGGAGTTCCTTCAATTGGAATCAGGCGCTGATGCTCATCCGCATCCAGTCTTGGAATGGAGCGGATCAGGCCTTTGGTATACATGTGACTGGGTTCATAGAACACCTGGTCAGTGGTTCCATATTCAACAATGCGGCCGGCATACATAACCGCAATGTGGTCGCACATCGAAGCAACAACACCAAGGTCATGGGTGATCATGATGATCGCCATGCCCAGCTTGTCTTTTAATTCCATCATCAGCTCGAGAATCTGAGCCTGAATGGTTACGTCCAGGGCGGTGGTTGGTTCGTCCGCAATGAGCAGCTTTGGCTCACAGGCCAGCGCAATGGCAATCATGATACGCTGTCTCATTCCACCGGATAATTCATGTGGATACTGTTTGAGACGTTTATCCGGTTCGTTGATACCAACCAGTTCGAGCAGCTCACGCGCTCTTTCTTTGGCTTCCTGTCTGGATTTGCCGGTGTGCAGGGTGATGACTTCGGTAATCTGGTTGCCGATGGTATACACCGGGTTAAGGGAAGTCATTGGGTCCTGGAAGATAATGGACACTTCATTTCCGCGGATTTTGCGGAATTCTTTTTCCGTCATGGTCTCAATCTGATGACCATTGAAACGGATTTTCCCGCCGAGCAGTTTGCCCGGATCGGCCGTCAGACCCATTAAAGAATAGGCTGTAACGGATTTTCCGGAACCAGACTCACCAACGATTCCCAGCACTTCGCCAGGGCGCAGCGAGATATTGACATCGTTTAAAGCTTTCACTTCCCCGGCAGGGGTAAAGAAGGAAAGTCTTTCATTTTCAATCTTGACTAAATATTCATCTGACATGGATATCACCTGTTACTTCTTCATCTTCGGGTCAAAGGCATCACGCAGACCATCACCGAGCAGGTTGAAGCTCAGAATGGAAATGGAGATGACGGCAGCTGGAATAAACAGCAGATATGGATAGGTATAAATTCCGTTCAGACCGGCACTGGCTAAAGATCCAAGAGAAGGAAGTGGAACGGCAACACCCATGCCTAAAAAGCTTAAGAAGCTTTCGGTAAAGATCGCGGATGGAATCTGCAGCGTTGCGCAGACAATCAGCGTACCGATGCAGTTGGTCATCAGATGCTTACGGATAATGGTAGAGCTCTTTACGCCTAACGCTTTGGCAGCTGTGACGTAGTCAGACTGTTTAATCGTCAGAACCTGAGAACGGATCATTCGTGCCATACCAACCCAATAGAGCAGGGCAAAGACGATAAAGATGGAGATCATACTCGTTCCGACCGTCTGAATCCAGCCAAAGCCCGGCATGGAAGCCAGAGTTTCAAGCGGCGATTTCAGGGCAAAGGAAAGCAGGATGATTAACAGAACATCTGGAATGGTATAGATGATATCGACAATACGCATCATCACCAGATCGACCCAGCCGCCCGCAAAGGCTGCGACGGCTCCATATAATGGACCAATCAAAAGAATGATGCCGGTTGCAATCAGGCCAACCATCAAAGAAATCTGAGTTCCGACCATGACACGGATCGCATAGTCACGACCCATGGTGTCGGTTCCGAAAATATGCGGAAACACATGGCCGCCAGCGTCGATGATGGCCTGTTCTTCGGCCGAGTACTGCATCGGAGCCAGGTTGGTGGCGCCTTTAATCTGGGCGTCATAACTGTATGGATAGAAGTGTGGAACCACAAAGGCGAAAATCATGATAATGATAATGACAACCAGAGAAGTCATGGCCACTTTGTTTTTTAATAAACGACGCATTCCGTCTTTCCAGAAACTGACGGATTCGCGCATGATGACTTGGGACTGTTTCTCTTCATCGGTCGCTGGCAGAAAGTCAGCGGGATCCAGCTGAAGACTGAGTGGATTTTTTGGCATCGCTTAAACCTCCTGCTTTCTAATCGAGTTTGATTCGTGGGTCGATGACTTTGTAGAGCAGATCGACAACCAGGGTCATCAGAATAACCAGGGTTGCCAGGAAGATGGTGGTTCCCATGATCAGCGTGTAATCACGACCGGTAATGGCAGTAATGAAGGATCCGCCAAGACCTGGGATAACGAAAATCTTTTCGACAACGAAGCTTCCGACGATGGTGTAGGCAAGCATCGGACCAACATAAGTGATAACCGGCAGAATGGCATTTCGAAGTGCGTGTTTGAATAACTGTTTATTGCCCGAAAGACCTTTCGCTTTCGCGGTACGCATATAGTCCTGACCTAAAGCATCCAGCATGCTTGAACGCATCAGCCGCATGATATAGGCCGTCGGATAGAAGGCGATCGCAAAGACAGGCATGATATACGATTGCCAGGAATTCAGACCAAGAGTTGGCAGCCATTTGAGTTTGGCACCGAAAATGTAAAGTAATAAGGTGCAGATGACAAAGCTTGGAACTGCAATGCCCAGAGTCGCAAAGACGGAAATGAAGCGATCCCAGAATTTACCCTGATGCAGGGCGGCAACGCATCCTAAAGTAACGCCGACAACGAGCGCGAAGGCAACCGCAATTCCACCGACTCTGGCGGAAACCGGGAACTTACTGGTGATGATATCCAGCACAGAACGGCCGCGCTGTTTTAATGACATACCGAAGTCGCCATGAAGCAGGCCATTCATGTAAGTCAGGTACTGCTGCCATAATGGTTTGTCCAGACCATATTTGGCTTCAAGGGCAGCTGTAGCCTGCGGGCTGATCGCTTTTTCTGAAAGGAATGGTCCGCCCGGGATCATGTTCATCAAAAAGAACGTCAGCGTTGCGACAACCCAGACCGTAATGATTGCCAGCAAAATTCGTTTCAAGACATAACGTGACATTTTTCAATCCTCTCCTATTTTTGTTGGTTTTCAATCCTCACATCAGGTGACAGTTCCTGAACAATTTCAGACCAAGCTCATAATCACGCTGCTTGCGAAAATTTACGTGAGGAATTGTAGCACGCCAAAAACAAGATTTTCCCATAGTATTTCAAAAAGTTTCAAAGAAGCTGAAATTCTTTTTCAAAATATATGTTTTTTCATGGGATTTTTTACTTGATCTTTGGTGCGTTATGTAAAAATATGGGCAGAAAACCGGACGGAATTTTCATATTCTGGTAATGAAATGACCTCAATCCGGGTAAAAATTATCTGAAACAGAAAATGTAAAAGAATGGTAACGAAAGGAAGAGAGAAAACAGAGTCCTGACCAGAGAAGAAACCGAACGGAAAATCAGATTCATAGCCCCGTAAAAACTTACCCGGCTGGAAAGACAAGCCCAGACAAACTGGAAAAATCACGCAGAAAGAAATCAAATCTTCCCGATCCAATTCAACTTTGAGAGTGGTGGATATCTTTGAAATTTCGGTACTGTTTTCAGTTTGTAAGCAAGGGATCCAAATCGTTTGATAAACTGAAAGCAGCCTGCATCCGACAAGGGGAGAAGCAGGAACAAGGGGAAATTTTTACATGTCATTTCGAACAGATATTCTGACCTGGTCCAAAGGGGATTTGATGGAAACCTACTGGAAGGTCTTTTTTAAACGGCAGAACTGTCAGACGGGCTGGAAGATCGATCTGATGACTGTCTTTTTAAACCGGTCAGCCAATAAACATGGCGGCTACATCGGCAAAGGTGCCTGGTTCAAAAGCAGACCACGCCTGCCGCATGGGCTGCACGGAATTTTTATCTCCCGCTATGCCCGAATTGGCCAAGAGTGCTGGATTTATCAGAATGTCACTATCGGTGAAGTCCATGGTAAGGCACCCGTCATCGGGGATCATTGCCTGATTGGGGCCGGGGCTGTTCTGGTCGGCGATATTACCATCGGGGATGGCGCCCGGATTGGAGCTGGCGCAGTTGTCCGGCAGGATGTTCCTGCCAATGCCACCGTCCTTCCCGGGGATTCACAGATTCTGATTCGTTCTTCCAGAAAAGACGTATAATTTTTGTGGACATTGTCTTTCTGTCAAAAACAACTCATTCGGATACAGTTTTCATCTCTATTTCTTTAGCCTATTAATATAAGGAAAGGAAAATGAGAAAAAATCTGCCGATGGAGCCGGGATTTGGTCTTCTGCACCCATCCGTTTTCTGATCAGACAACCAGAAAAATATCCTGCGACAAAACAGAGCAGGAACAAACCCAACGCCCACACCACGACAGCCACCCAGCGACAGATATACAACGATAAAAACGCAAAGACAGAAACACAACAACAAAAAGACAAAAACACAAAGACAAAAAAGGAGGAACCCGCTGTAATCCTGGATCAGGATTTGAAGGAAATGAATGCACAGATAACAGCGGGGAATAGAGAGTATGAAGTCAATTGGAATCAATGAAATTGAAGGCTTTCAGATTGGTCAGGCCCAGAACGAAAATGGCGGCACGGGCGTAACCTGCATTCTTTGTCTGGATGGTGCAACCGGTGCGGTCGATGTTCGCGGCGGCGGGCCAGCCACCAGAGAAACGGACCTGCTCGATCCCAAAAATATGGTTCAGCAGATCAATGCGGTTGTCTTATCAGGCGGCAGTGCGTTTGGACTGGAAAGCTCAAGCGGCGTTATGCAGTATCTCAAAGAAAAAGGCGCCGGCTTTGGTTTGAAAGAATTCTGTGTGCCCATTGTCTGCCAGGCTTCCTTATTTGATCTGGGGTGCGGCGAAGCGGATGTTTTCCCGGATAAAGCTATGGGCTATGAAGCAGCCTGCAACAGTGAAGACAATGAATGGATCAGCGGTTGTTATGGAGCGGGCACGGGGGCAAGTGTCGGCAAAATGCTTGGCTTTGATAAGGCCATGAAATCGGGCATTGGTTCCGCAGCCTATCAGATTGGGCCGTTAAAAGTTGGAGCCATTGTGGCAGTGAATGCATGCGGCGATGTCTTTGAACCCGACAGTCAGAATCGTCTTGCCGGTATTTATGACAAAGAAACCAAAACCGCCTATAACACGGAAGATCTGATTTTACAGCTGGCTGGCCAGCAGTTAGAACGGATGAATACCACGATTGGCTGTGTGCTCACCAATGCTGACCTCGATCAGGCACAGCTGACCAAACTGGCTGGCATGGCCCAGAATGGTCTGGCCCGTACGATTCGTCCGGTTCATACCCCTAATGATGGAGACACTCTTTTTGCGATGACGACCAATGAAGTTCCAGCCGATCTGACTTTAGTCAGTGTGATGGCAGTCAAAGCCGTATCGCAGGCGATTGTGGATGCGATCAAATCTGCCAAAGCGAGCTATGGTCTGGAAAGCTGGTCTTCGTTACAGGAAGAAAAGCAGGCATAACGCGCGTTGAATTCAATTCAGCAAACCAAATCAGGTCAGGACAATGTGCCTGGCCTTTTTGAGGGTCTGAAAATCATCGAAAACGGCTTCGTTCTGGATGCCTGCAACAGCCGTTTCTGTCTATATCTCGACAGGCATACTCTGCAGACTTTTCCCGCCTTTCCTTGCATAATAGAGGTGAAATCTGAATCAGATACATTCAGAACAGAAAGAAGGATTCTAACATGTCTTTAAAAGGAAAAGTCGCTCTGATTACTGCCTCCACCCGCGGCATTGGACTGGCTATTTCTGAGCGGCTGGCAAAAGAAGGGGCCACTGTCTACATGGCGGCCAGACGTCTGGATGCAGCCGGCCAGATTGCGGATGCAATGAATGCCAAAGGCTATGATGTGCATACCGTTTATTTTGATGCGTATGATGAAGACTGCTTCCATAACATGGTGCAGACCATCGTCAATGAACAGAACCGCCTCGATATTCTTGTTAACAATTTTGGAACGAGTGATCCCCGTAAAGATCTGACCATTACGGACACCCCATTTGATGTCTTTAAAGATATCGTCAACGTCAATCTGGAAAGTGTATTCCGCGGCTGTCAGGAGGTCATTCCAGTCATGGAGAAAAATGGCGGCGGAAGCATTATTAACATCTCTTCCGTCGGCGGCCTGATCCCAGATATTTCGCAGATCGCTTATGGAACTTCAAAAGCGGCTATCAACTATCTCACCAAAGAAATTGCAGTCCAGGTTGGCCGTAAAAATATTCGCTGCAATGCTGTATTACCAGGAATGACTGCAACCGATGCCGTCAAAGATAATCTGTCCGAGAACTTCAAGAACATGTTTGAAAAGAACCTGCCGATCAAACGAATGGGAACACCGGAAGAAATGGCGGCGGCTGTGGCTTACTTTGCCAGTGATGATGCTGCCTATACAACCGGCCAGATTCTGACCGTCGGCGGTGGATTTGGTCTGGGCACACCAATTTTTGGTGATCTTGCAGATTCCGCTGAAAAGCGCTAGACCAATTCAGAAGACTTTAAAAATAAACTGAATAAATAGAGTCACACTCTTCGTTAAAACTGACCGTGGATAGAAAACGGCCAGCTGAAACCGGATCTGAACCAGAAGCAGATCCGGTTTTTCTGTAGATGCAGGCAGAAAGTGAATATCTTTCTTCCCTCATGGCTCTTATGACTTGTGTTCTCTGTAGAGATGACTATCGCTCGAAAAACATGTACTTTCTTAGTCTACGATGGTACAAATTGTAACTTATTGTACTTCAAAAAGCCTTTCGGCAGTAAATTGGAGTCATCATAGCCCTCGAAAAAACAGGTTTTCCGTTGAA
>CAJTLE010000072.1 GCA_910577085.1 uncultured Allobaculum sp. | reverse complement strand
CTAATCGCAATATATTTGTTTGCATTTCGAAGACAAAACACGAAAAATAGTTTTGTGAAAAAAGCCATGAATTACTCGGGTTGATATTTAATTTGATTTATAGGGGCTTTTTGCGCTTTTTTGGGGATAAGGGGTGCAAGGGTTACAGAAAAAAAAGCCAGAAAGCTGGCGAGGCTTTCTGGCGAGAAATGCGATCTGTCTGCTCGAAAGCAGGAGGAGAGCAGACAGTTAAATGCGAAACAGGAAGTGATCCAAACCCCAATCCGGACCACTCCCCCTCTGGAGCAGAGAGTCTGCTCAGAGATACAGAGAGAGTTATATAGAGATCTATACAGGGGAAAAACTTCAACCATCAGAAACCGCTAATTTTTCTGATCATCGATGTCTGTTGATCGTCTTATGCTCAAAGCTGTTTTGACTCAGCTGCATGCAAATCAGACTTCGAAAGAATACGAAAAGATTATCCTTTGACTGCTCCATTGGCTACGCCGCTGAGAATCTGTTTCTGACAGATGATATAGAATAACAGAATCGGAATCAGGGACATGGTATAGGAAGCAAAAGCAAGGTTATAGTTGGTTCCAAATGCGGTCTGAAAGTTGAGCTGTGCAATTGGCAGGGTGTTGATGCCAGTACCGGACATGATTACCAATGGGGTCATTACATCGTTCCAGGTTCCTAACGCGGTCAGAATTGCAACCGTCGCATGCATCGGTTTCATCATCGGGAAAATGACTCGCCAGAAAGTCTGCCAGGTGTTCGCACCATCGACTTCACAGGCTTCTTCCAGAGCAACCGGAATGTTTTTCATATAACCCGCATACAGCATCGTATTCATTGGCATGTAGAACACCAGATAAAGCAGGATAACGCCAAGCTGGTTGCCCAGATGCATCTGCGCTGTTTCTTTAACCAGCGGCATCATCAGAATGGCGAATGGAACAAACATACCAGAAATCAGGTACAGATAGATGAACTTGCTTGCTTTGTATTTCTGCATCGTCCGACCCAGTACATAGCCGGCCAGCGAGTAAACCACCAGACTTAAGGCAATGGTTGTCAGAGTGATGAGCAGCGAGTTTCCAAGCGAGTTCCAGAAATCAGTGACCCGCATGGCTTCCGTAAAGTTGGCAAAGCTCCAGGTTTTTGGTAAAGCCAGCGCACCGGCTACGTCATTGGTCATTTCACTGGGCAGTTTGAAGGCGATGACCAGTGTCATATACAACGGGAAGAAAACAGTCAGAGTCCCAAGAATCAGAACAATTGTCAGCACCCAGTTGGTTTTCTTATGTTCTTTGAATTCTTTGGCCGGTTTATCTTTTTTAGAGAAAAGTTTCATTAGAGCTGTTCCTCCTTTTTACTTGTGATCTGCTGCTGAACGACAGAGAACAGCACAATTACGATAAAGAAGATAACGGCATTCGCGCACTGGAAGCCAAACTGTCCGCCATCCAGGCCGTTTTTGTAGATCAAAAAGGAAATCGATTCTGTCGACTGTGCCGGACCGCCGCTGGTTAAGGACATGATCTGGTCGAAAACCATCATGAAGTTTTTGGTGGTCAGAATCAGGTTGATGGAAACAAACGGAATGATCAAAGGCAGTGTCACCTTGAAAAACTCAGTCCATTTGCCAGCCCCATCCACGCGGCTTGCTTCATACACATCTTCTGGAACTGTCTGCAGACCAGAGATATAAATAATCGTCGTCATGGCAACCGCCTGCCATACACCGACAATCAGAACACCGATCCAGGCGTAGGTTGGAGAAGACAGAATCGAATTTTTCAGCCAGCCGATATTCCACATCTCACCCAGGGCTGGAAGGATGTAGGTAAAGATGAAGCTGAAAATATAACCAATAATCAGTCCGCCCAGAATATTTGGAACAAAGTAAGCTCCACGCAGAGCAGATTTAAAGCGGATTCGGGAATTCAGGCCGAGAGCCATGATCAGAGAGATTACATTGACCAGGATTGTTCCACAAATCGCGTACTTGAACGTAAACAGATAACTGTGCAATACCCGTTCATCCTGGAACAGGTCAATGTAGTTTTGCAGACCGACCGTCTGATAGGTGCCATAGCCTTTGTAGTTGGTGAAGGAATAGAAGAAACCATTGAGCATCGGCCATGTGTTAAACAGGAAAAACAGCAGGACGATGGGCACCAGAATTGCGATATACGTCTTTTCCTTTCTCGAGAGTTTTTTCTTTTTCATAATTTCCTCAACTGCCGGACTCATTTCCAGCGTTTTCTTCTTTCAGGCGGCGGATCAGTTCACGGTTATACCGCTGCCAGTCTTTATCAAATTTCTGCAGGAAGGTTGTTGCGGCCTGATCCGAATCATCGAGCAGATAGGTCTGAATCAGAGCATCGACTGCCATTTCACTTGGATAGTGGTGGTCATGGAAGTCAGCAACATTGCCGCTTTCGATAAACTCTCTCATGCCATTCAGATTTTCTGGAGTTTCAAAGTCACCTTTTTTTGCAGAAACACCTCCCTGCTCTTCCAGGTACAGATCCAGAATTTCATCCGAATACAGGAAGTTCATCACTTCTTTGGCTGCTTCTTTATCCGGGCAGTCTTTCATGATCGAAAACTGCAGGTCCACGCCAGAGTTCAGGATTCGGTCATCGGCATTGTCGGTTCCAGGGAAAACCATCGATCCAATGTTCAGATCTGGATTGTTGGAGTGAATCTGCGGAATGGCATAACTTCCAATCGGCCACATAGCCGCCTGACCATTTGCAAAAGCGATGGCTGCATCGTTGTAAGAGTAGGCAAATGGGTTCGGTTCGCAATACTCCAGCATTTCTTTCATCTTGTCTGCCACCTCTTTGTATTCAGCTTCGAAGGTGGTATTTCCCTCGCTGACCTGCGTGCAGACATCGGCTTCAGCATTTTCAACGGCCAGTGCATTCCATGGGGCCAGGGTGGTCCAGGTGTCTTTGAATCCGAAGTACAACGGGGTAATACCTTCACTCTGGATCGTCTTGCAAAGGGCAATGAATTCATCCCATGTTTCAGGAATCTGCCAGCCATGTTCTTCGAACATGTCAACGTTGTAGAGAATACCCGCCGCATTGGCCGCAAATGGCAGGGCATAGGTTCCCTCTTTTTCCACCAGCTCAAGGGATTTTTCAATGTCCATGTAACCCTCTTTGGCCTGCGAAACAGCTTCGACATCCGAAATGTCTTCAAACAGATCGGCATCCAAGAAGTTGGAGTAATTGATGTCTCCTCCAATTCCGACAATGTCCGGGGCATCCTCCCGGATCAGTCTGGTTTTGAGAATGGTCATGGCCTGGTTAGGTGATGAGATGGTCAGATGAATGTCATCGTGAGTCTCGTTAAAGCGATCTTCAATTTTCTGCATCGTATCAATCGCTTCCGGTTTGTAGTTCAGAATTTCAATTTCGCGTTTACCGCTCTGAGAAGAATCTGAACAGCCGCCCATGGTTAAACAAACTGCTGTACCGATGGCAGCAAGCCAGGCATTTTTCAGCTTCATGTTGAGTTCTCCTTTCGTTTCTCTCTTGATGGCCAAATCGTACCATTCCCCATAAGGGCTGGAAAATGAAATAAAACAGCCATTTTTATGCCAATATCGTGACTTTCGTTTATTTTTGTCAAAACAGGCGCCATTTGGGTATATTTTTGTTGAAAGGGTTTTCCTAATCAGAAAAAGAAATCGTTTTATGGACACTGACTGCCTGAACTTTTTCAGGCAGTCAAAAGAAAAGACAGAATCTGAACCAAAGGATACTCAGATTCATTCAAAAATGATTCCCAATTCTCTTAACAGGTACAAAATCTCTTCATTCTAATGAAGCGCTTTTTTGGCAAAGTGAAATTGGATGGATTCTGCCGATACTCGAAAAAGAAAAAGGGGATTTGGAAACCTGAAATCTGAAAACGTCGAAAAAGAAAAACGCTGGATGGAAAAAAGCGTCCAGGAACTTAAGCCAAAGGAGGAATGATTGTGAATGTTGTAGAGGGCAACCGAAAAGAAAATGTCACATTTACAATTTTTGAAAACTTCAATTCCGTCGATCTGACCGTCTATCAGTGTGGGCGGGAAAAATGCCAGCCCGGTCATCTGTTTGGCCCTGCTGTGCGAAGACACTATCTGCTTCATTACATCCTCAAAGGAAAAGGTTTCCTGATCAGTCCGGATGCCTCGGGCGTCAATCAAACCTATTCTCTTCAGGCTGGTCAGGGATTTTTGTTATATCCGGATACCCTGACCACCTACTATGCGGATGGTGAAGATCCCTGGGAATACATCTGGCTGGAGTTTGACGGTCTGAAAGTCACACCAGCTCTGGAACAGACAACGATGCGGCCGGCTTATCCCATTTACGAAAGCATCGATAACAACCAGCGGGACATCATGGTCAACGAAATGCAGTTTCTGCTGGAACATGCCAAAAGCTCACCCTACCTGATCTGTGGTCATCTGTATCTGTTTCTGGAGGCCTTCATTCAATCAGCCCGGATTCCGGATCTGGTGGAAAGCAACTCCCTGGCGGATTATTACGTCCGGGAGACCATCGCCTTCATCGAAAACAACTATACCCGCAACATCTCCATCGAAGATATTGCGGCTTCACTGGGGGTCAGCCGCAGCTATCTGACCAAGATCTTCAAACGGATCATGCGCCAGCCGCCGCAGAAATTTCTGATGGCTTATCGTATGAGTAAGGCAGCCGCACTGCTGCGAACAACTGATCTGAAAATCAGCGAGATTGCACTGAAGGTCGGTTATGAAAACCAGATGCATTTTTCCAGGGCTTTTAAGCAGGCCTATAACACCACGCCCTCAACGTGGCGCAACCAGAACCGCCTTCATCCAGTGCAGATGGTCGTCAAAATGTAATGGAAATCCACAAGTTAGGAAACTGAGAAATGCAGGTCAATGCTCTTTTTGACCAGCAGCCGCCAGATTTTTTTGGGACCTTTTGACTTCAAATCCGGATTTTGAATGGCACCCGCATTGTTTTACCGATTATTTACTCGATTTTCAGTGAATTTTGACCGGTGCAACACAATTTTTCAAAAAAATTTTACCCCTTCTGAAATTTTCAATTCTGGCTGAATCTAGACCAGAATTGATTTTCAGAAGGGGCTTTTCTTTGTCTGGTGCGTACTCTGGTCTCGTTGACAGAAAAAAAATTTTTGTGTAAACCTTTGGCTTGAAAAAAGAGCTGACAAAAGGAGACACATGTATGGCTATTTCAATTGACGGAAATCTCTTTTCCCTTTCCACTCAGGATACGCTCTACCAGATGCAGGTAGACGAATACGGAATTCTCAATCATCTCTGGTATGGGCCCAAAACCGGAATGAACATGAGTTATCTCAACCAGTACCCCGAAATTTCCTTTTCCGGAAATCTGGCTGATACTGGAACTCGTCGTGACTATTCGCTCAACGATCACCCACTTGAGTATGCCGAAGGCGGCATGACCGACTATCGCACCCCCGCCCTGCGCATTGTTCACCCCGATGGATCCAGTGCACTCGATCTGCGGTATGCCGGATATGAAGTGCTGGACCACAAACCGGGCATTGATCATCTACCGGCTTCCTTTGATCGTTCCTATCAGACGCCAACCCTCAAAATCACCTTAAAAGACGCCCTTTATCCCATTTTCGTCCATCTGTATTACAGTGCATTCGAAAAGGAAAACGTCATTGCCCGCTCAGTTGATATTGAAAACCGGACTGACCATATTCTGAGTCTGGACAAAGTCAGCTCGCTGTGTCTGGATCTGCCCGACGGCGATCTGGAGGTCATTCATTTTCATGGCCGGCATGCAATGGAACGGCTCAAGGAAAGACTGCCTTTAGGCTTTGGAACCTTCCGTTTTGAATCTCGACGCGGCAATAGCTCACACCAGCATAATCCCGCTGTAATTCTGGCCGCTCCCCATACTGACGAAAGTCATGGATCCTGCTATGGAGCCTGTCTTTTGTATTCGGGGTGCTATCAGGTTGAAGTCCAGAAAGATCAGCTTGAGCAGATCCGCCTGGTCATGGGTCTGGAAGAATCGACCTTTCGCTGGAAACTGAAACCACAGGCCATTTTCCATTCTCCTGAGGCTCTGTTGTCTTACTCTGGGCAGGGATTGGAAAAACTTTCCCACCAGTTCCATGATCTGTTCCGGGAGCATGTTATTCGTTCGACATTTGTCCACCGCCCCCGCCCGGTGCTGATCAACAACTGGGAAGCTACGTATTTTGATTTCAATGGTCAGAAGCTGATTGAAATCGCCGACAGTGCAAAAGAATGCGGCATTGACCTGTTTGTGCTTGATGATGGCTGGTTTGGAAAACGCAATTCAGATACGGAAAGCCTTGGGGACTGGCATGTTAACGAAGAAAAGCTCGGGATGCCCCTGGCAGATCTTTCGAAAGCCATCCATAGCCGCCAGATGCAGTTTGGCCTTTGGATTGAGCCAGAAATGGTATCCGAAGACTCGGATCTTTTCCGTACCCATCCAGACTGGGTGCTCTGGATTCCCGGCCGCTATCCTTCCCGCAGCCGTCATCAGCTGGTTCTTGACCTGGGAAATCCTGAAGTGGTCGAATATCTGTACCAGACTTTTGCCAGACTGATTCGTGACAATGAAATTGACTACATCAAATGGGATATGAATCGTTCGATCAGTGATTTTTACTCCTCCTATCTGCCAGAACAGCGGCAGGGTGAACTGGCTCACCGCTATATGCTTGGTGTTTATGAACTGGCTGACCGATTGACAATGGAATTTCCGGAAGTTCTGTTTGAGGGCTGTGCAGGAGGAGGCGGCCGGTTTGATGGGGGAATGTTGTATTACTTCCCGCAATACTGGTGTTCAGACAATACCGATGCCCATTGCCGTACCCAGATTCAGTACGGGACTTCGTTCTTCTATCCCATCAGTTCGGTTGGATCTCATGTCTCAGCCGTCCCCAATCACCAGACTGGCCGGGTGACTTCTTTAAAGACCCGGGGAACCGTTGCGATGGCTGGAACTTTCGGCTATGAGCTCGATCTGACCCTTTTAAGTTCAGAGCAGAAAGACGAAATCCGTCAGCAGGTTCAAACCTATAAATCCCTGCAGCCGCTGATTTTTGATGGCGACTACTATCGCTTAAGTGATCCGTTTGATCATGATCTGGCCGCCTGGTCCTTTGTTTCTAAAGACGGTTTGCAGATTCTGGTTCAGAGCGTCATTTATGAGCAAAAACCCAATGTTCGTTTTCCCAGAATCCAGCTGCGTGGTCTGAAACGGGATGTCTGGTATAAGCAGCTCGATACCGGGAATGTCTATACGGGTGCGGCTTTGATGGACGGCGGTCTGCTGCTTGATCTTCCTCAGGGAACCGACAGTTCTCAGACCCTTCAGTTTGTCCGGATGGATCAAGAAGAAACATCAGAATAAGTTCTTTTTGACAACATAAATCAGGGACTGTTTTATAGCTCAGACTTCCCTTGATCAGACTGTCGTTTGGCGGCCTGTTTTATCGAGCGGACGATTATATTTTTGACTCAGCCCAAAAAGGCAGCAAGCCATGGATAACCAAATCCTGGCCTGCTGCCTTTTCAATTTCTCTTCACTTCAATTCCTTTTATTGTTTCAAATTCCTTTTACTTTAAGAAGGTTGAATACTTGTTCTTAGCTTGTTCAATCTTGAAATACAGTTATACTTTCCGACTCATAGACAGCTTCCTGCTCAATGGGCAGCTCAGAGCTAATGATGTCCCCGGCTTTCTCACTTAAAGAACCGGCCAGAAAGTTGATCATAATTTCCCCGGTGCTGACCGAAGCTTCAATAGATGGCAGATCCTTTTGGTGAGCAGGATGATAACTTCCATTGGCAATTGTCATATCGTCTTCCAGAACAATCTCCCCCATACTGGTATCCAAATCCAGGTTGTAAGAAGACTGCGATCCTGCCATGTTGAGATAGATGCTGCCCATTGAAACATTGGCCTGTAAAGCGTTCAGAACTTCTATGTTATCCCCATTCACCTCGCCGGCAGACAGGGATAAATCTGCATCGTTTACAGCCACTTTTTCCAGGGTTAAATTACCTGCTGAAACATCCGTCTGCAGGTTGGTGATGGTACTGTCGGTGATCTGAAGATCACCTGCTGAAACATCAACAAGCAGGAAATCTGTTTTCAGATTCTGAATGGTCACTGTGCCCATTGAATTATGGATTTCAATCGATTTCACGCTGTCCGGGATGGTAACAACCAGATCCGAGGCGTCGGAAAAAAGCGGAATGGAATGGTGATCCGTATGCTGGGAAATCGACCAGCAGTGATTGGTTACCGACTGATCCAGCTCTTTCCAGCAGGAATCCTCCATACGGTCCATCTCAATCTGAGCTCTGGATCCACCCTGCAAGATCAGATTTCCGACAGTGATATCGATCTGGACAGTATCAATTGGTTCCTCGACGGTCATGCACTTTCCTGAATGATGGTCCTCTGCGATCTCATCATGATGGGTTGCAATCTGGTTTCTGGTCTCGCTGGTCACTGCTTGTCTATCCACCAGCATGGCAACTTTCACCGGACCCATTTCGATATTGAGATTGTCGGCCCGTACCACGGCACTGCCGCCAAGTCCGTAGGCGGCAGCGCAGATCAAAGTTCCAAGGCCCACAAAGGCCAGACCTGTACGCAGGCCGTGTTTTCTTCGTTTTTCACTTTTCATAGTGGTCTCCTCATAACGGTGTTCTGTTTTTCGATCCTGTTTTCATTCAGGTCTTTAGCGGCTGCTTTTTGGAGTTTATCTTCCTGACCATGAAAGATTCTCCAGTCGGCCAGCCCTAAGCCAGTCCAAAGGTCTGGGTAAAGAACGCAAAAATCTGTTTCCAGCTGTCAATCTGCCAATGCAAAACTTTGCCAACACCCTTGCCAATAAGCAGACGCAGACCCACAAAATCCATGACACCAAGGCCGGCCGCAATCAGACTGGTTCCGGCAAGAAAAAGGGCTTCAAATGGAGCATGAAAGAGTAGCTGACTGGTCCGATAGAGATACACCGGAACGGCAACCACCACCGCAATCAACAACAGGACCATCGCCAGAATCACCATAAAGGTAAACATCACAACCATCACTGAAATCATCAAAGCCACCGCAAATAAAGCAAGAATCAATGGCAGGCAGATCACCAGCAAAACAATGCGCCAGGGACTCATCCGTGAGGATCGAACCTGACTTCTGGAATGAGATCCGATTGCGGCCGTGCTTCCATATCCCGAATATCCATTCCAGGAAGACGCTTCATGATCTTCTTCATACCCATATCCACAGGCTTTTCCATGTTCTTTTTTTGAATTTCCATCCGAATACGATACGAAGCGATCAGAGTCAGACGGATCAAAAGAAACCTCGCTCTCCTGGGCATGTTCCATGGGGATTGGTGGTATGGAAGGAAGTTCTTCTTTGATGCGGTCCGCATACTCTTTTGGACTTCCAAGCTGTTCAACCACCTGATCTTCACTACCGACACCCGCTTCTTCAAAATATTCTTCAACATACTGCAGCGCTTCCGCTTTTCAGAAGGCGGAACGGTTTCCAGATGTTTTTCAAGTTCACTCAGATATTGTTCTTTGGTCATTCTGATAACCTCCTTTGATTCAGATCGGGATCCAGATTGACCAGATCATTGATATTTCCCGAAAATTCCTGCCACTCTTTCCGATACGTTTCCAGCATCTTCCAGCCTTCTTCCGTCAGGGCATAGTAACGACGCATCCGTCCATCCTGCGGGACATCATACGTTTTTAACAGGCCGGCTCTGGTCAGCCGGCGCAAAACTGGATACAGCGAGGACTCCGAAATTTCAAAACGCTTCTTCATCTGCTGCGTCAGTTTGTATCCATACAAATCTTCTCTGGCAGCAAGAGCCAGTACACAAAGCTCCATCAGGCTGCCGCTTATTGTCATCGCCATAGCATTACTCCTGAGATAATACTATATTTCGTATAGCATCGACACAAGATCATTTTTCCAAACAATTCCGAAGTTTTTCTTAAATGCATATTTTCTTTCTGATTCGTTTCTATATCTTGTTTTCCCGTTCCCTGCTTTCTCTGTCCCATACCGTTACCGTATCTCTCTGATGTATCACTCAGGGCAGGAGGCAGATCAGACAGTAAAAAAGCCGGTGGTCCGGCTTCTGGTTGATCGAAACAATTGATGGATAAGGTTGATCAATGCCACTGATGAAACAGTGAAGAGGAAAATGCATTCTCTTTATCGCTGATCTTTTCTGGATAACACCATTGGCGTAACAATCCATGAAACCAGACAAAGGCCAGCCATGCAGGCAAGCTGAATCCACAACAGATCGGTTCGCATGTTAAAGGCAATCGCACCCTGGGATGCCTGGACTAAAGCGGATTGTCTGGTCAGCTCCTGGTTCCAGAGAACCACACAAAACGCGCCGGGAATAAATCCGGCAAAGATTGCGGCTGGAAAGGCGTTTTTGGGCAATGCGAGCAGCAGTGGGATGCCCACACTCATGGCCGAAAGACCAAGAATGCCGCCAAGCAGACTCGAAACAAGCAAGGCTTCTTCCTGCGCCGATCCAAAACAAAGGCAGATTAGAAATCCAAGTCCAAATCCGGCCAGACCACAGATCAGGCTGAACAGATATTTCTCCGTAATGGCCCGGCTTCTGGAAATTGGAAAGGTTGTCTGATACAGATTCCAGCCGCTCATGCGGTCGGTAATGATACTGGCTACGCCCTGCATCAGAAAAAAGATGGCAGTAAACGACAACAGGCCGACCGTGGCATTCAGATAGGCCATGATGGCGGTGGCAATCACTAAAATCCCCAGCATCACAGGCCAGCTTTTAAATGCCAGCAGAAAATCTTTTTTCAATAGTCCCTTCATACCTGTTGTTCTCCTTTCGAAATCATCACAATGATTTCATCCAGACTGGCCGGACTGATCGCATAGTCCGGGTAGCGTTTTTTAAACTCAAAGCGATCCGCAATCAAAACTTCGGTAGATAACGGCTGTTTGCGTCTGGTCATCACCAAAGCCGGATCGATAAACTCCAGCTGTTCATTGGCAACCTGGGCAAGACCTAAGGCGTCCATCTGTTCTCTGGACAGTTCAAAGTCGATCTTTCCATCCTGAATATAGGCAATGCGATCCGCAATGCGCTCAAGATCGGAGCTGATATGACTGGTCATCAAAATTGCATGGTCTTCATTTTCCATGAACTCCTGAAGCAGGTCGAGAATTTCTTCCCGGACCACCGGATCGAGTCCGGCCGTGGCTTCATCCAGTAATAGCAGATCGGGATGGTGAGCCAGCGCACAGGCAATGCGCAGTTTGGCCTGCATTCCTTTGGACAACTGGCGCAGCGGTTGATCGACAGGGACCGAAAAGCGGTTCAGAAAATCAAAGAAATAAGCCTCTTCCCAATGCGGAAAGATCTCTTTCATGATCCCGGAAATCGTCTTGGCACTGAAAAGATCCGGAAAACAGTGACCATCGCTGACCACACCGAGTTTTTCATGAATTTTTGGATCTGTCAGCGCGTTCTGATCATAAATGGTGATCGTTCCACTGTCCAAAACATCCTGACTGAGAATACAGCGCAGTGTCGTACTCTTGCCTGATCCGTTTTCTCCAATCAGCCCGACAACCATGCCTTTGGGCACATCCAGGTTGATATCCTGTAAGGCAAAATGTTTAAAGCGTTTATTGAGGTGTTCAATTTTCAGGGCTTCCGTCATTGTTAATCCTCCTTGAAAAGCAGACTGATCAGATCCTGCAGCTGGTCTAAACTGAGACCACTTTCTTTAGCCAGTCTGATCACATCTTCGATTTTTTCTTCCAGTTCTCGCTGTCTGGCTTCCGCAATCGCCTGACGGTTGGAAGCCGAAACAATCGTTCCCCTCCCGACCACCGATTCAATCAATCCTTCATTGCGCAGATTCTCATAGGCTTTCTGAACCGTGATGACACTTACCTTTAACATCTTGGCCAGAGCCCGCATGCTTGGAATCGGTGTTCCCGCTTCCAGCTTTCCGGAAAGAATCTGACTGCGGATCTGGGTTTCGATCTGTTCATAAATCGGGGTATCTCCCTGGAAGCTCAGCGCAATCTCGATTTCCATCTTCTCATCTCCAATCAGAATCTTAATGTACATGTACAATAAGTACATTAATGACATTGAGAGAGATTTGCAAGAGGGATGGGTGAGAAATAGATGGAGTTGGCAGGATGAATAGATAGGAAGTAGATAGAATTGCAGGAGGGGTGGATGAAAAATAGATGGGACGTGGAAAGTTGGATGCTTTGTTTTTGCGATTTTCTATCCTCTTTTCTCTGATCTTTCTGGCCATACTTAAATCTTCAGCCGCTTTTCATGGACAGAGCTAAAAACCGATTTTATATTGAAACTTGATTTTCTGTCTTTCGGCCTTTTGGCCATGGAGGGTATATGTCTCAGTCTTTTTCCCTTTCCCGCTCGCAGCGTGGAATTCTGTATATGGTTCTGGCCTCGCTTTTGTTTTCAACCGGGGGGCTGGTTCTCAAATGGTGTGACTGGCCTGCTCTGGCAATCAATGGTGCCCGTTCCTTTTTCGGCGCTCTCGTCATTGGCGGGTTTATGGTCGTCACGCACCGCAAACTCGTCTTAAACGCAACGACTATTCTTGGGGCCTTTTCCTATGCGGCCATGACCACCCTGTTTGTACTGTCCAACCAGCTGACAACCGCCGGGAATGCGATTGTTCTGCAGTTTTCCTGCCCGGTATGGATTGTCCTGTTCAACCTGGTTTTGTTTCATAAAAAGCCAACCCGCAAAGAGATTCTCGTGCTGTTTCTGGTTGCGATCGGAATTCTGTGCTTCTTTCTGGATTCGTTAAGTGCCGGTCATATTGTCGGTGACTTATGTGCGACCTTTTCCGGATTCTTCTATGCGGTTCTGTTTATGATCAATTCTCTCAAAGGCGGAGATGCTCTTTCTTCCGTACTGGTTGGTCAGATCGTCTCTTTAGTATTCCTTGGTCCGCAGGCTTTACATTGTGAGTGGACATTACCAAATACCCTTTCCATCATGTGGTTAGGGGCTTTCCAGGTTGGTGCAGCCTATCTGTTCTTTTCGTTAGGAACAGCTTTGATCTCTCCACTGCAGGCCTCTTTGATCAGTGCCTTTGAGCCGATTCTCAACCCATCGCTGGTGGCGTTAGCCGGCTATGAAAAGCTCTCCGGTCTTTCTTTAATTGGGGCAGCCATCGTGATCGGGGCTGTAGTCTGGAATTCACTTCCGAAAAAAGCCAGAACCGTCTCTTCGAGGGCTTCGTAATCCTCTTCTAGCAGTAAGAATAACAGACCAGTCATCCAGCTTCGTTCAATTCAAAAGATCCTGTAAGCAAGCATCACGCATTTGCCTGCAGGATCTTTTTTCGTTTTTTGCATAATTTATGGGTTATTTCTGTTCCAATTGGTATTGCGCTCTTTTTCAACTTTGGCACAATGAAACTAGAATTATTGCCTGTCCGACTCCACTTATAATCGACAGTTCTGGCTTAGAATCGCACTGAAAAAAAGGAGCGTGAGGTTAACACTCGGCTTTATAGTCGGATCTTTTATCGGAAAGAGCAGGCAATCCTTTGAAAGAGAGAAGATGGAGGAAAGAAAATGCGATTTGAGAATCAAGTTGTTGTAATTACTGGCGGTGCTGCTGGAATTGGAGCGTGTATGGCCAAAGCCTTTGAACAAGAAGGGGCCCATGTCTACACCATCGATCTCAATCAACCCTGCAGCTTTCAGGGAGATCTGGCAAATCCCAACACCCTGGAAGCATTTGTGAAGTTTGTTATCGATCAGGAAGGAAAAATAAATGTTCTGATCAATAACGCTCTGCCGCGCTTTGTTGGTATTCACTCAGCTGGCTATGAAGATATGATGAATGCTCTGGCGGTTGGTGCTGCCGCCCCATTCTATCTCACAAAACTGTTTGATCCGTATTTTGAATCCGGATCTTCGATCATTAACATCTCGTCTTCACGCGATCGAATGAGCATGCCCGAATCTGAAACCTATGCCGCCGCAAAAGGAGCGATTTCCAGTCTAACCCATGCCCTTGCGGTTTCTTTAGGACCAAAGGCCCGGGTCAATTCCATTTCACCGGGCTGGATCGAAACGAAAGGCAGAACCTATTCGGGTGCTGATGTGAGTCAGCATCCAGCTGGCCGGGTTGGAAAACCGGAAGATATCGCAAATCTGGCTTTGTTTCTGGCCAGTGATGAGGCTGGTTTTATTACTGGAGAAAACATTGTGGTCGATGGCGGTATGACCCATCTGATGATCTACCATGATGACCAGGGCTGGAGCTATCAGGGATAAAAGTCGAATACATACAGGAATTTGTCGTTCTTGCAGATTGTGCAGTCGGTTCTGTCCAAGCCTCTTCTGATGCTGAAAAAGGATTCGTGGTCTCCTTATTGTCAACTTTTCCTGCAATGATCAGATCCGCCCAGTGATTTTAAGTAGAAAAGACAGATATGAATGCTGATGCCCGGGAACGAAGACTTGGCAACAATGAAAAAGCAGTATCTGGACCCAAACGATACCTCAACGAAATAATCAGGAAAAATGGAGTTGTACATTCCGTCCTCTTCACTCTTCCAAGAACAGAAAAACCCGAAGAATATTGGATTTCTCCTTTATCCTTCGGGTTTCATTTTGTCTGGCGACTTCCTATTTTCGCTTTTACACTATCGTCGGCGTTCAATGGCTTAACTTCTGTGTTCGAGATGGGAACAGGTGTGACCCATTGGCCAGCATCACCATACTGGTTTGTCTTACGACTTAGCCATTTTATCTCATGGATCTTTCAAAAACAAACACCAGCTTTGACATAACCTTGGTTACAGTTATGATCTGATCATTTCTGATCGTCTTGTTTCTTATCGGAAGAAAAACAGCTGTGATCAATGATCCTGTCATCTCACTTCTGCCTTCTTCCATCTCGTTATCTTAGA
>CAJTLE010000071.1 GCA_910577085.1 uncultured Allobaculum sp. | reverse complement strand
ACCAACTTGCAGGGCTGATTGCGGGCGGCATTCACCCCCGACTGAATGGCAAAAAAACATCAAAAATCATTTCAAACTCTATATTATTGAGCCAATCAGTCGGGGTACTCTGCCTTTAAGAATAGATCAGGAAATTCCCTGCCGTCATCAGATTTCCCTGCGTGATCTCTCGAACGAATTTGACGTAAAGCCCCTTTCTGAACGGCAGGCTGGCCAGATTCTCAAACTGATGCAGAGCAATCCGGAATTCTTCCGTTTTGAGCCGCCAAAGCCTTCTTTACGCTCCGTAAAAACCGATCTGGTCCGTGTTCCACCGCATATTCTGCTCGATCAGAAATTCTATCTGGGTTACTACCAGGGCGATCAACTGGTCGCCATTCTGGATCTGATTCTGGATTATCCCAAAGAGATGCAGGCCTGGATTGGCTTGTTGATGGTTGCTCAGGATGAACAGAATCAGGGCATTGGCCGCCAGATTGTCAAAGATCTGGAAGCCGCACTGGCCAGAGCCCGCTTTGCTCATATTGAACTGGGTGTCCGCCCAGAGAACGAACCAGCCTTAAAATTCTGGTCAGCCAATGGCTATCAGACCAGCAATCAACGCAAAGACCTTCTGATTCTGGCCAAAGATCAGGAACTTCCGGAAGAAGAATACGAACCGGAATTCGATGAAGAACCAGGTTCCTGGACATTCTGATTTCTGATCAATCTTCTGATCAGAATGGTGTTGATCAGCCGCTTCTGCTCGACATCTTCTGATTGGCAAATCATTCTGTACCGTTTCAAAATCATCAGCAGACCAACGAGAATTTTCCCAGGGTCTGCTTTTCTTTTTCCTCCCCTTTCTGGCCCCTCCTTTGCTCCTGTACCTTCTTGTGCCAACATCCTCCACTCCAAATAAAACAGCCCTCTGACTGCTTCTGGACAAACAATCAGAGGGCGTTTTGTAAATCTGCCACGATTTACTAAGGAGAACGGAAGGGAGCGGGTTTAGCATCGTCAGTTTGCAGACTTGAGAGTCTGGATGAAAGGAGGACAGTCTGCAAAGTCAGTAAGAAGGGATTCTTAGAGCTGATTGAAAGGATTCTGACCAGGCTCATGTTCAAAATTACTTCAAAGCAGCTCGTAAAGGTGAATCCAGAAACCGAAGATCGTTTCCTGTGGACTGATCTGTCTATTCTGGAGCAGACGGATCAATTGTTCGTTCTTTTTAAAGTCAGGTCCAGTTTCTGTTTTCTACGGTTGAGGACGGGTAACCACTTGTCAGACAGAAACCGGATATAACGGGATTAAGTTTATTTATACAAGGCAGCCTCCACGAAAGATTCAGGCGTGGCATCCTGAAGCTTTCCGGAAGCTGTGGGATCATTTGTTTTTGATTGAGTTGAAGATGAGGGAATGTCTTTTTTTGATCAGGCCCGATTTCAAAAGACATTCACACAGGGTTCAGATCGCACGCATAGATCGGATGCGATCATCAATCGAAATCCATTGGAATCTATTTTTCGTAATCCAGTGCCTGGGCGCCAGTTGCACCAGTGGAGATGCGGACAACATCTTCGACTGGATAAACGAAGACTTTACCATCACCGATATTGCCGGTGTACAGAGCTTTCTGAGCAGCTTTAACAACCTGTTCAACAGGAACTTTGCATACAACCACTTCAGCCTGCATTTTTGGTAACAGACGAGATTTAACTTCAGCACCTTTGTAGTAGACTGGCTGTCCTTTCTGAACACCCATGCCCATTACATTGGAGACAGTCATACCACCAATACCGATTTTTTCGAGTTCTTTTTTCAGACGTTCGAACTTATCGATACCAGAAACAATGACAACTTTATGAATACCGCTGCCTTCACCAATTACGGTTGCCGGGACAGCCTGATCCAGAGTAACTTCTGGAGCATTGATTTCAATGACTGGCTGTTCGTCATCGGATAACATTTCAGTTTCCATTGCAAATCCTGCATAAGCAGTTTCAAGACCATGTTCTTCAAGATCCAGGCCGCGGATTTCTTCTTTAGAAGTTACACGCAGACCGATTGTTTTCTTGATGCAGTAGAAGGTAATGAAGATTGTGATGGCAGTCCATGTGCCGATGGCCAGAAGACCAAGTAACTGGATGCCCAGCTGACGGAAGCCGCCGCCATAGAACAGGCCGACTGGAACAGGCATCGTATCTGTTCCGCAGGCAAATAAACCAACACAGATCGTTCCCAGGATGCCGCAGCCAAGATGAACAGGGATCGCACCAACTGGATCATCGATTTTTAATTTGTAGTCAAGCAGCCAGGTTAAAAACGGAACAACCAGACCAGCCAGAATACCGATAATGAAAGCACCTAAAGCATTGACCGCATCGCATCCGGCGGTAATGGCAACCAGACCGCCAAGAGCAGCGTTCAGAGTCATTGCAACATCTGGTTTTCCATAACGTAACCAGGTGTAAATCATCGTTGTGCAGGCAGCCAGCGCTGGAGCGATGGTTGTTGTTGCGAAGATTGTAGAAAGCTGAAGTCCATTGGTAGCAGCGGCACCGTTGAATCCGTACCAGCCAAACCAGAGGATGAAAACACCAAGAGCACCGATTGTGATGTTGTGACCAGGAATACCATTTGGTTTTCCGTCTTTGGAGAATTTACCAATTCTCGGTCCAAGCATCGCAGCGCCGATCAGAGCACAGGTGCCGCCAACAAAGTGAATGACAGCCGATCCAGCAAAATCGTGGAATCCCATTGCGGTTAACCATCCGCCTGGACCCCATACCCAGTGCGCTTCGATTGGATAGATCACCAGGGAGATCATGACTGAGTAAATGCAGTAAGACAGGAATTTCGTTCTTTCAGCCATTGCGCCCGATACAATCGTTGCAGCGGTTGCGCAGAAGACAAGGTTGAACGTAAATAAAGACCAGTTTGTTCCGGCAAAGTTGAACAGTGGGTTCTGACCCCAGCCGATGAATCCATTTCCATCACCACATAACAGCGAGTAGCCGATAAACAGGAAAGCAACTGCACCTAAGCAGAAGTCCATCGTGTTTTTCATGATGATGTTTCCTGCGTTTTTCGCGCGGGTAAATCCAGCTTCGACCATCGCAAAACCGGCTTGCATAAAGAAGACCAGAGATGCACCGATCAGATACCAGATTCCGAAAACCTCAGATAAAACTTCGTTGACCATAAGTCATCCTCTCTTTCTATAAAAAACGAAAAAGGCGCCGAAACTCCCGTCTTTGGAAGTCTCGGCGCCTTTGCCGTCTTTGGATGGTTAGAGATTACGACAGTTGCTCGATCTTCGCAACTGATATTCACATCTTTTGGCCATACTGACTCGAAAAAGCCGCAGAAAGCGGTTTCAAGATGTCTTTTTGGGGATAAAACGCACTTCTAAATCAAGTTTTATGCCTGTCTGAGCAAGAACTTCATCTTCAACGATGCCAACCAGCTCCAGAAATTCCTTACAGGAGGCATTGCCATCATTGATTAAAAAGCCGGCATGCTTGGTGGAAACCATCGCATCCCCTACAGCTCTGCCCTGCAGGCCGCACTGATGAATCAGAGCGGATGCATAGCCCTGACTTGGGCGTTTGAAGGTAGAACCAGCCGAAGCTTTGTCCATTGGCTGTTTGGAATAGCGTTTATCATGCAGTTCCTGAATCTTGGCATGGACTTCTTCACAAGCCTTTGGTTCAAACTGAAGGTCTGCATAGACAACCACACCAAAATGATCCGTAAACCAGGAGTGGCGGTAGCCTAAATCCAGATTGGCGGCATCGACTTCATGCAGATCACCGTTTTCATCGAGATACCCGACGGATTTGAGAATATCCTTGAATTCTCCATCATAGGCGCCGGCATTCATAATGACTGCCCCGCCGACAGTGCCTGGAATACCACTGGCAAATTCAAAACCGCCAAGGCCATGATCCGCCAGCCAGTTGGCCAGATCGCCGTTTTCCTGTCCGGCATAGACGCGAACGGTTGTTTCGTCAATTGGCTCAATTCCGGCCAGTTTGTTGGAAATATGAATGATGGAGCCATCATAGCCTTCATCTTCAAACAGCATGTTGCTGCCATTGCCAAGAATCACCAGCGGCAGATTATTTTCTTTGTGTTCTTTTAAAATTTCCTGAATCTCAGCGATAGATTCCGGTTCGTAAAAACGAGCCGCTTCCCCGCCGATTTTCAAGGTTGTATAGTCTTTGAGTTGTACACCTGTTTTATAGTTCATCGAACTCCTCCTTAAAGTGGATTTGGTCTTCTTTCGAATGATGTTTGAGTAGACAGACAGATCGAAAATAACGGCTGTGTAGAACAAGCAGCCCCATAGACTGACGGTCAGTCTGATCGGCTGACTGGTCAACAGACTGATCAGATTCCTGACTGACCGGGCTCTTACTCTTTCGTTCTGCCTTGATGTCCTGATGGAATTATATCGTGATTCCAGTAGGGAACAATGCATTCCCAAGGCTTTGTCCAAAGTCGATCTGCATGGAAAGCCAGGCTGCCTGTGGGCTGGTCTGCTTTCCTGTGATCGATTCCAGTTTTCCTGCTTGCTTTTTTTCCGTTCAAGCTGTGGCCGCTCCAATCCAGGCGCTGGCATCCAATCTGGGCGTTCCCACTCCATTCAGGCCGTTGTCAGAGTATTATTTACAGTTCCGACAGGCAAAGTCCTTTGAGGCTCCTTTGAGACCCTCTTTTCGCGCAAAAAAGCGCCGTGACGGAATGTACGGCGCTTGTAATGGTTTGCCTGGAATAGCGGCTGATGCATTCGACAGTCCAGAGACTGATCAATCGCCCTTCTATTTAGGCTGGTTGCCAGTTACAGACAGACGGTTGATGGCGCGCTGCATAGCCAGTTCGGCACGCTGCATCTGGGTTGTGGAATCACGTTTCTCAACACGTTCTCTGGCGCGCTTGTAGGCGGCCTGAGCACGTGGAATATCGATTTCAGCTTTGCCTTCGATCGCATCGGTCAGCAAAGTGGCTTTGTTTTCATCGAAATGTAAAACACCGCCGGAAATCGCATACTCTTCCTTGTTTCCACCATCAAGCGTGAGGGTCAGCTTACAGGGTACCAGAGACATGACAATTGGCATGTGGTTTGGCAGCAGAGTAAATTCACCCACGACACTTTTGGCGTGGAGAGCGGATACGGGTTCTTCAAGATAGCGGCCTTCAGGCGTAACAATCTTGAGATCGATCACTTGACGTCTTCCTCAATCTGTTTTGCTTTTTCGACAGCTTCTTCAATGGAACCTACGAACATGAAGGCCTGCTCTGGCAGGTTGTCATATTCACCGGATAACAGTTTCTCAAAGGAATCGATTGTGGTTTCCAAAGGAACATATTCACCCTGAATTCCAGAGAAGACTTCCGCTACGTGGAATGGCTGAGACAGGAAGTTACGGACACGTCTTGCACGGTTAACGATCTTCTTGTCTTCTTCGGACAGTTCGTCCATACCCAGAATGGCGATGATATCCTGCAGTTCGTTGTATTTCTGCAGAATTTCCTGAACACCGCGGGCAACTTTATAGTGACGGTCTCCGATTACCTGTGGATCCAGCATACGGGAAGAAGATTCCAGTGGGTCTACGGCTGGGAAGATACCCAGGGCAGCAATGGAACGATCCAGTACGGTTTTTGCATCCAGGTGGGAGAAGGTTGTTGCTGGAGCAGGGTCAGTCAGGTCATCGGCAGGGACATAAACGGCCTGAATGGATGTAATCGATCCATCTTTGGTCGAAGTAATACGTTCCTGCAGCTGACCCATTTCAGTCGCCAGGGTTGGCTGGTAACCTACGGCTGATGGTACACGACCAAGCAGCGCGGATACTTCAGAACCAGCCTGTGTGAAACGGAAAATGTTATCGATAAAGAGCAGTACGTCCTGATGTTCAACATCACGGAAGTATTCAGCCATAGTCAGTCCGGTCAGACCAACACGCATACGGGCACCTGGAGATTCGTTCATCTGGCCATAAACCAGAACGGTTTTATCCAGTACACCGGACTCTTTCATTTCCCAGTACATGTCGTTACCCTCACGGGTGCGTTCACCAACGCCTACAACGACAGATTTACCACCATGTTCAGAAGCGATGTTATGAATCAGCTCCTGAATCAGTACGGTTTTACCTACACCGGCACCACCGAACAGACCGATCTTACCACCACGGGCATATGGGGTAAGCAGGTCAATAACTTTAATACCCGTTTCGAGGATTGCCGATGTTGTTGACTGTTCGTCAAATTTTGGCGCTTCCCGGTGAATTGGGGCATATTGTTTGGCGTCTACCGGACCGAGTTCATCGATCGGTTCGCCAAGGACGTTAAACATACGGCCAAGCACTTCTTCACCAATTGGAGTCTGAATAGGTGCTCCCGTATCAATTGCTTTCATACCGCGGACCAGTCCATCGGTGGATCCCATCGCAATGCAGCGAACAAGGTCGTTACCGATTCCCTGTGCAACTTCGACAGTCAGGGACTTGTCGTCAGCCAGAGGGATTTTAATTGCGGTTAACAGGTCAGGGAGTTTGCCGCTGGCAAATCGGATGTCGACAACAGGACCGACGATCTGAGTGACTACCCCTGTATTCTGTGTGTCATTTGTGACTGGTGCAGATGCTACTTTGTTTTCCATCACAGATTCGCATCCTTTCTACTTCAGGGCGTTGGCTCCGCCAACGATTTCTGTAATTTCCTGGGTAATCGCAGACTGTCTTACACGGTTGTATTCGAGGTTGAGTTTATCCAGGAGTTCTTCCGCATTATCGGTCGCATTTTCCATCGCCATACGGCGGGAAGCCTGTTCACTGGTCTTGCTTTCCATGTATTTGGAATACAGAACGGATTTGGCAATCATTGGAATCAGCGAAGCGAGCATAACGGATTTTTCCGGTTCGAAAATCGTCTGAGCTCTGACTTTCTTTTCCTCAGTCGCTTTTGGCGGCGTTGGTGGAAGCAGGGTTTCTACTTCCGGTTCGAAAGTCAGGGTATTGACGTAACGAGTGTAGAGCACTTTGATCGAGCCGATCTTATGCTCATTGAAAAGCCGGAGAGCTTCATCGATGCAGGAAGAAAAGACCTGATAGGCGTCATCTTCATTGAGATCGATGAACGTTTCATGAAGCTTAATATTTCTGGACTTCGCCCAGGAAGCGCCATGAGAGCCGATCATGACAACATAGTCGACATCTCGCAGCTGGTTTTCGAGGGTTTTGAAGACATTAGCATTGTAGCCGCCGCAAAGACCCATATCGGACGTAATGACAAACAGGAAGGAAGGTTTGGACTGATCATCTTTGAGCAGTCGGCTGCCCTGATCCGCTCTGGCAAGAACCATGCCGAGAACTTCCTGCAGCCCGTTGGCGTATTCGCGGTTTTTTTCCATGTTCGTGCGTGTTTTGGCAAGTTTCGCGCTGGCGACCATCTGCATGGCATTGGTGATTTTCTTGGTTGAACCGACCGACGCGATTCTTCCTTTAATCGCCTGCTTGCTTGCTGGCATACTACAGTCCTGCCTTTACTTTGTAATCTTCAAGGAAGCTGTCCATCAGTTCCTTGATTCTGGCAGTCAGTTCGTCATCCAGCACTTTCTTTTCAGCGATTTCTTCGAGAATTTCGGGATGCTCGGTCTTGAAGAACATCAGCATCTGGTCTTCGAAATCCTGAACCTTATCAACTGGAATAGTACGCAGATATTTGTATTTGCCCGTAAACAGCGAAAGCACTTCTTCCGGCATGGAAAGCGGAGAATACTGTTTCTGAACCAGTAACTGGGTCAGACGGTTACCATGGTTCAGAACTTCAGCCGTTGCAGCATCCAGGTCAGATCCGAATTTGGAGAAGGCCTCCATTTCGGCAAACTGAGCCAGTTCTAGTTTCAGAGAACCGGAAACCTGCTTCATGGCTTTAACCTGCGCAGCTGATCCTACACGGGATACGGAAAGACCAGAGTCTACGGCAGGACGAAGACCGGCATTGAACATATCGGTCTTTAAGAAGATCTGTCCATCGGTAATGGAAATAACATTGGTTGGAATGTAGGCGGCGATATCACCAGCCTGGGTTTCAATGATAGGCAGGGCTGTTAAAGAACCGCCGCCATGATTTTCATTGAGACGGGCTGCTCGTTCAAGCAGTCTGGAATGCAGATAGAAAACGTCACCTGGGTAAGCTTCACGTCCTGGTGGTCTGCGAAGCAGCAGGGCCATTGCACGATAAGCCACAGCGTGCTTGGACAAGTCATCGTACACAATCAGAACGTCCTTGCCGTTTTCCATCCATTCTTCACCGATCGCACAGCCTGCATATGGTGCAATGTACTGTAATGGGGCTGCTTCAGATGCAGTGGAGACAACGACGGTCGTGTAATCCATCGCACCAAACTGTTTGAGTTTTTCAACAATCTGAGCAACGGTGGATGCTTTCTGACCGATCGCTACATAGATACAGTTCACTCCCTGATCCTTCTGGTTGATGATCGTATCGATGGCAATCGCAGTTTTACCTGTCTGTCTGTCACCGATAATCAGCTCACGCTGACCACGACCGATTGGGATCATGGAGTCAATAATTTTCAGACCAGTCTGTAAAGGTACGGATACACTTTTACGGGTCATAACACCCGGAGCTACCCGTTCTACCGGACGCAGGCTGGTTCCTTCAATAGGGCCTTTACCATCAATAGGCTGACCGAGCGCGTTAACAACGCGGCCTAACATACCGTCGCCAACAGGTACTTCGACAACGTGGCCAGTCCGTTTAACAGTATCCCCTTCTTTGATATCCGGATTATCACTCATCAAAACAACGCCGACCTGATCTTCTTCAAGGTTGAGCACCATGCCATACACATCGTGCGGGAACAGAAGAAGTTCGGACATCATAGCGTTTTTCAGTCCATAAACGGTTGCGATACCGTCACCAACACTGAGGACGGTTCCGCTTTCGTTCATTTCTACATCTTTATCAACATTCTGGATCTGTGCTTTGATCAGTTTTGAAATCTCTGCGGGATTTAAACTCATTCACATCACCTGTTTTCAGCTTTTGACAAGCTGTTCTTTCATTTTTTCAAGCTGACCGAGATAGGTCGCATCCAGAACGGAATCTTCGGTCTGGATCTTCATACCGGCAATCAGCTTTTCGTCGATGCTGCACTGCAGTCGTACCTGGCCGCCAAGTTTCTTTTCGAGAACAGCGGTCAGTTTTTCTTTCTGTGCTTCATCCAGTGGAGCAGCAGAAATGACTTTTACCGTCTGAATATGACGGCTTTCATCGAGCAGCCTGGCGTAATCATCGGCAATCTCTGCCAGGCAGCCGGCCATCGAATGACGGCAGACAACTTTCAGAAAGTCCTGATACGGTTCTGAAAAATCTCCTTTGAAGATTTCGAGAAGCATCTTCTCTTTATCGACATTGGAAATTGCCGGATGGCGCAGAACCTGGATCAGCTGCTCATTTTCCAGAAGGACTTTTCTGGTTTTCACCAGTTCTTCTAAAAAAGCGTCTTCCGCTCCAGTATCCTGTCCGATGGACAGCAGAGCCTGTGCATAGGGCAGGCTTTTGTCTACCATCTGCCTTCACCTGCCTGATCGATCAGTTTGTCGAGAATATCTTTCTGCTTGTCGGCATCGATTTCCTGTTCAAGAATCTGGCCTGCAGCGGCTAAAGCGACATCGGTAATGGCATTTTTCATTTCTTTTTGTGCTTTCAGTTTGTCGCGTTCAATATCTTCATGCGCTGCGCGCTCAATATTTCTGGCCTGATTCTTCGCAGAATCGATGATCTGGGTTTTCTCGGCATCCGCTTCACGGCGGGCCTGATCAATAATCTGGTTGGCTTTGGCACCTGCTGATGCAAGTTGTGCATCGTATTTGTCTTTCTGGACTTTGGCTTCCTGTTTGAGTTTTTCAGAAGCGTCAATGTTGTCCTGAATGAGTGCCTGCCGTTTCTGGATAAACGCTAACAGCTTATCCCAGAAGAAATGTTTGCAGATGACGACGATGATGAATGTTGAGATGCATACCAGAAGAACATCCTGCCAGGATATTCTTAAGTAGTTATCAATATTGAAATCAATCATCGGATCTCACCACTTTTTCTTAGCCTTTAACAAAGATAAGCAGAATGGCGATGATCAAAGCGTAAATACCAGTGGTCTCGGCAAGCGCGATACCAAGAACCATGATGGACTGGATTTTACCGGAAGCATCCGGGTTGCGGCCAACAGCTTCGGCACCTTTACCAGCGGCAAAACCCTGACCAATACCAGGACCAAGACCAGCGATCATAGCGATACCAGCACCAAGTACTGCCATACCTCTTACGAATTCTTCATTAAACATAATTGTCTGATTTCTCCTTATTTAGAACGCGGACCCCATCACTCACATTTGAGTCCGCCTGCTTCATTACAGGCCAAGACTAAGCCATGGGCTGAAGTTCCAGACAGGATCTGCCACAGAGGCAGGGATGTTGTCTGAGCAGCCCATGTTGTCTTTGGCCTTTTTGAAGGCAAAAACTATTCTTCGTCCGGGACAACTTGTTGTCCAAGGAAGTAAGTACCCAGGGTAAAGAAGATGTAGGTCTGAATAACGCCCGAGAACACATCGAAGTATGCGTGGATAAACGGGGTAAGTGTAAGACCCAGGTAGCCCCAGGGTGCAATCGATTTGATCAGTGTGTAGATCAGTAAAGAAATAATGGATCCAGCCAGGATGTTACCGAAAAGACGCATGGTCAGCGAAATCGGCAGAGCCAGTTCTCCAATGATATTCAGAGGAGTTAACAGCCACATTGGCTCAGTCAGCTCTTTAAGACGATAGCCAAGACCGTGTTTGGTAATGCCGTGTGCCTGGATCATAAAGAAAAACATCAGCGCAAGGGTTGCGTTGAACGATACGTTGGATGTTGGGTTCTGAAAGCCAATCAGTCCAACGAGGTTTGAAAGCAGCATACCGACCATGATCGTGCCAAACATTGGCAGATAATGAACGGTCTGCTCTTTAAGGTTGCCCTTAATGACATAAAGGCAGAGATTGTAGAGCTCCTCGGACCAGTAGACAATGCCTGTCGGGGCTTTGGCCGGGTCCGCATTTTCAATTTTTTTGCCGGCGATATAGGCAACAATGGCCATCACCAGACAAATTACCAGCCAGACGAGAATCGACTGGTGGATCGGAAAATCAAAGGAGCCGATATGGATTACAATCTGAGAAACGTCACTCATTTTCGGTCCTTTCGTTCCTTGAGAGAATACAGCACCAGGCTGGCTTTCTGGGCAATAATCCCTGCAAGCATAGCAAGCACGCTGAATTTCATCAGCCATGCTCCAAGTCCCAGGCACACTGCATAAAACACATATCGCAGATAGTAGCCTGTTCTTCCTTTGCTCTTTCCTTTCTGGACGGAAACAGTCAATCCATTGACCATAGAACAGATCATGACAAGTCCCGCCATCGCAACCGCACTGCCATAGACCACACCAAGGCAGGCCGAGGTGCGTCCCGATACCGGCCATAAAAACCAGAACAGAACCAGCAGGACAGCATCCAGTGCGAGTGTGATGTAAAAAGAGTCTTTGATGATGCGTTTCAGTCCATCACTCATAGTTGTTATTTGGTTTTCTTCCCTTTCTTCTTATTGCGATACAGAAGAACAAAGAAGCTTCCGATGATCGCATACAAAGTCAGGACGATGATCCACACCGGACGCATACCTGTCCAGGAATCCAGAAGATATCCGATCCAGATGCAGACCAGCAGATTGATCAGCAGAAAACCAGAAAACTTAGCAGGAGACATTACTTACTTCGTTCCGAAAATACGGTCTCCGGCATCGCCAAGACCTGGAACGATATAGCCGTTTTCATTGAGTTTTCCATCCAGAGCGGCCAGATAAATGTCAACATCTGGGTGATGTTCCTCAACGTTTTTCACGCCTTCTTCGGCTCCGACCAGGCAGACCAGTTTGATATTCTGTGCGCCTTGTTTTTTAACCATGTCGATGGCTGCTACGGCACTGCCGCCAGTTGCAAGCATTGGGTCTACGACGATTGTGACCGCATCTTTGATGTTCTTCGGATATTTTTCGAAGTACGTATGCGGCTCGAGGGTTTCTTCATCGCGGAACAGACCTACGTGCGCAACTTTTGCTGTCGGGATCAGTGTCATGATTCCGGATGTCATTCCAAGTCCGGCACGCAGAATTGGAACAACAACAACATCTTTGGCCAGCTTATAACCCGACATTTTGCTCAATGGCGTTTCAATTTCGTGGTCAACAAGCGGCAAGTCTCGTGTTACTTCATAGACCATCAGGGAACCAATCTCATCCAGGTTATCTCTGAAGTCTTTGGTACTGGTGTTCTTATCCCGCATGATTGTCAGCTTATGCTTAATCAGGGGATGATCAAAAACCGTTAACAAAGTGAATCACCTTCCTTTATCCTTCCCATTATAGCAAAACCAAGGCTTTCCACGAGAGGGAGGCTACTGGTCATTCCAGCTATTTTGGTAGATATGCATCTGAAGGTTTTTTCGAAAGTCTGAACGCGAAACGCAAACGCCAGCAAACGCCAGCCAGCTGATCTTCGCGTACGGACCATCGATGAATATAATCCTTCAAAGTCAGCTGGCGCAACCGAACCGCAATGTGAAATCTTCGTGCTTCCCTGCCAGTCAGGGCTTAGAAAAGCCAGGATCAGACCCTTTTCTACCCCTTTTGGCCGTTGGTTTCATGCGCTGTACCCTTCCGCATTCTGTAAACACTTTCATCTTTCTTTTCATATCTCTTAGTTATGGCCTCTAATTTTCCTTGTGAATCAATTCACCTATTGTCTTCCACCATATTCCAATATTGTGGTAGATTTATTCGTCCATCTATTCGTTTTCCTTTCTGATCAGGTAATGATTTTCCTGATGTATATTTTTATTTTTCCTTTATCTTTCCTGATTTTTCGTTGATTTTATCAACTATCTGTCCAACCAAAGAGGATGGAGCATTTGCTTTTCCATTTTGTGGAACAGTGCTGACACAATTCAATGACTTTCCAGCTTTTTTGACGGATGAGTGCTGTCAATTCTGATGATCATCCGAAAAGGATTTTTCAAAAACCAATGCTATTCTGAACAAAGAAAGAGGAATCCATCCGCCGATTCTTTCGGAACATCCGTATATTTTCGAAAGTTCTCTTTGAGGGAAACTGGAGAATTCTAAACATTTTAATCCCGTTTCTCTTCCCTTTCTGTTCAGTTCTGTGCTGATTTTCTTTTCCCGGAGCTGAAATTTCCATCCATTCTGGATGAAAATCGCCAGAATTTATCCCTTTTCAATCGGCCGGACTCCTGGAAAGGATCCTTTTATGGCTCAAGAACAATACATCTATCAAAACACACCCGATAATGCCAACCGCTTTGTCATCGGCACCGTTGGAAACAATCCATTGATCGTCATGAGTATCAACCCATCCGTGGGCTCTCCAACCCAGACTTCTTCTACCCTGGGCAGTGTCCGTCATATCGCTGCTGACTATGGCTATGACAGCTGGATTATCCTTTGCCTGTATCCACAGCGCGCGACCCATCTGGATGAACTGACAGAATTTGCCAATCAGGATCTGATCAATGAAAACAACAAAGTCATTGATGAAGTTCTCTCCAAATTCCCGAACCACAAAATCTGGGCTGCCTGGGGCACGCATTACTTTGACCGCCCCTTCTTTGCTCCATGTCTGGCCGACATCTTAAAGATTGCCGACAAATATGGAGACACCTGGATGCACTATGGACCACTCGATGAAGATGGTGCTCCCCGCTATTGCCTGTATCTCGAACCTGGTGAAGGCTGGTTCCCATTTGACTGCCAGGCCTTTGTCAACCGCACCAATTTCTAGACTCTGATTCTTCTTCCTACCGAATTCCATGGCCCAGCAAGTCATGGATTCACAATGAGCAGAATTCATAAAGACGAACAAAAGCCAGAGAGGCGACGCTTCTCTGGCTTTTGGTATTTTCAGGGTTCATAAATGCATAAATGGGGAGGTAGGGATTCATGAATGGCTGGATTTTATCTTTATTCTTTTAGACGTTCTCCAGCTTTCTGAAGTTCATAAAGGACTGGATTTTTCTGATCTTCCGCCGTCCTTCTACCTTCCCACCCTTCATTCTTACTCGTCCTTCAACTGCTATATCTTTCGTTGGTCTTCAATGGCTATCCTTCAACTGGATAACTGGGCAGATCATACAGATAGATCAGATCTTCTGGAAGGTTTGGCTGCACTTCTGCTGCACAGACCACATGTCCGGCTTTCGTGGCATTTGCTTTGGCAATCAGCTCTTCCAGCGCTCTGGTTGTACCGCCAGCTCCATAAACATCGTCGATCAGCAGAACCTTTTTTCCTTCAAGGTTTTGAGCGTCATCCTCAGTCAGATACAGGGTCTGAAAACCATTGGTGGTTACCGACTTGTACTCAGCTTCTACCGGATGGTGTTCGCCCGGTTTGGCTTTACGGGCGACCACGGTAGATGTCATTTCTGGATTGACGTCTTTCATCCACCGCACGGCGATGGCATGAGCCAGCGCATTGCTTTTGGAGACTGGATTGAGAATCGTATCAAATTCCAGACCCGCTTCTTTCATCTGTTCAACCAGCAGATCGGCCATGTGCTCAATCAAATCGACCTGCCCGGAAACATCCAGAAAGGCAACCTTGTTTGAGCCAATGATCTTGAAAGGCAGATCGAAGTCTTTTTGCGAAAGAGTTACCCGCAAAATATCCTGACCATTGTCGGTCAGCTCTTGAGTTTTGACCATCTTGTTTTTCATATTCTTGTCTTCTTTCCACAGGAACAGACCTGGATCTCAATCTCTATTCTCAAAATCTAAGGTCTTTATTCTCTGAATCCATTGTCTTTTTGATTCCTGTTTGAATATCGATCAGTATAAATCCGCTCGAACCGCCTGGGTTTTTCCAGTCTGAAATCTGTCAATCTTTCTGGTCATTCGTCATCGCTCGAAAAACATGTACTTTCTTAGTCTACTATGGTACAAATTGTAACTTATTGTACTTCAAAAAGCCTTTCGGCAGTAAATTGGAGTCATCATAGCCCTCGAAAAAACAGGTTTTCCGTTGAA
>CAJTLE010000070.1 GCA_910577085.1 uncultured Allobaculum sp. | reverse complement strand
CTCAAAAAGGAGTCGATCTCTTCCGCTAAATTCAGTATATAGAATGTCCGACGGAAAAATAATAATTCTCAGCACCCCCAGTTACATGGGGAGTGGCAGAGCCCGATCTATGGGAATTTTGGTTGAATTGCTTCAATCCAACACCAGTCTTCTTTTTGGTGTTTTTCGCAGAATACAGGGTCAATTGTTAGACCAATCGCCGAAATAAGAATACAAACCCACATCCATTTAGAAATGTTTCTCACTGTTTATTCCTCCCTCTGGTTGTATTTCGATAATATCAAAGCAAATAAAGATTGAATACCCATAAATTTTCATGAATAGTTACTAGATACCGAGCGCATGAGGAGTCAAAAGGCCGATTATATTTTTAATTGTTGACTTTGCCAGTCAGAAAACAAAAAGTGGATTTGAACTTAGGATCTACAGAAAAATAAGCCCCTGTTTTATGCTTTTACAGAAATAGCACGCCGAACAATAATAAAATTATATTTATATTATTATGAGATTTATATAGCTCGAACATAGTCGCTCTATTATCTGACTTAGGCTAGATTAATTGGGAGTTACTTTTACGCAGATCTTTAGCTGACAAGTTTACAAGTGGTCTGCGAGTTTATACCGGGTCGATCTTGCCTTTCCAACTGCTGTGATCCTGCCTTGCTGCTGTAATTCCTTTAGAGCTTTATATACAGTCTGGCTGGAATATCCTGTAACTTCACTGAGCTGGGCTTTAGAAGCAGAAGCTGTGGTGGACAAGTAGTCAAGGATTGTATCGCTCAGAGACTTCTGTATATTGATTTTTTGACGTTCATACTTTGCAGATTTGTTATCGATCTTGTACAGGGACTGACTTAAAGTATAGTCTCTGTCCTTTCCAGAACCGTGCCCTTCGACAAGGCCTGATTCCACCAGATTTTCTACAGCCGTTCTTGTTCTTGCCTGACCGATATGAATCAATGAAGAGAGTTCCGTCAAGGTTAACCGACGTTCCTGCTCCAAATAGGACAACACAAGTAATGCGTTGATTGAGAATGGTTTTCCGGTTCGGGTTATTTCATCGCTGAGCATTTGTGTAAACTTGATATTTGGTCTGGCTCTTGGAATATATAATTTCACTTGCTGGGAGTTTGATTCTGAATAATCTGGCAGAGGTCTTCCGTAAACAATGGATCCTTCATAAATTCTGTCTATTCCTCTATGGGTTCTTTCAGAAAGGCCGATCCGTTTCATGATATCTGTAAGTAATGGATTTCCGCTTTTTGGCTCGGCTGTAAGTAAATCCTCCGGCGTGATTCCTGTAAGGAAGCCTCCAGGACTGCATATTGTTAAGCCTTCGTCATCGATCAGCACTCTGACTGGCTGCAGACGAGTATAATCGCGATGGCAAAACGCATTGACCAGTGCTGCATGAAAGGCCTGAAAAGAAAATTCAGGAATGGGGCGTCTGTACAGTCCTTCCATCACTTCTGTTTCTGGATTCCAGGCCTTAAACAGCTCTTCGAATCGTTCGACTGTCGAAATGAGAGCATCAAAATTATGGTCATTTTTACGGACGGCAAGACCTTCAATGACCTGGAAAGCAGATTCAGCCGAAGGAATCAGTTTTCGAATCCATTCGGATTTCCCGATCATCAGCAGCCCTGCTACAGTTGGATAGTCTTTTTCGTTTCTTGCGGTCGTAATCTGTAAGGCATGAAGCAGCTGTTCGTCATCCAGTTCCAGCAGACTGTAATCGCCCTGCCTCTCGCGAATCAAAGTGCGCAGTTTCGGAATCAACAGATAGTCAAGAACTTCTGAGGCACTGATTTCAAGAACCCTGCCAGAATAATCCAAAAGTCTTAAGTCAGATCTGCGTGAATCTAACTCAGCTGGTGTCATTCCAACGGTTTCTGGTGTTCCATCCACTTTTAGTCTTCTGATCAGATACTTGCCTTCAGAAGTGGAAGTCAAGGTTGTGCTTTGCGGAATTTTCAAATCCAGAACCTGAAGACCCTGTTCTTGAATCAGTTGTGCGTCCACATATAAAGGCGGGACAGTACGATTTTGAATCATAGCTTTAACTCCTGATTCATCAGCATGATAGGGCTGAATTCCTGTGACAGTGCTGTCGTCTTCGATTCCCAGATACAAATCGCCACCTTCAGCGTTGGTCATTCCAACCACACTATCCACCAGATCTTGATCCGGATATCCTTTTCGATCGCTTCTAAATGCAATACGGAGTGATTCTTTTTGTGGAAACGTACCGAACATATTATTCTCCTCGTATTGTATGAGTCAGGTTTTAAGCCGAACCATTATATTCATTATAGTATCGTTCTATAATCGTTATAATCATTATATTGTCAATCTAATCATTAAGGTAGATGAGGATTCCATTGTATTCATGATTTGAGGATTGGAAAACCGAAATCCGAAGAGTATTTGGGAGAAGCCTTTGATCATGATTATGGAAGCCGCACTATTTCTTCCAGACCTGTTTGGTCAAATCAAAGATCTTTGGTATTTGTGCGCAGGCAATGATTATCTTTGCCAGCAGCAATACCGCAAATTGCTTTATACTATACGTATGAAACATATGGACCTATTTTTAAAGAAAGAGGCAGGAAGATGAAAGACAAGATTCAAGATGAAAAGCTAAGAGTCATTGGTGAATGCCAGCAGCTTGCTTTGGGAGCTGTAATTGTGAATGAGCCCGAACACCTGGATGATATGGATTATTTGCCCTTTTATGACTGGAGAGTTGAGGAAGAAGGGTTTCTTAAAGGTCTGACCAAGAAAGATGGCGGCATTTTACCCGACGATAATGTGCGAATTTATCTGCCAAAGGACATTAATTCGAAAAGTATCCTTGCTGATCTGAATCATCTTTATACTCAATTTGGCGATGTAGGGGAAAATAACGAAGAGTACTATTCTTGTGAGGTGAGGAAACCGATCAGGTTTCTGGAAATCTACGATTCAATTCTTCTTGAAAACCATGAGATTGAAACAGTGCAGACAGATGACAAAGTACATACAAAACTTGCCCAAGACACCACCCAGGAAATGGTCAAAATCATGATGGAGAATCAAGGATGGGCGGAGTTGTTTCCGTATGAGGAATGCGAGCAACTGGCAGATCTTTTTGGCTTTCCATTTAGTTTGTAAAAAAACCAACAGAAAAAACAGATGCTCGACTTTTACGTGCAAAAAGAGAGCATCTGTTTTTTTTGCTTGGTTCTTGGTTTTTGGTGGTTGAGGCTCAGGCAAAGGATACTCATCCAGACGGCTTAGCAGTTTTATGCAGTCTGGGACATTGACTTGGATTGAGTATGAGCTTTGGTGTTAACAGCTTTGGACCTACAGGTAAAACACTACAGACCAAACAGCTCATTGGTATTAACCTGAGCGTCGAGAATCCGTCCCGATGGGCGGTCGACATTTTTGAGCATGGATTCCAGTTTATTGGCAATGGCCTTTTCAACAAGGGATTTTGGATCCAGACCGCGAAGTTCAAACAATAGCAGCGGTTTCTGGTCGAGCCGGATGCCGATGCCATACATCACCGCCGCAACGTGTTTACAAAGATAGGCACCATCCGGGCAGTCGCAATGAAACTTAATTTCGGAAGGAGACGGGAAAAGGCCTTCTTTGGCCGTAAACAAGTCTTGCAGCTCCTTTGGAAATTCGCCGGCGACTAATGTTTCCAGGGATGAAATCCCGAATTCACAGCGTTCCTGAATCGCTTTTATTGCCTTTTGGCTTAATGGCTTGATGGTAATGGTAATGTCATACGGGGTTCGATCCGATCCCTGGACTTTTGCATGAACAACGCCTTTTTCAATTTGAAGGTCAATAACCATGCCATTGCGGCAATAACGCTGGCCGCGGGGGAGTCTGTTGGCATAGTCTGAGTACTGTTCCATGTTGGAACACCAGGCTTTGCCCCACCAGCTTGTACAAAGCTTTCGCTGGGAACCGGTGCCTGGTACAACAATTGGATCGTAAATTACGCCTTTCTTTTTTGCCCGTTCGATCGATTTGCGGGCTTTGGCCTGCAGTTCACTGACCGAAGGCGTTTTGTAATAGGAATTGTCATAGTAACTCATAACGTTAACCTCAATGTCTGGATCAGTTCATCATCAGAAAGTGAAGTCAGCCAGCTTTCAGTCGAGCTGCTGATCACATCGTCTGCCAGTTTTTGTTTGGAGGTAATCATCTTATCGATGGCCTCTTCAATCGTATTGGAGCAGACAAACTTATGGACAATGACATTGCGTTTCTGACCGATTCGATAGGCACGGTCAGTGGCCTGGTTTTCAACAGCCGGGTTCCACCAGCGGTCAAAATGGACAACATGGCTGGCCTGGGTCAGGTTCAGACCGGTACCGGCAGCCCGTAAGGAGAGAACCACAAAAGGAATATACGTTTCTTGTTTATTAAAAGCATCGACAATTTCCTGACGCTGCTTGATTGGCGTCTGCCCATGAATGACATAGCCGGGAGCACCAAAGATCTGTTCAAGAAATCTGGCAATGGGTTCGGTCATTTCGCGGTATTGCGTAAAGATCAGAACTGATTCCCGGTTTTCCGCAATCGGGCGGCAGATTTCTTCAAGCATTTCGAATTTGCCGCTTTCCGCTTCGGTAAACTGTTTTTGTCCGAGATACTGGTCGGGATGGTTGCAGATCTGTTTGAGCTTGTTAAGAGTAGCCAGCACCAGTCCGCGGCGGTTGATGGCATTGGTGGATTCGCCAAGTTCTGGGCGGTTTTCCAGCTCTACTTTGAGCTTATCGACGACATTGGTATATAAGATGCGCTGTTGTTCAGAGAGAGTGATGTAATCATTCTGCTCAACCTTATCAGGCAGATCATTGATGATCGATTTATCACTTTTTAAGCGTCGCAGCAAAAATGGCGAGATGATTTTTTGCAGGCGGCTGAGCTTTTCGCTCTGCGGGCGGCTGTCATCTTTCAGGTAGGCGCCAAACTGATTGAGATTTCCCAGCATGCCATGATTAAGGAAGTCAAAAATCGACCAGAGGTTCACCAGATCGTTTTCAACCGGGGTACCCGTCATGGCAAGACGCATGCCAGCAGGAATCCGCTTGATTGAGCGTGTCTGCTTGGTTTTCGGGTTTTTAATTGCCTGGGCTTCATCCAGAATCAGAAAATCCCAGTCGACTTCCTGCAGCGACTCCAGCCGGGAAGCCATGCCATAAGTGGTCAGATTCAAGAAGGGAAGATTTTCGTGCGATGTATTTTCAAATGCTTCGACACCGGCTTTGCCATGGATCACGCCAATTTTCAGATCCGGCGTAAACTGGGCAGCTTCTTTGGACCAGTTCGCAAGAAGTGAGGCGGGCACAACGAGCAGCGCCTTCTTTTCGGGATGATTCTGGTGTTCTTTTTCCAGCCAGGCTAAAGTCTGAACCGTTTTTCCAAGACCCATATCATCGGCAAGAAGAGCGCCAAAGCCCAATGAAGAAAGAGCATTGAGCCAGTTATAGCCCTCCTGCTGATAGGGACGCAAAGTCGCCTGAAGCTTTCGCGGCAGAGCAGTCTTGCGCAGGATTTTGGGATCGGCCAGCTTATGGAAGATATTGCCCATCCATTTGCCATTGGAGATCTGAATGTCGCCCTCTTCCTGGTCATCCATCCAGTCTGGCTCTTCCATTCCGGTTTCCAGACGCAGAGCTTCACCAAGACTCATGGATTGAGGCATCGACTCCATGCGTTCCAGCAAGGCTTTCAGCCTGGCATGGTTGACTTCAACCCAGCGTCCTTTAATTAAGGAAAGACCTTCGGCACTGGCTAACAGCTTACGGATGTCTGCACTGGTCAGTTTCATACCATCGGCACTCAGTTCCGGACTCAGGGCAATCAAAGACTCCAGGCCCAGCAGCGACTTTTGATTGCCGAGTTTGACATTGAGTGTCACTCTTGAAGAGCGGCTTTTCCACCAGTTTGGAATCCGGCAGACAATGCCGATCTTTTCCAGCTCTTCAACCGACTTCAAAAAGGCATATGCCTCTTTTTCATCCAGGCCAATCGTATGAAACAATTCGCCTGATGTCATGAAAGATCCCAGTTCCGGACAGATTTCAGCGGCCTGGTTCAGGCAGGAGAGCAGTTCGAGAATCTTTTTCTGGTCGCCTTGGTATTCATGCAAAATCTCCGACAACGGTAAATGACGGACATCGCCCTGTGGAGTGATATGGGTATACGTAGCCAGAAACGCAAATGGATACAGTCCATTTTTGTACTCAACCAGATGGAAGAAGATCGATTCAGCGGGATTGAGCGCTGGATTTTTCTCGTTAAAAAACTTCTTGACACTGTGCGGATACAGAACAATCTGGTTTTTGAACACTTCAAGAAGATGCGCATACGCCTGGTCAATCCATTGGGAATCAATCAAAGAAGATTCTTTAACAAATGGACGTTCGTTGAGCAGTTTTTCCTTTTGGTATTCATCAGGGACAAGCTGAATATTTTCCCGCAGTGTTTCCAGCCCTGGCGCCTTGAGCAGATCCGATATAAAGGCTGCTCCTACTTTTTGCAGAAATTTTAAAACCGCAGACTGGCTTTCAACCGGTGCTTCCAGCCCCAGTTCAAGAACCGCATCCCAGGGCGAAAACAGAAACCGCAACGCCCGCTGTTTGTGCGAACTGTCCAGTTGATCCAGTTCCGCCTGCGAAATTCGAAGGGTAAACCCTTCAGGGGTGATTTGATAGACAGGTTCCATAACTTTTTCCTCATATTTTGTTTTCTTTGTCTTTGTTCCAGAAACCAAAGCGGATAAAAGATTCCAGATTCAATCCAGTCTTTGTTTTCCAGAAGGATTACTTCCAGTGTAACAAAGCGCATGCAAAACGAAGGGAAAGATCTGCCAATTCACCTGGTTCAGATCCGTGTTTCATCCGATTTCGCTGCTTCGCCTGTTCTTTTGTCATTCCGCTTGAACTTTACTCAGCCTCATCGGCCAGCGCCATTCTCTTCTTTCGATGCTATTTCAGTATTGACGCTATTCCAGATCCATCTGGCTCTGATCCAGTTTGTATTCTTACCGACTCCCTTTTGTGTCAATTTTCAAAAAAAGCAGGATTTTCAGTCCAGCCTACATCGCAGTGCGATATACTAGAGTCAGCAGTTCGATGTATGGAAAGGCTGGCTGGAAGAGCGTTTATGGATAAACACATTAAGAAAGTCTACGTGCCAATGACCGAAACCGGGTTTTATATTCTGCTGAATCTGCGTCAAGAGGCCCATGGCTATTCCATTGTCAAAAAGACCGAGCAGATGACCCATGGGGAAGTCATTCTCGCTCCCGGAACGTTGTATGGATCACTTTCCAAGATGGAAAAAGATGGTCTGATCGCCTTTGTCCGGGAAGAAGACAAAGGCAAAATTTATAAAATTACAGATCTTGGCCAGAAAGTCCTCGACCTTGAGATCAAACGGATTCAACGGCTGTATGAAAGTGTGAAGGAGATGACTTCGGATGAAAAACGTTAAAACGGTTTATCGCTATTTTTCGATGTGTCAGTGGAAAGAAGAAGAGAAATGGCTGCGCAAAATGGCAAATGAAGGCTGGAAGTTTTTGCGGACTGCCGGCTTTGGCAAGTATTATTTTGTAAAATGCGAACCGGAAGATATCATTTACCAGCTCGACTACCATCCAAAAGGCGCCTATCACAACGAGGAATACCGTCAGCTGTTTGAAGACTGCGGGTGGGAGTATTTGCAGGACAAGTCTGGCTACAGCTATTTCTGTAAGCCGGCTTCCCATATGAATGGGGGCGATGAAGAGATCTTCAGTGACGATCAATCCAGAATTGAAATGCTCAATCGAGTCTTTAAAGGCTGGATGGTTCCCATGCTGGTGGTTTTCTTTCTGATCATTCTGCCTCAGCTTTTCCATCTGGGACAAATGGATGAGCCGATTGAGAAAGTTTTGTTTGTTATTTATGGCATCCTGTTTTGTCTTTACCTCGCGATCTTCGTCTTCTTTGCGATTCAATACGCAAAACTCATATCCTCCATTCAAAAACATGAATGAAAATTAATTCAATTCAAGTCAGTCTGGCAAGACCAATTCGAGACCATACACAAAACATCTGACCAGCCCCCTGCAGAAAGTAAAGGCTGGTCAGTGTTTGATTGGAGAATGGTCTGCAGGTGATTGGAGGCTTACCTGGCAAGGCAGGTCTTTTCGAGCAGCGACGGCAGTTTGGCGCCATTTATTCTTCCGCTTTCAACCTGTCTTTTCAGTCTTTGATAGTCCGGATAATTCAGCACCACTCTGAATCTGGACACAAAGGGAAGAGGATCTCTCAAAAATGGATCCGGATCGGGCAGATAGCGCACCAGTACCGGCTTTTCGTTTCCCTCGCCATCCAGAGCGTGATGGTATTCGTTTTCAAAAATGGAAAGCCGAACGGCACCGGTATTGTGCAGCTGGCGAAAGTAGGTCTCCTGCTGGTCGCCATAATTTCGCATAATATTTGGAGAGGTCAGCATTCGCTTATGCAGGCAATCCAGTGCATATTCTTTCAGTTTCTGGTCTGCCTCCAGCTCAATCCAGGGACATTTTTCCGGATCCCGTCCAGCAGGCCCAATGCGGTTTTCCCAGATCCAGACAAAAGCCGGATCCAGCGCGTCGACCAGAGCGGCCGCACATTTTTTATGCCAGGCCTGGAGTGCTTTTCGATAGCGGCGAAATCCGGTCTCATCCTGGGCAGCCAGATAGGCCTCCGGATGGGGCTGCTCACTCCAGAGTTCGACAGTCGTCTTCGCCCAGGCATCAGGATCCGCCACAAAGCAATCCATGACAATGGACTTGGATCGTTGATGAAACTTTGTATTTTCTACGAACCAGTCATCAAACCCTTTGGCATCATAATGGTAGACGCCATCCGCAAATCCGGCCTGTCTTCCGTAGTCACGGCCGCCTTCAATAATGAAGCCTTTCTTGTCCGTCTTTCTGGTGTAGGAGGGCATAGCAATATTGGGAATGACATCATGGAAGTATTTCATCCAGGTTTCAATGTGGACTTTAAACATCTGGCAGCCATCACGGGTGCTCATGCTGTAGCGATCGGCCACGCTTTTAAGATCGGTCCAGTCCAGATCACTGACCATCGCCTTCGAATAGCGAAGTCTGCGCCCCTTCGGACGTGGTTCTATTGGTGTTTTTGTTTCAGGAACTTCTGAAGAAGAGTCTTTTGTATTCATATCCGTCTCCATTTTTCGACTTAATATAAGTTACATACAGCAAATTCTTTCTCATATTTTAACATTTCTTTTCCAAGATAGAAAAGAATCTTGACAAATCTTCAGTAAATTATGGAGTAGATATTTTTCGAATGAGAAAAAAGACAATCAAACTTTTTCTTAGACTCTTTACCTGACCACATTTGCTCCAATCCATTGCAGTAATTACAGGAACCAAATGAAAGTACTCATTATTCTGCTGCAAAACTGTATCCACATTGCAACAAATTTTTGTAGCGATCATAGAAACAAACAGGGAACCATAGAACGAAACAGCTAATGAAGCAAATCGGGGAACAAAACTGAAACAAAATTAGAATCATTTTTTGAAACACTTGCTGAAACCATATGGCAGCAAACTGGATCAAAAAGGATGGAATAAAAGATGAACCATTGAAGTAAAAACCGTTTACTGATACGCTTATGGATACAAATGTAAGCGAAGAGAAATATAAATAGGACGGATTGATGAATGCGGGGGTTTTCGTATGTAATCTATATTAGGTCGTAAAATGATTACCTGAGTTGTCTCAAAATGGGGTGATCCTGCATTACAATAATTGATATTGAAGAAAGAAAACCTAATTCTATGACGCTCGAACAAGAAGAACTTCTTCTGTTTCTTGAATCTTCTTCTGCTCAGGCAGTGTATCTGGAAAATCTTGCTGAGCATCCTTTGGAAGATGGCCTGATGCTGATGCTCCCCATGCATTTTCTGTTTACCCATGTAACAGATGACCAGTGGAAACAGGAGCTGGAAAAGCAGGTCATCGAGGCCGGCGGTCCATTTCTGGCGCCTGCTGTGTTTAAAAAGGAAAACACCAAAAGCAAAACTGTGCGCCGGATTGTTCTGGATGCCAAAAAGGCGATGCGCTCCAAAGCACAAGCAACAGACTTTATATCTGATCTGCTTTGCAAAGTGCAGACCAATCTTACCATCTTTTTTGGATGGAGCGAAAAAAATATTTCTGAAAAGACGGATCGGATGCTAAAAAGCTGCCGCAATGTCTGAGCCAGAAAGGGAAGGGCAAAAAAAGTCGCCTGCTTTTCAAAGACTGGCCATTCAGCTGTTAGAGGGAGCCATCCTGGTGCCGGAAGATGAAAAGCAGTATTCGGGTGCATTGATCAAGCTTGCTGGTGTGGCAAATGAAGAGTTCTGCAGCGAATTTGATCAAAGGATGAGCGCAACTTTGAAAAGATATCAAAACGCTTCTACGGGGCTATGGCCAGGCAAAATGAGCCAGAAGACAGCTTATTGTTTCAGGAGGATGGAGACCCTGATTTTCTTTTGGAAAATACGTCCAGTCTGGTTTTGAAACATTCGGATCCCAAAGCTTTTCGAAAGCTGGATGCCTTAATGGAGCTGGTAGAAGGGGAAGACGACGACAGCCAGGACACCGATCACTACTTTGCCGATCTTCTTTTTTCAGCCATCGCCAATCCGTCCCTGCTTAAAACGAAAGAGAGCTTCTATGTTTTGTTCAAGCAGGATATAGATATCATTGAAGCCGCCCTGCAGGCCGTAAAATTTTGTCAGAAAATTGTTCCATGCTTTGCGACAGCTTTGCTTTTTTCTGAAATGGTGGGGCTTTTCATTTTGGAAAATGAGGACGACTTTGAGCGTGCAAGACACAACGTTCTGCATGAACTGGAAGAAAAAGACGTACTCAACCAGATTGCCGGGATTTTCGGACTTGTACTCATGTCCTCAACGCCAGTTTCCCCTGATCATGTCGCCAAAATGCAGTTTTATCACATTGCCTCCCTGGCCTTGCACCTTCTTTATGAGGATAAGTCTTTGCGCATCATCAACTACGATTTTGTAAAGCATATCGAAACGCTGTATAAGCAGATTGTGGAACTTCATGACAAGGATCCCGACAGATATCCTCTCATGACCTATGAAGGCGACAAAGAAAGCGCTCTGGCTGCTTTGACCTCTCTGGAATATCAGTTCTTTTTGCAGCTGTGCACCGTTCTTCGGTCGGCGAGTACGCCGGCTTTAAAAGGGGAGCTGGCAGAGTATCTGGTGTCCGATTTTCTGCATGCGCCCAAAGCGGATCGTCAGCTGCTTCTGGAAGGAGCTGATGCTGGTGATGCCTGTACTAGAGAACCGTATTATGCGGCCTTCTTTCTTCGCCTCATACTGAATGGCCGCTTTGTAGAAGCGATGATGTCGCCGTTTGTGCTCTACCTGCGGGCAGCGACCATACACGATTTAGGACCGGCAGTGGATGTAGAAGTGGATCAAACGATTGATAAAGAGGATCAGCGGGCAGACTATCTGTTCGATCTGATGCTGGTCAAGCTGGATGAAAAGGAAGAATACCGAAACCTCTACAATGAGCTGTGTCTTATGTTGAATGCTTCTATACCCATTGTGCCGGATTTTCCCTTCCAGCCGGATGAAACCAAAGATATGATGCTGATTGAAGACGGCGTCTTTAACATCCTTTCCCTGCTTAAAGAAAAGCCGGAAATAAAAAAGGAGTTTGACTCGCTGTCCTGGCCCGTTCAGGCATGGATTCTGACTCTGGTCAGCCGGCTGAGCAATTTTACGATGCGGCTAAGAGTAGACAACTATGCCCGCCATACAGGTCTGCTGGCTGATCAGCTTTTTTTGGATCAAAATGTTTGGGCCGGCGATATGCAAAACGAGCTGGACTACCTGCAAAATGAAATCACCCTTCTTCGGGATGAAAACAAGATTCTGCGCCAGACTGTTGCCCAGGGCAGAACGGATGCCTACAGCAGGGGACGCAAAGAGGCCGAAGACAGGCTTCTTGCACAAAACAGGAGTCTGAAAAAGCAGCTGGAACAGGCACTTGATCAAAATCAGGAAAACCAGCAGGAAAAGGAAGAGCTGTATCGGCTGCGAGAGCTGATTTTCACCCGCGCAAACGAATCTGCTTCCAGTGTACCCGTCGTCAGTGATGCGGACCGGCAGAGAATTGACAGGTTTCTGAAGGAAAGAAATGTGGTCTTTATCGGCGGCCACCCAAAATATTGCTCCCTGCTCAAGGAAAGATACAGAAGCATTCGTATTTACCCGGATGAAGGTTTTCCGCCATCGGTTGTCTCGTCAGCGGATCTGTGCATTCTTTTTACCAACTGGCTCTGCCATGGCGCCTACTACAAGGTCAGAAGCGCTTCCCGAACAGAAAGAAGAACTGTTCCTTTGCGTTACATCGGTGCAAGAAACCTTGAATACACGGAACTTGAGCTTTTAAAAATCATTGATGAGTTTGAAAAGCAATGACATCGTTGGGCAAGATGCAAGAATTCAGCCCAATCTAAAACGAAAACAGCCCGTCAGACCCAGTATAATACTGGTCTGGCGGGTTTCTTTCTGATCAGAGAGTGTCCACACAAATGAGACCTTGCGAACAAATAAACAGCTATCAATCAGGCTGATCTTGCTGGAAAGTTTTTTAGAAGGACTGCCCTGAGGGCAAAGGATGTACGCCTTTTTTGGCAAGAAACTGATTTACTTCATCAAGCAGATGTTCAAATTTGGCTTCAACATCCTTTTGAGAATGAATAACAACATGGTAGGGATGATCCTTATACGTCTGAACCAGGACTTCATCTTCCGCCGCTGCTTCACTGGCCGTTTCAATACGGGCTTTGTTGTTTTTGAGAGTGTAGAAGTTATCGTTGTTACGGCCAGCTGTTTCAAGATGGAATACAGCATCGTAGCGTTTGAGCAGTTCATTTCTGTCCAGGCCTTTTTCCTGAAGCGTTCTGGCAAACAGCTCTGGCTCGATAAAACCGCTGCCATCCAGAACGCCCCGATCGCAAAGCATGATTACATTCGGATTGTAGAGCTTTGATGCATACTGCTTATACAGCTCTTCGCGAAACAGTCCAAGTTCGAGCTGTGCTTTCTGGAAGTCAGAATTTTCCATCGAATTTCGCCAGTCCAATCCGGCAAGAAGCAGTTCGGTTGCCGCTTCCGGAACAGCCACTACACCAAAGCCTTCTTCTTCCAGCTTCTTTTTCAGCCAGGCGGCCGCTTCGGTTTTGCCCCCGCCAGGGCCTCCGGTCAGAAGCAGAACAGTTAAAGTTCTCATTGTAATTCCTCATTTCTTTATTACAGAGTACGAATTCAATCCTCGAATATTTGATCTACCCTCTGGATCCAACTGGTCAAACTCGGGCGTATTTCATGCGTTGCCTCATACTGATCCAGATTTACCGGCCAAGCCAAACCGTATTCGATCCGAAATTTCAAGTCAGCATGTCGTCAATATGGTCTTGACTTCATTGTAGACATTCAGCATCAAAAAGACTGCGATTAGCCCCATGGCAAGTCTTGAGAATCGAATCACCCCGATCGTTTGACAGGGCCGTTTCAGCTGTCATCTAGAGACAGCCTTGGTGAAGATACTCCATACGCTGCTGCTTATATCATCGTATCTTTAAGACGATACCTTATCTTAATCTCTGTGCTTCGTCTTTAAAAGCCTGCTCGAAACAACGTGTGGTGAGCAGAGCATAAAAAATTGACAACCCTGGCAAGGGAACTGAAGCAACAGAACTGTTTGCCTGAAATGTCCAGTGCCGATCCAATGTGACCAAACCGCTCTTTTCAAGAAGAAGTCCGCCACGCAAGAAAAAGCCGCAAGACAAGATATAGAGGGGGGTGAGCAACCAGGCCCATTCTCAACACAAAGAATAGCTTGCTCCATATCATATGGGGATTTCAATTCAGACATGAACTGTTTCAGCAATATAGATGATGCTGGTAAATTCAACTGCGACATCCAAATGCCATCTGTGGTTCGCATCGATTCCTTTTGGAGACCAGAGACAGTGTCAGAGGCAGAGATCTGTCCAGGCAAAATGGCGTAAAGGCGTCAAACAGCTATAATAATGGTATGAACAATTCAAACTACATAAATAACAATTATGGCGGCAGATATAGTGGAAACCGCATTACACTCAACAACTTCCGGCCCGAAGACCTGCTGCTTATTGACGGCATTGTCGAATTCAGCCACATTACAAGATTTTATGAAGGGGAAGAGCTGGATGACTACAACAGACACTCAAGATCCAGATACCCCCAGACAAAACCGTTTATCAGTCTTACAGTTTCCGATCCAAAAGTATCATGCCTTTGCAAGACATCGCTTGTTGCCGAATACATTGATTCAGTCAGCTACATTTCCAGGACCTCTGGAAAGAAAATGATGAACTTCAAGACCCTGTCTGCTAACAACTACAACCGAAGAAGATTTCCAAGACTGTCAGTCAATCTTGCCGACTACGACCAGGGACAAGCCAACCTGGCGGATCTGGAAATGAAAGAAGGGTATGAACCAGCCAAAGGATCCAGAGTCACCGTGATTTTGAAAGTTTATGGATCCAATGGCAACAACTCTGGTTCCATTCAGGAAGTAATTCTGCATGATAACCCGCCTAAATTCTACTGCAAGGCAAGCAGCAGCCGGACAGAGAGCCAGCTTGAAGCCCTTGGTATTACCCGTTCTGCCAGCCCGTACACCGAACAACCAACCATTATTACGGCCTTGGATAATAATATGGAAGAAGATATCCATAACAGCGGCTGCAGCAGCGCCCAGATAAACCAGCCCATGCAAAATCACAGATATGGAGGCGGATACCAGAATCAGCAGCCAAATCCATATATGCAGTATAACCAGCAAAATCAGCAGGCAGGGTATGGCCAGAACCAGATGAATCAGCAGGCAGGGTATGGCCAGAACCAGATGAATCAGCCGATGAATAACAATGGTGGATACGACAATGGCTATCCGAATCAGAGCAGCCAGCAGTACCAGCCTGACTACAACAATTACCACCAGCAAAATCAGAGTGGATATAACGCAAATCAGACTGGTTCCTACAATCCAAATAATGATCCAAACAGAAGATATTAATGAAGATATTAATATTGATCAGATGTATTTCGTAATAAATTTTTCCTGAACAATTCATCAAAAACGACAAATGGCCGGAAACACCTTTAAAGAACGTGTTTCCGGCCATTTTGCTTTTCACCAAACAGGTGAGTGTAAATCGTTCATCATTCCTATACAATATTAGCTACG
>CAJTLE010000069.1 GCA_910577085.1 uncultured Allobaculum sp. | reverse complement strand
TGGATGATCATGTACAGGATAGGCGGGAGGCAGAGAAGAAGGAACGCCAGTTTCTTTGGAGCCGCCGTTGGGATACCGCCCCTGATGATTTGAAGCCCTAACGTGAAGAGAGAATCTTACAGACAGTGCCAGGCGGGCAGTTTGACTGGGGCGGTCGCCTCCTAAAGAGTAACGGAGGCGCCCAAAGGTGCGTTCAGTCTGGATGGAAACCAGACAGAGAGTGTAAATGCATAAGCGCGCCTGACTGCGACACCAACAAGTGGAGCAGGGACGAAAGTCGGGATTAGTGATCCGGCGGTACCGAATGGAAGGGCCGTCGCTCAACGGATAAAAGCTACCCTGGGGATAACAGGCTGATCCCGCCCAAGAGTTCACATCGACGGCGGGGTTTGGCACCTCGATGTCGGCTCATCGCATCCTGGAGCTGGATTCGGTTCCAAGGGTTGGGCTGTCCGCCCATTAAAGCGGTACGCGAGCTGGGTTCAGAACGTCGTGAGACAGTTCGGTCCCTATCTGTTGTGGGCGCAGGAGATCTGAGGGGAGCTGTCCTCAGTACGAGAGGACCGGGATGGACCTGCCAATGGTGCATCGGTTGTCACGCCAGTGGCACAGCCGGGCAGCCAAGCAGGGAATGGATAAGCGCTGAAAGCATCTAAGTGCGAAGCCAGCCCCAAGATAAGATCTGCGGTATATAAGACCCCTTGAAGACTACAAGGAAATAGGCTGTGGGATGGAAGCGGAGTGATCCGTGAAGTTGGCCAGTACTAATCGGTCGAAAGCTTAATCTAAGATAACGAGATGGAAGAAGGCAGAAGTGAGATGACAGGATCATTGATCACAGCTGTTTTTCTTCCGATAAGAAACAAGACGATCAGAAATGATCAGATCATAACTGTAACCAAGGTTATGTCGAAGCTGGTGTTTGTTTTTGAAAGATCCATGAGATAGAATGGTTAAGTCGCAAGACAAACCAGTATGGTGACGATAGCCAATGGGTCACACCTGTTCCCATCTCGAACACAGAAGTTAAGCCATTGAACGCCGACGATAGTGTAAAAGCAAAAATAGGAAGTCGCCAGACAAAGTTAAATCCCTGAAGAATAAAGGAGAAATCCGATGTTCTTCAGGGATTTTTTGCGTGATCAGGCGATCAGAATTTGTAGAAACCAGGAATGTGTCCTGACTTATTTTGAATTGAAGGTGAAGTGAAAGTAGTTTGCATACATGGTCTTGATGCGCTCTGGAATGTAGGGACAGACCTTTAGGTGCTCAGCCAACAAATAATCTCTAAGTTCAGGAATTGTTTTATCGGAATCGAAAGGGAGAGCGGCGATATCAATGCTTTTAAAAACCGCAAAGGCCAGAAGACCAATCAGCCGGTCTCTGGGCTCGGAAGCAGGAACAGCTTGCTCATCTGCATAAAACTCAATAGGCAGAAATGATGGATCAGGAATAGAAAGCAGCCACGACATGGTGCTTTTGATCTGATCATAACGGTCGCAGTCAAAGGATTGGGCACCTGGTTTGGACAGGATCGTCAGATTGACAATTTCACTTCGGATTGGATCTGAAAAATCGGATCGACCGTGAAAGTCGTTGTAGCTGAGAAGGACATATCCTTCATCTTCATAGCGGGCAACTTTTAAAAATTCGATAAACTGATTTCGGGTAAACCGTCCTGGTTCTCGTTTCTCAATATATTCCCAGATTTCTTTGACCGGATAGCATCCGGCATAATTCGAAAATCCCTTCAGAATTTTGCGAAGCATCCGTGAATCCGTATCTTTGAAACCGGCCTGGCGGTAGAGATCATTGAGATATCTTCTTGAATACACATCAGGCATGATCAGATTGTAGGGCTTTTTTTGTGGAATCGGTGTGGCGGCAGTGTTTTTCTTCACCGCGGATTTTGCTTTCATTTTAGATTTTCCCATCGGAGAACTTCCTTTCTTGAAAAATGGACTGCTTCAGCAAGAGCACTTGCCAATCCGGTAACAGCGGGCGGCTTTCTGTCTTTTTTGTTGTGTCAAAAGCGAAAAGCCGTTTTACTCTTGATCTTTTTGGTCAGCTGTTTTCGTTATTGTCTGTTTTTATTATAAGGATCAATGAAATTTTTATCTTTTTTGACGAAAAGACAGAGCGATTGAATCTGAAATGAATGAGATCGCAATAAAAATCTCCCTGAGTTTCTGATAGATATCAACGGCTTCAGGGAGATTTTATTTGACTGGCTTGCTGATAACAAACCAGATGGTGGTTATTTCATGCTTTCATCCGAAAAGGCAAAGGGCATCAGCTCACTGACCGTGAAGATTTTGATTTCTTTGTGGTTGGTGCAGATCACTGGGGTATTCAGGGTGAGCAGATCGAGCATCACCTGGCGGCAGGCGCCGCAGGGCGGGGTGATTTCTTCTGTTGGGGCCACAACCACTAAGGCTTTGATGCGATCTTTCAGATAGCCTTGCATGACGGCAGAGAACATGGCGGTCCGTTCCGCACAGTTTGAAAGACCATACGACGAGTTTTCAATATTGGCACCCGGGATCAAAGTGTCATCACAGGTAATAATGCACGCTCCCACCGGAAAGTGCGAATACGGAACGTATGCCTTTTTGGCGGCTTCAAAGGCGGTTTCAATTGCCCGATGAAGCAGCTCTTTACTCAGCGGCAGTTTCGTTTCGTCTGTCATTGGCAATCAGCTCTCTCATCGCTTCAATGGCTACCCGAATCGCCAGGTCGGTATCGTGAACAATGGGGTTTGGCAGGCCAAGACGTTCACGTTCCTGGTTTCCGATAACCATGAAAATGGATCCTACCCGCACGCCACGGTACGCGCCGACGGTAAACAGGGCGGCCGATTCCATTTCGGAAACTTTAACGCCAAGGCGTTTCCATGCTTCCCATTTCTGTTCCAGATCATAAGAAACCGGCATCGTTTCTGGATTGTGCTGGCCATAGAAGGAATCTTTACACTGGGTGACTCCAACACAATGCGGGGCATCCAGTTTTTTTGCGCCGGCAACCAGTGCATTGACGACGTCAAAATCTGCAACGGCCGGAAATTCGATTGGTGCATACTCGCGCGATGTGCCTTCCGCTCTGACGGCCCCATTGGCGATCATGACGGAGCCGGATTCGACTTCCGGCTGCATGCCGCCGCAGGTTCCAACGCGGATAAAGGTATCCGCGCCCAGGTTAGCCAATTCTTCCAGCGCAATGGCTGCAGAAGGACCACCGATGCCAGTGGAAGTGACTGAAACTGGAACGCCATCGAGCGTGCCGGTCCAGGTTTCAAATTCACGACTGTCCGCAACTAAATGAGGATTGTCAAAGTATGCGGCAATTTTTTTGGTGCGTTTGGGGTCGCCAGGAAGCAGGACATACTTTCCGACATCTCCTTTTTTCATGTTGATATGGTACTCATATCCTTGTTCGGCATATTTCATTGTGATATTCCATCTCCTTGTTGTCTGTCTGTCTTGCCTGCAACATCTGTAGGGGCATGCAGATTATGTTGTCCGCTCCTGCAACCAGGTCTGGCTTTTTTTGCGACTCTTTCGGTTCAATGGGAGGAAAGAAAACCGCCCGTCGATTTTGTGGGCGGGAAAAAGAAGCCAGAAGCCCGAAAAACAGGATCTGGACAAATGTAATTGTGTGATAACGCTTTCAGCACCATTATAGAAGCTTGGTTTCCACAAAGGGGGCCGGATGATCTAAAACCAGTAAAAAGTGATTTGGAAAATGTCTAGATTGAACAGACAAATTGAAAGCAAGGCTAAAGAAAAAGTGAAAATGGTAAGACCAAAAAGCAGATGAAAATATAATTGTCCATTCTGGATGGAAGGATCAATCGGAATATGCCGCATAAACATGGGGAATTCAAGCCATGATTGTGGGAAAGAAATGAACGCGTCACCCAAATTGTCTAAAAGGATACAGGCATATGAATGCGCTTTCTAAAATATACGGGGTAAGATCGCAAGTGAAGAAAGACGGAAATTGAACAGTTTGAATAAGTTCGAAATGAATAAAAGTGTTGATTCAACAAGAACAAAACTGCAGGGCTCTTCTGGATTCAGGTCACTTTCCAGATCCTGATTCAGAGGCAGATGGAAAGCAGACCGCTTTGGAATTTTGGGTGTTCGAAAGAAATCCCGAAGACTTTCCATTTGGCCACCCCAGCAAACCTGTGGTCTTTTGGGCGGTTGTTTTCCCTTTGAGTTTCAAAACACGAACTTAGAAAGAAGGCGTAATCATGGATGTCATTCGCGAACAGACTTTAGAGCGTCTGGCGATTATGACTCGAGAAGGGATTTTAAGAAGTGTATATGGCGCCAAAGCTGGTCATCCCGGCGGCAGTCTGTCGGCTGCTGATGTGCTGACGTATCTGTATTTTGACCAGATGAAAATTGATCCGCTCAATCCGCGCTGGAAGGATCGCGACCGCTTTGTTTTATCCAAAGGACATACGGCTCCGGCCTTGTATTCGGTTCTGGCCTTGCGTGGGTATTTTCCCCAGCGGGATCTGCCGACGTTAAGGCACATTGACTCGTATCTGCAGGGGCACCCGAATATGAACACAGTTCCCGGCGTGGATATGTCGACAGGCTCACTTGGCCAGGGCCTTTCTACAGGGGCTGGCATGGCGTTGGGGTTAAAGCTCCAGGGTAAGGATGAAAATGTGTACGTCATGGTCGGAGATGGCGAAATTGAAGAAGGCCAGATCTGGGAAGCTGTTTTATTTGCCCACCAGTTCCAGCTGGATCATTTGTGTGTCATCGTCGATGTCAATGGGCTGCAGCTGGACGGACCGACGGAAACCATCATGGATACGTATCCAATCGCGGATAAATTCCGCTCCTTTGGCTGGAATGTCAAGGTGATCGATGGACATGACTTCAGCTCCATTGAAGAAGGCTTTGATGATTTCGAAGCCCACCGTCACTCCCGAAAACCGACCGTGCTGCTGGCCAGGACCATTAAAGGCAAGGGCGTTTCCTATATGGAAAATCGGGTGGAGTGGCATGGTAAAGCTCCAAATGAAGAACAGTTTAACCGGGGCATGGCCGAACTGGCCCAGGCCAGGGAAAGACTGGAGGCGATGCAGTCATGACAAATGAAAAAGAACAGGTCCGGATTGCCACTCGCCAGAGTTATGGAGAAGCTTTAAAAGAGCTGGGAAGCCAGGCAGACAACCTGGTCGTTCTGGATGCTGATCTGGCCAATGCGACCAAGACCTGCCTGTTTCGAGATGCCTTTCCAGAGCGTCACATAGACTGCGGTATCGCGGAAGCCAATATGATGGACGTTGCCGCTGGCCTTTCTACCACTGGACTGGTTCCTTTTGCTTCGACGTTTGCGATGTTTGCGGCCGGCCGGGCTTTTGAACAGATCCGCAACACCATCGGCTATCCGCACCTGAATGTCAAAATCGGCGCGACACATGGCGGCTTAAGCGTCGGTGAAGATGGCGCCAGCCATCAGTGTCTGGAAGACATCGCGCTGATGCGCACAATTCCCCAGATGACGATTTTCTGCCCAGTCGATGATCCGGAGGCCAGAGCGATGGTCAAGGCCGCTTATGAACTGGATGGACCGGTGTATATTCGCTTTTCCCGCCAGGCCACCCCGATTATTCATGGGGATGACTATCAGTTTGAACCCGGCCATGGCGAAATCCTTCGCAAAGGCAAAGACATTGCGATTGTTTCCACCGGGATTCTGAGTGCAGAAGCGCTGGAAGCATGCGACTTGCTTGCCGATCATGGCATTGAGGCCACGCTCATTCACATGGGAACTATCAAGCCTCTCGATGAAGAGCTGCTGGTGGATACGGTGCGTCAGGTGAAGGGGTTTGTGACCGTCGAAGAACATAACATTATCGGCGGTCTTGGCGACGCAGTGTGTGACACGTTAAGTGAACATCATCCTTTACTGATCAAGCGACTGGGTGTTCGAGATGTCTTTGGTCATTCGGGTCCTGGCAAGGCCTTGCTTCATGAATGCGGCCTGGATGCACAGGGCATTGCCGACAGTATTGAAAAGTGGATGGATCTTCATCCTGAAATTTTTCAGCGCACAGAGGGTGTACTCAAAACCGCTGAATATTAAGAAAACACAATAGCTTTGAGGATACGATCTGGATAAGAATCTTCTTTTATTGATTCAGTTGTTCATCCAGCCTGTTCACTCAACCCTTGCTGTCAAACGAAACAGTTGTCCCATAACGCTTTTCGTCTCTTCACAAGCAAACAACACATTAAAATTCAAAAATGTCTGATAATGGTATTAATAGATAGGCACAGAAAGACAGACTGAGAATTCAGGAAATAAGCTGGAGGAAAAGAATGGAATGTTCTTCTCCATGCCTTTGATCATTAAATTCTATTGCGAGATTCTATTACGAATTTCTGCTGCGAACTTCCGTTACAAACTTCCGTTGCGGGCTCGCACCACTCTTGAAAGAAGAGGAAAAGCCGGACTTGTGGATTTTCCATCAAAGCATGCGATATTCATCAAGTCTCGCTGATTCATCTATCCTTTCTATCCTTTCGCAAATGGTAAACGGACCGGTGGCAGACAGGCCGCAACGGGTCGTTATCGGACTTTGTTTTCAAGATTCCCATCTGGCCGGACGTTTTTCTGCCAGGCAGGCAAATCCAAATTCTGTGTAAAAAGGAGAAAACTATGAGCAATATCCCAACCCCCCACATTGAGGCCAAAAAAGAAGACATCGCCAAAACCGTCCTGATGCCTGGTGACCCTTTGCGCGCAAAGTTTATCGCCGAGACTTTCCTGGAAAACCCAAGACAGGTCAATGGTGTGCGCGGCATGCTGGGCTATACCGGAACGTATAAAGGCAAACCAGTCACTGTTTTTGGCGGCGGCATGGGAATGCCAAGTGTAGGCATCTACACGTATGAATTATTCAATTTCTATGATGTAGACCAGATTATCCGCATTGGCAGTGCCGGCGCGTTAAGCGATGATGCAAAACTGAGAGATGTTGTCATCGGTGTTGGAGCCTGCACAGATTCCAACTATGCTTCCCAGTTCAAATTGCCAGGAACATTTGCGCCAATTGCCGATTTCGGACTGATTACCAAAGCCGTAAAGGCAGCCGAAGAGCTGAATATTCCTGTTACAGCCGGCAATATTTTATCGACGGATGTGTTCTATTCCGCAGATGAAACCGCTCTGTCCAAGTGGGCTGAAATGGGTGTGCTGGCAACGGAAATGGAAGCTGCAGCCCTGTATATGAATGCTGCCAAGGCGCATAAAAAGGCTTTATGCCTGCTGACGATCTCGGATGCCCCATTCCGCGGCGAGTCCTTAAGTTCAGAAGATCGTCAGACCAGCTTTACCGACATGATGAAAATTGCCCTGGAACTGGCTGAATAATTCCGCCCGGCTTCAGGATTGGATTGAAATATCCCTACATACACAAGATAAAGAAGAATAATTATGAAACGCGCAAAATGTATTGCCGCAGGCCTGCTGAGTCTGTGCTTAGCCATAGGCGGCAGTGGCTGCGCCATGAACGAAAAAGATGATGACACCTACCAGGCGATCATGGTCACCGATACAGGAGGCATCAACGACCAGTCCTTTAACCAGTCAAGCTGGGAAGGACTGAAGAACTTCCGGGACAGCACAGGTTCGACGATCCGCTATCTCGAAAGTAAACAGGCGTCTGACTTTACGACCAACCTGGACCGGGCAACGGATACATACCCGGATATTGTCTGGGGAATTGGTTTCTCCCTGGCGGATTCCCTGCTGCAGGTCGCCGCAATGAACCCGGATATCAACTTTGCGATCATTGACCAGTCCTTTGAAGAAACCCCGCAAAACGTAACGGGTGTTGTCTTTAAGGCAGAAGAGTCTTCCTTTTTGGTTGGCTACATTGCCGGATTGTCGACCAAGACCGATAAAGTCGGCTATGTGGGTGCCATGAAAACCTTCGTTAACGACCAGTTCGAATATGGCTTCTTGGCCGGCGTTGCCTACGCGGCCGCTGAACTGGGCAAAGATATCGAAGTCCAGGAACAGTTCACGGAATCCTATTCCGATGTAGCCAAAGCAAAAGGAATTGCCAACAAGATGTTTGCGAATGGCTGCGATATTGTCTTCCACTCCGCCGGCGGTGCCGGATTTGGCGTGATTGAATCCGCCAAGGAAAACAATAAAATGGCGATCGGTGTCGATACCGACCAGTCCTACCTGGCTCCTGACAACGTTCTGACCAGTGGACTGAAAAACGTTGATGTTGCGGTTGAATCCATTTCCAAAATGGATATGGACGGCGAAGAAATCGGCGGCAAGACCTTCTCCTATGGACTGAAGGAAAATGGTGTTGGAATTCCGGAAGTCAATAAGAACATGGATCCGGCCGTTTACGATAAAGCCATGGAAATTCAGGAAATGATCATCAATGGCGACCTGGTTGCTCCATCAACGGAAGAAACCTACAACGAATTTATTGCCAACCTCAATGGAACCAAATAGGTTCAAAGCCTGACTGCTTTTTGACTGGCGGTCTGCCCTCTGGCTGACTTGCCCTTGACTGTTTTTAAAAGCCGGGCCAATGGCCTGTCTTTCTGGGCTGACCTTGCCCGGGATGAATCCGCTTCGAACTTTGAATATCCAGTCTGATTCAGTGGATTCATCACTGCTCATATTCATATAAGAATAATTACGTGGGAATGATCAGACAGAAACAGGCAGAAATAAACGAGAAGGTCTCAGACCGGCAGATTCAAAAAAGCCGGACCTGAAGGCTGCCTGAGGCAGCTTTTCCAGACAGAATCAGAAAAACTGAAACAATCAAATCATCCAACATAGAAACAAACATAGAAACAAACATAGAAACAAAAGTATAGAAAAATCAAAATGCCGACAAAAATTCTCTTTACGCTTTATCCGTAAATCAAGAAAGAGACAAAAAGATTAAGTGACAAAAGAGAATTTGTCTGTGCATGGCGCTCCATTCAAAACGAGCGAATGTCTCCAGAAAAAACCAGAGGGATCTGGCCGCGACCTGTAAGGCGCCGAGCGTTTCTGGAGGTGAAGGAGCAATATCATTATGGTACCCGATAATAAGTATGCGGTTCAGATGCATGGCATTACCAAGCGGTTTGGGACCCACACCGCTCTGGATTCTGTCGATCTGAATGTGCAAAAAGGCAGTATCCACGCCATCTTAGGTGAAAACGGTGCCGGAAAAACGACCTTGATGAATATCCTGTATGGACTTTATCAGCCGGATGAAGGCGAGATTTACCTGTATGGTAAAAAAGTGGATATGAAAAACCCAAACGTTGCCATTGCCAATGGCATCGGCATGGTGCACCAGCACTTTATGCTGGTGGAGAACTTTACAGTTGCCCAGAACATTATTTTAGGAAAAGAAACATGCAGCGGCTTTGGCGTTCTGAACATGAAAAAAGCCAAGAGCGATGTCCAGGCTCTTGTCGACAAGTACGGCCTGGAAGTTGATCCGGATGCATTGATTTCTGATATTTCCGTCGGCATGCAGCAGCGTGTTGAAATCCTGAAGGCAATTTACCGCGGCGCGGATATTCTGATTCTGGATGAACCGACTGCCGTTTTAACCCCGCAGGAAATCAATGAGCTGATGATCATCATGCAGCGTTTAGTCAAAGATGGCAAAACCATCATCATTATCACGCACAAATTAAAAGAGATCCTGGCTTCCTCGGATTACTGCACCATTATCCGCCGCGGCAAGTGGATTAATACAGTTGCTCTGATCAACATCGATGAAAACCAGCTGGCTGACATGATGGTTGGCCATGCAGTCAAACTGAAAGTCGAAAAGACGCCGGCTGTTCCAAAAGAAGAAGTTTTCACCATGGAAAATGTCAATGCCAAAGATGCCCGTGGCATTCCAGCCTTAAAAGATATGAATTTAAGACTGCGTAAAGGGGAAATCTATGGCCTGGCCGGTATTGATGGCAATGGTCAGAAGGAACTGATCGAAGTCATTACCAACCTGCGCAAAGCAGATTCTGGAAAGATCACGATGAACGGTGAAGAAATCCAGAACACCACGACGCGCAATACAATGAATCACAAGATTTCTACAATTCACGAAGACCGTGAAAAACGCGGACTGATTCCTGATTTTACGGTAGAAGAAAATGTCATTCTCGATACCTATATGAAAGAACCGTATTCGAAAAATGGCATCCTCAAATCGAAACCAATTGAGCAGGAAACCAAAGAGCTCATCAAGGAATACGATATCCGTCCAGATGATTGCGAAAAGAACTTAATCCGCGGCCTTTCGGGTGGTAACCAGCAGAAAGTCATTATCGCCCGTGAAATTGCCAATGATCCGGATCTGCTGATTGCGGTACAGCCAACCCGTGGGCTGGATGTTGGAGCAATTGAAACAGTGCACAACATGCTGATTAAAGAAAGAGACAAAGGAAAAGCTGTCCTGCTTGTGTCTCTGGAACTGGATGAAGTCATGTCTGTTTCCGATCGAATCGGTGTCATTTATGACGGTCATATTCAGGGTGAATTCAAACAGGGTGAAGTTGATGAACAGACAATTGGTCTGTTGATGGCAGGGGGTAGTCTCTCATGACACGCTTCATTCAAATTCTCAAAAAACCGGTAACGGGAACTCTGATTGCCATTTTATTTGGCTTTATTCTTGCGGGTTTTATCCTGTCCTTTGCCGGATATAACCCATTTGCAGCTTTTCATGCATTACTGACCGGCATTATCGGCCGTCCAAAATACCTGGCCAATATTGTCGTCAAATCTACACCGTTGATTCTGACTGGTGTTTCGGTTGCTTTCGCCTATAAGATGGGCCTGTTTAATATTGGCGCCGAAGGTCAGTACATCGTCGGTGCTCTGGCTGCCAACCTGGTGGGCATTTCCATCCATCTGCCAGCCATTCTCCAGCTGCCGCTGGTTTTACTGGCTGGTATTGCAGCGGGTGCCTTATATGGTGCTTTTTCCGGCTGGTTAAAAGCACGCTTTAAAATTCATGAAGTTATTTCAGGAATCATGCTCAACTGGATCGCCCTGTATTTTTCCAACTGGATCATTAACCTGGATGCTTTCCATAAACCCAACACATCCGGTGCGTATCCAATTGACCAGGCCGGCTGGACAACGTTCTTTCCAAACTGGAAATCCACGGCCGAAGCTGGCCAGTTCATGACGGATCATCCATATATTGGAGATATTCTGCGAACAGATTTCAACGCTGGATTTATCTTCGCCATCGCCCTGGCAATCCTGATGGCTTACGTGCTCTATCGCACGACCAAGGGCTATCAGCTGCGCGCGGTTGGTGACAACAAAGATGCCGCTGAATTTGCGGGCATTGATGTCAAGAAAAATATGATTCAGGCCATGCTGATTTCTGGTGCTCTGGCTGGTCTTGCAGGCGCCTTAAATATCGCCGGCAACGCTCCACACGCCGTCATGCAGCTGGCTGCCTTTGAAGGCAACGGTCTGAATGGTCTGTCAGTTGCGTTTATCGCAGATGGCAGTCCTATTGGATGTATTTTCTCTGGTTTCCTGTTTGGCGGCCTTCTGTATGCAGGTCAGTCTATTCAGTATATGATTGGCGCGCCAAGTGAAATCATTAATATCCTGATCGGTACCATCGTATTCCTGGTTGCCCTGAAGGATGTTGTTGTAGTCATTGCAGACCGCATGGAGGCAAGACAAGTGCTCAAGCGCAAAGAACAGGCGCGGGCAGCGAAAGGAGGCGCTGCTTCATGTTGAATACTCTGACTCTGATCATCGGTATTACGATGATGTATGCAACCCCGATGGCTTTTGCGGCCTTAGGCGGGGTAATCTCTGAACTTTCCGGTGTTACAAACATCGGCATGGAGGGCATGATGACCATTGGTGCCTTCGTCGGAGCGAGTGTTGGTTATTTCAGCGGCAATCCATGGCTGGGTGTCCTCTGTGCCGGTATTTCCGGTGCCTGCCTGGCGTTATTCCATGCGATTGCCTCGATCGAATTCCATGCTGACCAGACAGTGTCGGGCGTTGCCTTAAACCTGATTGGTCCTGCCTTAGCATTATTCTTCTGTCGTCTTGCGTTTGATGGCTCCGCTGTTACTCAGCCTGTTGCCAACAAACTGCCAAAACTCTTTGGACCCAATGCCAGCGGCATACTGGGCAATCTGAATGTCGATATGATGGTTGTCATCGCGATTATTCTGGTTGCGATTGCCTGGTTTGTGATCTATCACACCAAATGGGGTCTGCGCATTCGTGCCGTCGGTGAAAACCCGGCTGCTGCAGATACCTTAGGTGTCAATGTCAAACTCGTTCGTTATATCTGCGTAATCCTGTCTGGATTCCTTGCCGGCATGGGTGGAGCTGCTGTTACTCTGTCTATCGTTGCCCAGTTCTCGCAGACATCGATTGCCGGTCAGGGCTATATGGCACTGGCTGCGGTTATCTTTGGCCGCTGGCTGCCACATGGTGCTTACCTGGCCTGCCTGCTGTTTGGCTTTGCCCAGGCGTTAACCGTTGTCTTTGGCGGCGGTACTGGCGGACTTCCAACACAGATCATTGCTATGCTTCCGTACGTCATGACGATTTTGATCCTCATGCTCTTTGTCGGAAAATCGAACGCACCAAAAGCAGATGGTGTGCCGTATATTAAAGGACGGCGTTAAACAATATGAAAAAATACAATCGAATCTTTACAATCGTCATCGACTCTTTTGGAGCCGGTGAAGAACCGGATGCCGCCAAGTTTGGAGATGTCGGATCTGATACCATGGGCCATATTGCTGAACATATGGACCACTGGAAAATTCCAAACCTTCAAAAACTTGGTCTGGCCAATCTCCATCACCTGCAGGGCGTAGACCCGGTTGAAAAACCAATGGCCAAATATACGACTCTGCGCGAAAAATCCAATGGTAAGGATACAATGACCGGCCATTGGGAAATGATGGGTCTTGAAACAAAAGAACCATTTGTAACCTTTACTGATCATGGTTTCCCACCTGAACTGATTGCGGAGCTGGAAGAAAGAACCGGCCGTAAAATTATCGGTAACAAGGCTGCCAGCGGAACGGAAATCCTTGATGAACTGGGTGAAGAAGAAATCAACGAAGGCCATCTGATTGTTTATACTTCGGCTGACTCTGTTTTACAGATCTGTGGCAACGAAGAAACTATGGGCCTGGATACGTTATACAAATATTGCGAAATTGCCCGTGAAATCACGATGAAACCAGAATGGAAGGTTGGCCGTGTCATTGCCCGTCCATATGTCGGCAAGACCAAAGGTCACTTTACCCGTACTGCCAATCGTCATGACTATGCTTTGCAGCCATTCGATAAAACCGATCTGGATGCTCTCAAACAGGCAGGCCTGGAAACCATCTCTGTCGGCAAGATTTATGACATTTTCGATGGCCAGGGTCTGACGGAATCCAATAAATCCCAGTCTTCTGTCCATGGCATGGAGCAGACCATTGATATCGCCAAATGTGAATTCTATGGCTTATGCTTCGTCAACCTCGTTGACTTTGATGCCAAATGGGGCCATCGCCGCAACCCAGTTGGCTATGGCGAAGAAGTTGAACGCTTCGATGAAAAACTCGGCGAACTGATGAAAGTCCTCAACGATGATGACCTGTTGATCATCACAGCTGACCATGGCAATGATCCAACGTTCAAAGGCACCGACCATACTCGTGAACGTGTTCCATTCCTGGCCTGGTCTCCTTCGATGAAGGAAGGCGGCCCGCTCGAAGAAAAGGATACTTTTGCTGTCATTGGTGCAACGATTTCCGATAACTTCGATGTACCTAGAGCTGATCATCTGATCGGTGAATCAATCCTCGATGAAATCGTTGACTGAACATACAGACTGAAATCATCGAAAAGACAAAAGCCCAAAATACAAAAATAGACTTGAGTAGAATTCGAGACTGAATAGAAATTCAGAAGGCAAACGGAACCTGAATTTCGAAACCAGACATCGATCACAAGAAATAATCATCTGTACAGGGCAGTGCTTCTTTCTGGGAAATCAGATCAGCAGTACTGCTCTGTCAGATTGTAAGTCCAGGTGAATACAATGAATGAAAAAGAAATTCTGAAAAAAGTCGACCATACATTACTGTCTACAACTGCAACATGGGATGAAATCCGTCAGATTGTCGATGACGGCATCGCATTTGACTGTGCATCCGTATGCATTCCAGCCAGCTATGTCAAACAGGCAAGTGACTATGCAGAAGGCAAAATCCCGGTATGCACCGTCATCGGTTTTCCAAATGGCTATGACACCACAGCCGTCAAAGTTACAGCGGCTAAAGATGCAGTGGAAAACGGCGCGACCGAAGTTGATATGGTCATCAACTTAGGCTGGGTCAAAGATAACCGCGATGATCTGGTCCTGGATGAAATCCGCCAGGTTCGCGAAGCCATTCCAGATGCCTTGTTGAAGGTCATTGTTGAATGCTGCGACCTGACTGAAGACGAAAAGATTCGGATGTGCAAAGTTGTCAATGAGTCCGGTGCTGAATATATCAAAACCTCTACCGGATTCTCCAAAGGTGGTGCTACCTTTGAAGACGTAGAACTACTTCGCAAATATTCAGATCCAAAGGTAAAAGTCAAAGCTTCCGGCGGTATTGGGACCATGGAAGACGCTGAAAAGCTCGTGGAACTGGGCGCTGACCGCTTAGGTGCCAGCCGACTGGTTAAAATCGCGAAAGCAAATCAGAAATAAGCCAGAGAAAAGGCTAAAAACCCAAGGTGTAACCCTCTAAGATAGAAAACGGCGAATGAAGAAGAACTTCATCCGCCTTTTTTGTGGATTTTCAAAGGAGAATTGGAGGACGTTGATACCACGTTTTTTGCTGAAAACCACCTGATTTTTGATGGAAAGCACTGTCATCCGACTTTAAACCGACAATTTGAGAAAATGCGTTGACAGAAACTCTAAGAACAAAGTAGTATGGCTAAGTTGTTATTCAAGTCCGAAAAACAGCAAGCTGGATTACCAAAGATGAACAGAAGCTGTCATTGACAGATTTTCTCCAAATCATCTAATTGTGAATTTATAAAATATTTTCACAAAAACACTTGACCTTGGTCAGGACAGATGGTATCCTATATGAGCGTTAAGGGAACGACTACTGGTCAAACCAAAACGCAAATCATCTTTAGATATCGAACAAAACGTAGATTGTGAAATTATTAAAAATATTTCACAAAAGATGTTGACTTCTTATCTGGCAGATGATAAGATAAACAAGCCTTGTGAGGGAAATTGATTCACTCACAAACAGATGGCTCTTTGAAAACTCTGATTACAGACAATTCAATATTCGAAATTAACACGTCGATTCTTGAACAACACTTAATACTTCAATAATCAATTCACGAAATAAAACGCAATAGCGTTGAGTCAATATCAAATGGAGAGTTTGATCCTGGCTCAGGATGAACGCTGGCGGCATGCCTAATACATGCAAGTCGAACGGAACACTTCGGTGTTCAGTGGCGAACGGGTGAGT
>CAJTLE010000068.1 GCA_910577085.1 uncultured Allobaculum sp. | reverse complement strand
GAGTTTTCTCCAGAAGCTGTCTTTAGGGATGAGAATACCGTAAAGTGCGGAATAGGGACTGAAATCAAGAGTCATTTGGTTAGAAGATTTGAACATATTATTACCACCTTAGTTAAATTATAAAACAGAAGCAATAGAATGTCAATATATTTTCAAATGATTTTGTGTATTCAATGTGATTTCTTATTAGACATAAAAAAAGGTAGTGGCTCAACGGTTAGTCACTACCTCAGTGGTAAATCAATCAAATTTTGTCAGCAGCCTCGGAAAACACAATTCTTTTCCAGCTGTTTAACGCTTTCATATCGATCACAAGAGCCTGAAATCATTGTGAAACCAAGTTCATTCAAAATGATTCACTCAGAGCTTTTCAAAGCCTTCAGTTGTTCTGCGTATCTAAAGACGTCTGAACATCTTTATCTTTGATCACACTGCCGCCCGCAGCCCGGACTTCAACGGCTGAAGCTTCAAAGGTATTTTCTTCGGTGCTTGGTTTTTCGCTTTCGAGGGCTTCTTTATAAACATGGAGCTGATCGACCTGATCTTTGGACAGGGTCGGATACTTCGGATCAATTTTCTCCAGCGCATTCAGGATGGCTTCAGAAACCAGGAAGCGCGCATACCATTTCTTGTCTGCTGGAATGACATACCATGGACAGCGTTCTGTAGATGTGGCATTGATCATATCTTCATACGCTTCGGTATATTCATCCCAAAGACCGCGTTCACTTAAATCCGCTTCGGAGAACTTCCAGTTCTTTTCCGGACGTTCAATACGTTCCATGAACCGTTTTTTCTGGGTTTCAGCGGAAACATTCAGGTAGATTTTGACAACACGATAGCCGTTGTCATACAGATATTCTTCAAATTCCGAAATCTGTTTGTAGCGGCGGGTAATGATATCCGCATTGAGCAGTCTTTCCGGCAGTTTGTACTTTTTCCAGAGTTCTCTGACTTTGACAATCAGAACATCTTCATAGTAGGAGCGGTTGAAGATCGCAATCTTGCCCCGTTCTGGAAGTGCCTTATTAAAACGCCACAGGAAGTCATGAGCGAGTTCTTCATGGCTTGGGGATTTAAAGCTGTAAACATCCACACCCTGTGGATTGACACCACTCATGACGTGTTTGATGGTTCCATCTTTACCAGCCGCATCTCGGGCCTGAATAAGAATAATCAAACCTTCTCTTCCATCCGCATACAGTTTGTCCTGCAGCTGCTGAATCTGAAGCTGATTGGCCGCGGTTTTGGCGATCAGCTCCTCTTTGTGTTTTTTCATGTCCTTGGGGGACGTTGGTGCTTTTTTCAGATTGATCGCTTCGGATCCATCGTATTTATATTGTTTGAGCATAATGGCCTGCTTTCTTTTCCTTCAGTATAGAGGTCTTTTAAAATCTCAAAGCCTTTCAAGCCTTAAAGAACATCCAGACTGCCCGCCTGCTTTGTTTCCAGACAGAAAAAGGTGAATGGTCATCTGGATCCATGGCCATTCACCTTGAACGCATTCAAATCAATTTTTACATATTCAAAACAAAGCACCATTCCGGGAATTCTATGCCTGACGAACCCGCTTTCTGGCCAGAAACGCTTCGATGGCCGGTGCGGCTTCGACCAGTAAGACAGAGGCAAAAATTAACAGGCCGCCGACAATCATGATCGGTGTTTTGGCTTCATGTAAAATCAGAAAGCCAAACAAGTTGCCCCAAAGACTCTCGGTTCCAAGCAGAATCGAACAGGCAGCCGGCGAGGTATATTGCTGGGCCGTTGTCTGAAGCCAGTAACAGACAAACGTCGCCAGAACAATCGAATACAAAACTGACAGAATCGCCGAGCCTTCAAGATGCGATGGCCATGTGGTTGTCAGGCCAAATGGCAGGGCGCAAAGGGCGGCTACGCTTAACTGAACGGCATTGATGACCGTTGCGGAAGCCGATCCCGCTTTGGAAAGCGAGACAATCTGACCTGCAAACAATACCGCGCAAACGAGGGTCAGCCAGTCTCCGGCATTGAGCGAAAAACTTCCAGAAGACAGTGATAAGCAGCCAATTCCAATCAGACAGATCACTGCGGCCGCAAACACAATGGGATCCGGTTTTTTGCGATACAAAATCCAGACAATAAAGGGGACACAGATAACATTGACTGCTGTCAAAAAGGCATTCATGCCCGTGGTTGTCCGCTCCAGACCAAAGGTCTGAAAGGCAAAGGCAAGATAAAGCAGCACCCCGGAAATGGTTCCGATTTTCAGAGCCTGTTTTGTGATTTTTTCATGGTGCAGCAAGACGGGAATCCAGGCAAGCACTGCCCCGCCCGCAAAGCGCAGCAGTAAAAACGCAAACGGAGTAAAGCTGTCCAGGCCCATCTCTGTGGCGACAAACCCGCCGCCCCAGATGACGGCCGTTAAAAGGCAATAGAGATTTGCTTTCTGTTTCGACATAAACTTCCTTTCAAAGATTCTTTTTTCAAAGACTTTTCTCTTTTTGTTTTTCAAAATTGTTCATTCCATTATACCGAACCTCAACCCTGCCGCCGAAAATACGGCTGATTCTTATGATTGGTCCGCACAAATCTGCTCAAAAAAACGACAACTGCCGGAAGCGAGCTGTCGTTTGGATTGACTCTTCGGTTTCAAATTCAAAATACTTTTGGTCGTTCACTCTCAGCCAGGCCTTACAGGACAACATCGACAAGGCGGATGCCGCCATAAAAGCCATGGTCAAAGACGGAAGCCGTGCTCCATGAGTAATCAAGAACGGTTGGTTCATTCGGTTCCTGATAAATCGCATCAGCCTGCGCCTGATCGATCATCTTATTGCGGACCATCGCATCGAGTACGAGTTTCTGCTTGGCTCTGGCATTATCATAATGATCCGAAAGCTGGAAATAGCCTGGGGATTGCGGAATGCCGGCCAGAATGGTTGCCTGTCCCTGGGTGAGCTGACTGGGTTCTACGCCATAGTAGCCATGGGAGGCTGCATCAATGCCATGATAGCCATCACCATAATTGATGATATTGACATACAGGGCCAGAATTTCATCCTTGGTGTACATCTCGCAAAGCCGGTGCGCCAGAACGATTTCAGCCGCTTTCCAGACGGCCGTTCCATCGTATTGGCGGTACAGGTTTTTGACTACCTGCATGGCAATCGTCGAGCCGCCTGATCTTGGAATCGATGAAATGAACTGGCTGGCCGCTGCGCGGATCAGTGCTTTGATATCTACTGCCCCATGCTGGTAGTAGCGGGCATCTTCAATGGCGATTGTCGCCTGATACAAAGTTGGGGAGACCTGATCATAGGGGACGTATTGCGGATTGCTTCGAACGGTATCCACTAAAGCACTCAGCGGCTGCCGGCTTTCAAATTCATTGGCTTTATCAATTCCATCCTTAAAAAACCACACCACCGCGGCGATGATGACAATCATCAACAGTAAAAAGAGTCTTTTGAAGAATTTTTTCATAATTTATACCCTCAGTTCAGACCTTGCGATCTGTCAGTTTCAGCTTATCATCCCTGTCTATTTTGAGACATCGAACGGACTTTCGCCCTTCTTACGCCAATGTAACTTACTGGCAAGGCCGCAGGGCTGATCTGCTGATGGAACGTTCTTTCTGTTTTGAAGTGAAGTCACATCTGACTTCTGTCTTGATTACGGTACCGATTTTCTGGCCGATTTCAATGCTTTCTTTTTCTGCCCTGAGGTGGACCGATAAAAAAACCCTCCATCTGTTTTTTGTGCTCAAACAGACAAAGGGGTTTTCTGTCTAGTGACGAAAAAAGGCCGTCAGCCTTTTTAGTTACTTTTTGTTTTTCGAATTACTGTTCACGGTTTTCATGATCTGGCGGATCTGTGCCTCAGAAGGCTTGCGGCCCATCTGCAGGAACATGGCGCGGATCATTTTTTCACTGATCGGTGGGTTATCACGCAGCTCTTTTTCAAATTTTCGCTTTGTGAGAACAAAGGCGATAATCGCTCCGATAATGGCACCGACTAACGCGTACAGAATCGAAGACCATAACTGTCCCATTTCGTAACGCTCCATTCTTTTCTCAATCATTTTACACGGTTTGAAATGATCGCTCAATCTGAATAGTCAACTCTTGTTAGTCAAATTCGTAATTTATTGCGATTCTTGCGCGGATTGGTCAAAGAGAGTCAGCTGGGTGAGGTCATTTTCCTTCTCTGGCTCTTTCTCTGGCTCTTTCTCAGGCTCTTTCTCAGGCTCTTTCTCAGGCTGCTCTTCAGGCGTACGAAATCCATTTTCCAGACGAAGATCCAGCGATTCAAATCCGGTTGGCTGTTCCAGAATGCCAACTGTACTCCATGTCGCAGAAGGCTCCATTTTCGGCAGGGTAGAAACATCTAATGCAGGCAATGAGGCATCCGCAAAACTCAAAGTCTGTCTGGCTGAAGCCATGCGGGCGTCAAAGATTTCGAGTGGATGAGACTTCACAGCCTTATACAATCTGGTGCCGCGGGCCGGCCGTTTGAAGGCATCGATGCTGGAAAGAGCAATTTTTTTAAATGCCCCTTCGTTATTTTCAAGCACGAGGTATTCCTGGTCGGCTGATAAGAGGGCCTGCAGCTGGTCGTCCATTCCGAGGTTGATCGAACGGACACCCTTGCCTTTTCCTTTGGAGGCAGGGATTTCGCTGACATCCATCTTGAAGCCATAACCTTCTTTGGAGATCAGAACGAGCTGATCATCATTGTGAGCGGAATAGACCACATGTTCGAGGCTGTCATCCGGATTGAGACCCATCAGGGCAACCAGACGGCTGCGGGTTTTCATCGGCAGATCTTCATGATGAATGCGACGGATCTGACCGGCTTTGGTGGCCAGGATTACATCCACCTGTCTGGCCGGGTTGCGCTGGGCAAAGACGCGGACGATCTGTTCTCCCATTTCCGGCTTGAGCAAAGAGGAATAATGGGTTCCAAGATCTTTCCATTTCTTTTCTTCGATCTGGTAGACCGGAATCTGGCCAAAACGGCCTTTGTCGGTAAAGACAAGCAGTGTATCGAGAGTCGATACCGGAGCGTTGAAGACAAAGCTGTCCCCTTCCTTGAGTCCAGACGTTCCATTGGAACTGGACGCAAAGGAGCGCATGGAAACGCGTTTGACATAACCTTGGCGGCTGACCACGGCCATAACTTGTTCATCGACGATCATATCGCGGTCATCGACAACGATTTCTTCGGCATCATTAACAATCTGCGTCCGGCGCGGCATTGGAAACTCTTCGGAGATTTCCTTGAGTTCCTTGATCATCAGTTTGCGGCGGCGGCTTGGCGTTTTGATGATGCCTTCGAGTTTTTCAATATCCTTGCGCAGAGCCTGGGCTTCTTTTTCCAGAGCGATGACATCAGTATTGGACAGACGATACAACTGCATCGTCACGATGGCTTCGGCCTGCGGCTCACTGAATTCAAAGCGTTCCATCAAACGTTTTTTGGAATCGGCCTTGCCATTGGATTTGCGGATCAGGGCCACTACTTCATCAAGCACCGAAACGGCCTTTTGCAGACCTTCGACGATATGCAGACGGTCTTTCTTGCGCTGCAGATCAAATTTCGAACGGTTGATGATGACTTCCTCACGATGAACAAGGAAGGCATCGAGTGCGTCAGCAAGACTGAGCAGTTTTGGGGTTTTGCGAACGATCGCGATGACGTTGTAGTGGTAGTACGTCTGCAGATCGGTATTTTTATAGAAATAATTGAGGATGGCTTTCGCATTGGCTTCCTTTTTCAGGTCGACCACAATGCGAAGACCCTTCCGGTCACTTTCATCCCGGACATCGAGAATACCGCTGACTTTGGCATTCAGGCGGATTTCATCCATCTTGCGCACCATCGCACTTTTGATGACTTCATACGGGATTTCGGTGATGACAATCTGATTGATTGTCTTGCCCTCTTCAATGACCGCTTTAGAGCGAACTGTCACTCTTCCCTTACCGGTTTTTAAAGCCTGACGCCAGCCATCGCTGCCGATGATCAGGCCGCCGGTTGGAAAGTCTGGTCCATGAACCAGATCGAGCAGTTCATCAATCGAGCAGTCCGGATGTTCAATCCGGTAAATGGCAGCATCGATAATTTCATTGAAGTTATGCGGCGGGATATTGGTGGCATAGCCGGCGGCAATACCGGTGATGCCATTGATTAACAGGTTTGGATAGCGGGCTGGCAGAACGGTTGGTTCAAGCTTTTCATCCGAATAGTTTGGTGCCCACTCGACGGTATCTTTGTCGATATCTTCAAGCAGATATCCCGCCAGACGGGAAAGTCTGGCTTCGGTATAACGCATCGCTGCAGCCGGGTCATCATCAATCGACCCGTTGTTTCCCTGCATATCAATCAGCGGAATCGGCGATTTCCAGTCCTGCGACAATCGGACGATGGCGTCATAAACGGAACTTTCACCATGTGGGTGATAGTTACCAATGACGTTACCGGCCGTTCTTGCGGATTTACGGTAAGGCTTGTTATAGGTGTTGCCGTCTTCTTCCATCGACCAGAGAATTCGGCGCTGGACAGGCTTTAAACCATCCCGCGCATCTGGGAGGGCACGTTCCTGAATGATGTAGCGGGAATACCGGGAAAACCGGTCCGCAACAATATCTTCCAGGTTCGAATCCAGCACTTTGGGCTCGGAAAGTTCAACGACAGTTTCTTTTTTCTTTCTGGCTCTAGGCATGTGTTTCTTCCTTTACAAAATCGTCTTCGAGCGTAAAGACGACATTTTCTTCAATCCAGCTCCGACGCAGATCTGCGCGCTCACCCATCAAAGACGTGATGCGCTTTTCGGCCAGGCGGCTGTCATCAAGCTGTACGCGAAGCAGCGTACGGGTGGCCGGGTTCATGGTCGTATCCCACAGCTGGGAGGCGTTCATTTCACCCAGACCTTTGTATCGGCTGATCGAATAGCCGGATTTGAGTTCGGCTTTTTTGGCTTCCAGTTCTTCATTGGAATACAGGTAGTATTCATGACCGCCCTTTTCAATCCGGAATAAAGGCGGCAGGGCGATATAGAGCATGCCCTCTTCAATTAAAGGCCGCATGAACCGGTAGAAGAAGGTCAGAAGCAGGTTTTGAATGTGGGCTCCATCATCATCGGCATCGGTCATGATGATGACTTTATGGTAGTTGGAATCTTTCGCATCAAAATTGCTTCCAACACCGGCATCCAGGGTATGGATGATGGTGTTGAGCTCTTCGTTTTTCTCCACGACATCCAGAGAACAATGTTCGGTGTTGAGTACCTTACCGCGCAGTGGCAGAATGGCCTGATACATCGAATCCCGGCCCTGCTTGGCCGAACCGCCGGCCGAATCGCCTTCGACCAGATAGAGTTCCTTCTTGCGGGCATCTTTGGACTGGGCGTGGACGAGTTTTCCGGAAATAATGCGCTCCGAACGGTTCTTGCCTTTTCCCTTACGGGCTTTTTCACGGGCTTCCCGGGCAGCATGTCTGGCCTGGCCGGCCTTGATCATCTTGCGGACCAGGCTTTCAGCAAGGTCTTTGTTTTCTTCCAGGAAATAGCGCAGATGTTCACTGACGACCTGATCGACCGCCATTTTGGCCTGCGGGGTTCCCAGTTTTTCTTTGGTCTGGCCTTCGAACTGAAGCAGTTCTTCCGGCACCGTGATATGTAAAACCATGGTCAGACCTTCACGGATATCACTGCCCTCCATGGATTTGTCTTTTTCTTTGAGAAAGCCGTTTTTACGGGCGTATTCATTCATGGTCTTGGTCAGGGCCTGACGGGCACCGGTTTCGTGGCTTCCACCATCGCGGGTGCGGACCATGTTGGTAAAGGAAAGCAGAGTTTCCTGATAGGTATCCACATACTGGAAGGCGACCTGTATTTTCATCCCCTGGTTTTCGCCTTCAAAGGAAATAATCGGGGTTAAGGCTTCATGATCGGTATCGAGCTCTTCGACGAAGGCTTTCAGACCATCTTCATAAACAAATTCATCTTCTTTCGGGTTTTCCCGGTCATCTTTGAGCCGGATTTTCAGCCCCTTGAGTAAGAAGGCATCTTCCTGAACACGCTCTTTGATAATGGAGTAGGAAAACCGGGTTTCCTTGAAGATTTTCGGATCCGGCCAGAACGTGACACTCGATCCGGTTTCTTTGGTCTTGCCGATTTTTTTGAGAGCCCCGGTGTGTTTTCCGCCATCGGCAAAGTCCATTTCATACAGGTTCTTTCCATCGCGAACCTGAACAACGACTTTGCTGGAAAGCGCATTGACAACACTGGCACCGACTCCATGCAGACCACCGGAGGCTTTGTAAGTGGAATCGGTAAACTTACCTCCGGCATGCAGAACTGTAAAAATAACCTCAAGAGCCGATTTGCCACTCTTATGGATACCGACTGGCATGCCTCGTCCGTAGTCCTTGATGGTGCACGAACCATCGGCGTTGAGGGTGATATCAATTTCATCTCCGTATCCGTTCAGGGCTTCATCGATTGCGTTATCGAGAATTTCCCAGACCAGATGGTGCAGACCTTTGCGGTCCGTAGATCCGATGTACATTCCGGGGCGTTTGCGGACCGCTTCCAGGCCCTCGAGAATGACGATCGAATTTTCATCATATGCCGCAGCTGGCATCGTATCATCCTTTCCAATTCACATCGACGCTATTCTACAACGAAAGTTGCGTGTAATGTGCATGCAAAGCTAGAATCCTGTTGATTTTTTGCTTTTTTTCCCTGATTTTAGATCCAGGGACAATTTTGATTCTAACCGCGAGAGACATCATAACGAAATTTGGAACATCTTAACAGGGCAAATCCAAACGATTTTTTTGAAGAATCGAGTAGTTTGAAGGCAGAAAAACCTTTCCAAGTCGTATAAACCCCTCCGGAAAGAATTATAACTATCTTGAAAGGATTGGTATATCATGAAAATCTTACTTGTCAGTGGATCTTTGCGTAAAAATTCCTTCAACACCCAGCTCATGCTGATGGCTCAAAAAGCTCTCGATGGCCTTGCCGAGACCAAAGTGCTCGACTGGAGCCAGGTTCCCTTCTTCAATCAGGACGAAGAAATCCCGGCCCATTCTGAAGTTGCAGACTGCCGCGATGAATTTTTATGGGCAGATGGTGTCTGGTTCTTTACCCCGGAATACAACCAGATGATTCCAGGCCCATTAAAAAACATGCTCGACTGGATGAGCCGTCCCCTCAATCCAGCAAACGGCCGCACCAGTGCTCTAACCGGCCGATATGCGGCAATCAGTGGTGCCGCCGGCCGCAGTGGAGCTGCTGGTTCACGGGATCAGCTTGAAAAGCTGCTTGGATTCTGTCAAATGAAAGTCTATGGCCAGCAGGTCGGCGTAGGCCTGACGCCATCGGAAATGAAATCCGATGCCTTTGAAGACCCAGCGACCATTCAGAAAGACATTAATTCCGAAGCCAGAGGCTTTTTGGGCTGGATCAAAGAACAAAAAGCAGAAAGCGAAAAATAATCTTCTCTGCCTTTGGTTCTCTATTTTTTCTGTCTGTAAATTCCTGCCTGAAAAAGGCAGGTTTTTTGCTTTCTTTTGCCAGACGTTCCAGATCAGAAAGAGCGTTTTTGGATCGAACTGCCGAAATCCCATTCTTTCTTCAGAACCTTTTTCTACAATGGCGCCATGAACTCTGATCATCTGACCATCCGGCTGGCCGATCTGTGCCAGGCCGACTACATCTGTTATGACTATGCCCATTGCCAGATCCAGCTCTGCTCCAGACAGGAAACGTTGACCTTTCAGGCGTCTTCGCTCGATGAATTTTTCGATCAGGCGGCCCTGCTTCTGGGCTGTTCCATTACCGGGCGCAAGAAAGCCTACAGTTCGATGATGCACCAGAAAAAACAGCTGCCCATCATCCTGTCCAGATCCCTGCCGCTCTGCTTTCTGCCCACTGCCAGTCATCTCGATCCTGGCCTTTGTTACGTCAACTATGAGCGCATAGCTTCGATCATACCCCACCAAATCCATTCTGTGAAAAATGAACTGTCTTTGAGTCCGTCGCCAGCACGACCAGAAACGCCTGGTGAAGAGTCCGTTTTGAGGGCAGCCTGCCATTTCGATTCAGAATCCATCCCCCTTTCCAGCTTTGTTTCTGCCTATCAGGAAAACCGGCAATTGTCGGCAGGTGATTCTTCTTTCAAGTCGAAAGCACAAAAAAACCGCGCCATGATTGTCTTCAAGGATGGGCTGGCTTTGCCGGCCGTATCCCTCAACAGCATGGTGCGGAATTATCATCGTTTGCGTTGGTATCTTAAACGCCTTTACTCATCGCAGTCTTCGCAATAAGCATTGTTCATGGCCCGCTCGTGGCGCAGCGTATTGACGCCGCATCCATCGATGCAGATCATCGCCCCATGGGGCAGATGCGGACTTTCGACGATGGTCATGGTCGGGTAAGGCTGGTCGACGAAGTTTTCAAATACAGAAAGGAATTCGTCTTCCATTTCGATATCGGTCAGATAGACCGTGAATTTTAAAATGTGATCAAAGCGCAGGTTAAATTCGCTTAACGTATCCGTAATGGCATAGCAGGCATGAATGCACTGATCGCGGAAGGTTTCCCCTTTGCCCAGGTGGCCGGACAGATAGAAGAAATCACCCAGCTGAACCATACTGGACACGCAGTCATAATCCGGCAGGCGGTCGCCGGTTTTCAAAAACAGGTTCATTCTTAATATTCCTCCTCCTGAAACTCATCTGCAGGTCGCTCAACCAGAATCTCACGGGGCCGGGATCCATTTGAAGGTCCGACAATTCCGTTCGCTTCCAGCTGATCCAGAATCCTTGCCGCCCGCCCATACCCCAGTCTGAAACGACGCTGAATGAGCGAGGTGCTGGCTTTGCGGCTGACGATGACGAAGTTTTTGACTTCCGGATACAGCGGATCCATCTCCTCTGCCAGATCCGAAACTTCCCCACCCTGACTGTTGATCTCTTTGAGCATGACAAAGGCATCCTCATAGGCAGGCGTGGCCTGGCTTTTGACCCAGTTGCAGATTTCTTCAACTTCCTTGTCCTGAATGTACACACCCTGCAGGCGCACTGGCGAAGAAGCACCATTGTCCAGAAACAACATGTCGCCATAGCCCAGCAGCTTTTCAGCCCCGGACTGGTCAAGAATGGTGCGCGAGTCAGGTCGTGAAGAAACCATGAACGCAATCCGGCTTGGGATATTGGCCTTGATGACCCCGGTAATGACGTTTACGGATGGACGTTGTGTCGCTACGATCAGATGAATACCCGCAGCCCGGGCTAACTGGGTAATGCGCTGAATGCTTTGTTCGACATCTTTGGATGCGGCAAGCATCAGGTCAGCCAGCTCGTCAATGATCACAACAATGCGCGGCAGGACTTCTTTGCCGCAGTCAGGATTTTGTTTGACATATTCATTATAGGAAGAAATGTTGCGCACAGTGAGTTCTTCGAACAAGGAATAACGCGCGTCCATCATTTCTACAATGACTTTTAAAGCCCCGCTGGCCAGATTTGCATCGGTAATGACCGGCGAAAGCAGGTGTGGAATGCCGTTATACGGCGTAAACTCAACCTTTTTCGGATCGACCAGCAGCAGTTTGACCTCATCGGGTCTTGTTCTCAGCAGAATCGAACAGATAATCGAGTTGACGCACACCGATTTACCGGAACCAGTCGCACCGGCTATCAATAAGTGGGGCATGGTATCGAGACGGCCATAGACGTTGTTGCCCATCAAGTCCTTGCCCAGCGTAAACATCAAGGGCTTGTCCTGCAGTTTAGGCGGCACATTGCGAATGAGCTCTTTCATCGTCACCATGGTCTTTTCGGCATTGGGTACTTCAATGCCGACGGCACTCTTGCCGGGAATCGGGGCTTCGACACGGATATCTGTCGCGGCTAACGCCATCTTGATATCATTTTGCAGGTTGGTAAACGCACTGACGCGCACCCCCTGGCCTGGAATCACTTCAAATTCGGTAACGGAAGGGCCGATATGGACTTCCCCAAGTGTGGCTTCCACATTGAACTGTTTGAGAATGTCAATTAACCGCTGCCCCTGCGTGCGGGCATTGCGGACATTCGCATTGCTTCGCTTGGCCGTATTTTCTTCGAGCAGGTTGATGGGCGGCAGTTTGTATTTCGCCGGATCATACAGCTTAATTTCCGGTTCAGCTGGCTCTTTTTGCGGTTCATCAAAGTTTCTGGCATCTGCCGCGAGCGCATTGGAAATCACATCCGGAATGGAAACAGAATCGGGCACAGAAGTTTCCGACTGCATTGCGCCCGAGGCTGGAGCAGAAGTCTGTTCACTGTAAGCATCCACTGTTTGTTTTGTGGCTTTTGGTTTGGCCGGCGCAGCCTTGCGGGCTGGCTCTTTTTTCGGCTTTTCATCGGCCGTCGGCACTTCAAACAGATGCTGCTGAACCAGGGAGTCACCGGGAACCTGTGGTCCATCGAGCCCCTCCATCAAAATGCCGCTTTCAAAGATCGTCGGCCGGACAGGCTCGGGAGCGGGGGCAGGCTGCTGGTGAATGGTAATCGATGGCTCATCAAGCTCTTCGTCTTCATCAAACAATAGATCGTCCAGAAATCTGGCACTTGGTTTTGGTTTTGACGCTTTCTGCTGTGCTGCTTTCTGGCGGGCTTTTTCTCTTCGTTCCGCTCTGGAAGCATCAAACAGATACTCAGAAACCGGATCCCAGAAGATCAGGCAAAGGCTGACCGCCAAAAAGCCGATCACAACCAGCCATGCGCCAAATCTGGAGAATAAAGAGACCAGCATGCCGGAAATTGCTGCTCCAAGCACCCCATAATTCGTCCAGAAATCTGGCGTTCCAAAGAAAGCCATGGACTGAATCACAACGCTTAACGGTCCATAAGGATCCTCTGGTGTGGTCGAAAGTAAAGCACCCCCGACAATCCAGCACACACCAAAGACAATCAGGCCGGCTAAAGTCCTGGTCGAAAAAACCTGTCTTCCGCCGCTGTAAATGTATTGAAACCCGGCCCACATCATCACCGGCAGCGCAATATATAAAAAGCTGCCGATGACAACCTGGAGAGCCTGATTGAATATCAGACCGACCAGGCCAAGTTTAAGCATGGTAATCAATGCGAAAATCCAGAAAATGAGGATCAGACAGACGAACATCATCCGACTCAGACGCACGCCCTGCTTCTTGTTTTTCGATGATTTCGATCGTGAATTCGACCGGCTTTTTGTTGTACTTTTGCCTTTTGAACTCGTCGATCGGGTATTTTTGGTTTTTGAACCAGACTTTTTCGTACCCGATGAGCGCGATTTAGTCTGGGTTGTTTTCTTCTTTGTGGTTGAAGCCATACATCCCCCTCTTTCGTCCTTCCATTCTAATTCATTCCTGCCCGGTAACAAAATGGAACTTTCCCGTCTGCCCTGGTCGTTTATCGCTCAAAATGCCTGAAAACGCAAAAAACGAAAGCTCAGATTCAGCTTTCGTTTTTAAATAATGAGTAAAAACAGTTTCCATTTGTGGTGAATCGATCAGAAAAATTTTGTCACTCAAAGAGCACAGAACCGGCCTTTTTTCAGTTTTTCGAATCCAGATCTTGGGGCGTACCTGCCTCGGCGACTTTCCAGGCAATCTGGCCAAACTGCCAGCCTTTTTCCAAAAGCGTATTGAATTCTTTCAGGCTGGTCGTGTAATTATGGGCACCGCTTTTGGCCTTTGGATTGTATTGGACATACAGATTGACGTCCCCTTTGGAATAGAAAACGGGCTTTCCTTCCAGATCCAGCTTCCAGCCCTGCAAAACCAGACTTCGAGCTTCCGGTGCGCTGATGGTGTAGTAATGATCCCCGCCAACGGCATTGGGATTATACAGCCTGTAAACCGGATCTCCATTCAGATAGGAACGCCAGCCAATCCCCTCATACTTCCAGCCATTATCGGCCAGGACATCGCGCTCATGGACATCCTGGGTGTAGAAATGTTCTCCTGTATTTGGGTTGTAAAGCCGATAAATATCGACCGTATCCACATCCTGAAAATCCGCAGCCATAACTGGCAAGGCAGGATTTAAGGCACTTACGACCATCATGGCCGCCATCGCACATGGAGCAAAATAACGGGATAAAGCTTTCTGTCTACGATTCATCAAAATGCCTCCTTCCATACCAAAAGAGCTTTCCCCTTTCAGATTCTTTGTTTCAGATTCTTTGACTTTGAAGCAGTACTTCTTTTAACAACTTCAGTGTAGCATCACATTCCCCTGTCCCTTTCAGGCTTGCCATAAGAGTCACTTTGGCTTCCAGTCTGGACGGTGCAAAGACATCCCCAGCCTAATATTCCTTCACTTTCGATCCTTCCTGAAATTTAGCTGCTTTCCTTTCCCGTCCATTCGTTTTTTCGCAGAAATTTCATCTTCTCTTATAGACCACTCAATAGACTTCCCCATTTTGAAATTCGCCAAAACCTCACCACCATCGGCCTCGCAGATTTTTCGTCCCCTGTTACAGGGCACGCGATTTTTTCGTTCCCTCTTATAGAAAGGAGATGAAAAGCGATGGTTACCTGACTGAAACAGGAGAGCGGGCACCAGATGTGGCTGATTGACAAGCCCAATACATAAACCAGAAATGACAAAACTTCCTGTCACTCTGGCTGCCCGTCCGTCGTCCTGTCCACAAATTTCAAAATTAAAATTCACCCCACAATCAAGGAGAACAGAGTATGAACAAATTTGTTGCTTACGGCATTCTGACCAGTGCCCTTCTCATGACTGGATGCGCTTCTTCCAGCACCCAGAGCTCATCAGCTTACTCCCAAACAGCAAGCAGCACTTCCCAAAAGGCGTCTTATGAAACGGCTTCTAAAACTGCCAGTCTTTCCTGTGCCGGCGTATTTGAAGATGATACTTACGAATGGATCAATTTTCTGACCTGTAAGATCGAGAACGGAAAAGAGGCGTCCTACTTAACCCAGATCTACCCTGCCAGCTATCCAGAACTGACCGACAGCGCCATCCGCAGTGCCTATCCGGATGTCGTAGAGATCGATCACAGTGATCCGGATTTCGTTGCGATCGTCAGAGCCTACGATGCCGGTTATGCCGATCTGAAAGAAACCCAAGACCCGGATACCTTTGTCAAAGCGGCAGCTTTAGTGGTCACCACCAAAAATCCGCAGATGGCCTGCGATGTAACGGAGAGTGATCTGGAGAGCCTGAAAACAAAGCTCAGACAAAGATATGAAGAAAGACATCCATCCACGTCGGCTCCAGAGGAAAACACACCGGCACCCGAAAAAACACCACCCGCTCCGGCTGAAAGCACTTCGGGAATCCGTCCTGAGTTTCAGGAAACGATGAACCATTATCTCGAGTTCTATCGGCAATATGCAGACTTCATGAAGGCCTACAACAATTCCAGTGAACTGACACCTGAGATGATGAGCCGCTATCGTGACATGATGATGGAGCTCATGAACATGAATGCCTCTCTGCAAAGCATCGATCAATCCGAACTTTCAACCGAAGAGCTGCAGCTGTATATTCAGACAACGGCAGAAGTTCAAAACCTTCTTTTATCCAATGCCATTCGGTTAAGCGGATAAAACCATGATTTGATTCACAAAAACTGAATACGGCCAGTGCCAGGTCCAGAAAATGCTCGAACCAGCTGAATAATCGACTTAAATTAAGGTCTGTCAGGTC
>CAJTLE010000067.1 GCA_910577085.1 uncultured Allobaculum sp. | reverse complement strand
TAACATGACTAATAGGAAAAGGCGTCTGCATTTTTATAGCAACTATCTTAGGATAGGAATTCAATCTTGTTTATATCATGGCAAATCGAGGCCAATTAATATAAAAGTCAATGAAACGAAACACTAGTTTACGCGTTCCAGATAGGTTGTTTCACCATCATTCAAGCACACCCAATGTGAGGTTCCGGAAATCCGACCCCATGTCGAGCCATCGTTTTGCTTGCTGACTTCATCAATTTTGACTTCTTCATTTTCGGATAACCGGCCAACCTGATCGGCATTCATCGAAGGTTCGCCACGTACTTTCATGACATATTGAGCCCGATAGGTCTGGGATTCTTCCAGATCACTGGATTCAAATTCGTTGGAAATACGGTCCTCCTGACTGTCTGGGGAGGTGATTGGCTGTTCGGATTGCGGACTGCTGAGATCTTCGAATTCCTGTTCTCCCTCATCCGATGGCCGGCTGTTTTTCCAGTCGTCGTTGTAAGAAGAATCAAAATAAGTGACCTGGGATTCTTCCATGGTATCAATTTTTGGTGGATTGAATGTAGGCTCCTTCGATCCGCTCTGATTGATCATCTGTAAAACCACAATCGTTCCCAGCAGCAAGACCAGAGCACTTAAAATCAAAACAACCGCAATGATAGCTGGTTTTGGGCTGTTGTCATCGGAGTCTGAATCTTCTGCACCCTCTTTTTTCTCCTTGTCTGAGTCGGATTCATCATCCGGTTCGTATTCTACCTTCAATCCTCCAGACTGCTGGAGTTCTTCGAGCTGTTTTTCATCCGCAGTTTTGGGCGCTTTCTCTTCCGGTGCAGAAACAATATCGGGTTTCAGGCCAGAAAAGCCACCTGGTAAAGAGGACGCTGGAGCTTTTTCTTCTTCGCTGGGGACATCACTGATCGGCATTCCGCAGGAAGAACAGAAATTCGACTGATCTGAATTTGATTGTTTACAATTTGGACAAATTTTCATGCTTCCTCCTCTGCCGTCATTCCACACCCACGGCCCTTATATCGTCAATCCGTCAATAAATCTTCGAATACTATAGCAGTTCTTCCGAAGACAGACTATTCCCTGTTTACGAATTTCAATTTTTCCAACCCTTTCAAAAAAGAAGTCCGTGTTTTTCTATTCTCATTGGAACCAGGTTCAGCCCGCCAGCCTATGCATGCTTCTATAAACCGGTATAAATCGACTTATGCCTGCTTCTATAAGTAGAAAACGCGATCCGGTTTGCGTGCAGGGGCTGGAGCTGGCTGATCAGCGGGATAGCCAAGTGCAAGGAAACCAATGCCTTCTACCGGCGTGGTGATTCCGGCTTTTTTGAGTACTTCTTTTCCCAGATCGGTTTCAAATTCTTCCTTAGCCCGGTGGATCCAGCAGGAACCAAGTCCGAGAGCATGGGCAGCATTCTGCATGTTGCCGCTGGCCAGCGCCCCATCATAGACATGAGTTGGAACTTCTTTGTCCGCTACAATGGCGATCACGACTGGAGCGCCATAGAAAGGGTCCATGCCAGATGGCCATCCGCCAATTCTCCGGTTTTCTTCAGCCAGTTCGTGAATCAGTTCTGGATCGGTCACGACAATAAACCGCGGCGCCTGCCTGCCCCGGCCAGTTGGCGCATACAGACCGGCTTCAATGATTTCGTTGAGTTCTTCTTTGGTGGGAAGATCTGGTTTAAACTTCCGGACTGAGCGTCTTTCAATCATGTTTTCGATAACTGGATTCATACGATTCCCTCTTTTCATTTTCAGACAATGCGAGTTCAGAACCTTTCCTTATATTAGACAGAGATAAGATCGGATAACCTGTTTGACAGAAATAAGGCCAGACAGCCGGATATAAGGCACCGAGAAGACAGGTATTTAGAGATCTATTCAATCAGATCTGTGTTCCTGTCCATTCAGATCCCGTATTGCATTGTCGTCTGTTTCGTTTCTGTTTCCATTCTACTCGCAAAGAAAAATACCGGAAATGATCTTCTTTCGATCATTCCGGTAGGGATGAGCTTAGCGCAGGTTATTGGCCTTCATATATGAGCTGTCAAAATTCTTCATAGCTTCCGTCAGCTTGGAAAGATCCATCCCTTCCTTCTGATCACTGCCTGTGATCTGTTTGTAGATCTCCTGGGTCTGGTCTTTGAGAGCCTCAAGTGACTTGCGAAGTTCTGGATCCGATTTGAGCGCTTCATATGTCTGCTCATAAGCAGGCAATTCCCCTTCATAAAGCTGGTCAAACTGATCGGTCAACTTCTTTTTCGTCTCGGTATACGTATCGCTCGACATCTCTTTTTCGTTGATCTCCCGCAGTTCATCATAAAGATCCTGCGACTGATCCCGGAAGGTATCCAGCAGTTTACGGGCGCTGTCATTCAGACTGGATACTGCACTTTTGCTGATCGATTCATCCACTTTTTGTTCGGACTGGGTCTGTGTCATACAACCTCCACTGATCAAAGCCACAAGGGCACAAAGAAGAATAGATGTTTTTTTCATATTAACAATCCCCCTAAACCCAGTATAGGAAGTTCAAAAATCATCTGAACATGGTTAGACCAGAATTTTTTCCATGCCAATTTTCTGGGGTTTGAGGCCCAGCGACTCATAAAATTTCAGAGCACTGGTGTTATCGGCCCAGACATTCAGGGTAACATTGTAGCAGCCGATTTCTTTGGCGTACTTGCAGACATAGTCATACAGTTGATGACCGATTCTCTGATGTCTGGCATTCTGATCCACACACAAATCATCGATATATAAGGTTTTTATGTCGGTCAGAATGTTGTTGTTGAGATGCTGCTGGAGCACACAGAATGCATAACCGCAAATCTCGCCGTCCTCATTTTCATAGACAAAAATCGGTCGTTTTGGATCTTCGAGAATTTCAGTCAGTTCTTCATCCGTGTATTTGCGGGCGCCGCTTTTAAATAAATCCGGGCGGGCAGCGTGATGAACGTTGAGAACCTGACTGAGCAGGTCATGAATCTTTTCAATATCTTTTGGGGCAACTTGAGCCTGGCGAATCATAAAATTTTCCTCCATTTTTCTTCAAAGCATTTCTGAAACTTTCCAAGTTTGCTTTCGTTTTCTTATTTGTTAGAAGTCCGCTCTTACTCTATACCTCAAAAAGGCCATGACTGATCTTCTAAGGAGAACAGAAGACAGTCATGGCCGGAATTGAATTCAAATTGTCAGGTTTTGCCTTATTTTATTGAAACCTATTTCTGTAACAGAATTGAAAAGCGATCAAATAAGGTCTGCTCCAGTCCTGAAATTGTTCTCACTGTTACTGCAAAGTTCCTTCCGATCGCCAGCCTGCTGCCTGCAAAGCCGCTGCTTCACTGGCATTTCGGGTAAAGTGATGGGTTCCCGTACACGCATTTGGATTATAAAGCCGATACACCGTTCGATCCTCACTCCCCACTCTCCAGCAAGGCCCTTCCCCTTTCCAGCCCAGACTTTCCAGATGACTAACTTCAGCAGCACTGGTGGTGTAATGGTGATCGCCCGCATTTGGGTTATACACGCGATAGACTGGTTTGCCTTCGTCTTGCGCACTGTACCAGGCCAGACCTTCATCCCGCCATCCAGCCTGCACCAGAACCACCAGTTCGCCAAAACTCATCGTATACACATGCTCACCCGAATTGGGATTGTAGGCGCGATAGACCGGAGAGCCGATATCCCCATTGGTGCTCAGCCATTCAATCCATTGCGAATTGAAGCAAGGTCCCATGCTGGCCCGCTGTCTTCCATCACCGGATAAAAAGGCGCCATAACTGAGCACTCCAACCGCCTGGCCTTCCAGATTGATAAAAGGGGATCCACTGGAACCGCCGCTCGAATAGATTCCGACCGCAATTTCCCCCTGGGAAATATCAAGCGCCGGACCCGAGGCCGCATATAAAGGACGTTGAGTCGGGGTGGCCAGATCTTTTGGATAGCCGGCATTCAAAAGCGTATCTCCCTGATGGACATCCGTTGAGGCTTCTAACAGCCCATGCCATGTTCCAATCGGACTGTTCAGGCGAATCATGCCAAGATCCAAAGCCGAATCCGCGCTCAACCCATATCCTTCCGGTATGACGACATCCACGTTTTCAATCTGGCTGTCATAGGTACTGTACGTTCCATCCCGATTGGGCACTTCCAGGACAATCCGTTCGACCCAGCCTAAGTGATCTTCATGATCATACAGACAATGAGCACTTGTAAGAACACTGCTCTTGCCCACGATAAATCCGCTCCCCGCAAATCGGCGGAGTTCACTGGTAGAAGGATCCTTAAAATATAAGGAAAGACGACAGAGGGCACGATTGCCTGTCAGAGCAAAATCAGTCACTTGCTGCCGTAAATCCCTCAGCACTGGCCATTGGCGAATGGAGCTTTCTGTCTGGAAAGCAAAATCTTCTTGCAGCCTGCCGCTTTCTGAAACAATGCCATCCACTTCTTTGGGCAGGGGGTGAATCCAGGCATCCTTTGTGATTTGCGTTGCCTGATCTTTCTGGACGGTAGAAACGACAGAATTTACAGACGGATCTTCCATGGCGTGCAATGAAAGCGGGCAGATAGCACCAAGACATAAGCCGCCAGCCAGGACCATCGCCATCCCTCTGGCAGCCAGAGATCTTCTCTGGCTCTTCCATCTATGCAAATCAATAAAATGCGAAAACTTCGTCATAAAAATTTCCTTTCTTTCAGCGCCAAATTTAAAAACACAATGAAAATCGACTCTTCTGGTTCGTTTTCATTCGAATTTCGACAATTTCATTGTAAAAGCCAGATGGTAACCTGTCGATCCCTTCTGATTTCTTCCCCACTTTTCCAGACAGCCCCGCGCCGCCAACTATCGTTTCAAAACGATTGGACCTCTATCCCCCATCCAACAAAAAATCCGAAGATATCCTTTTAATCAGGAGAATCTTCGGATTCAGATAAACGAATAAATGAAAGAATACAGCTTCATGCCAAACTCAGTTGTATAAGGAACCTGAACTTTTCAAAAAATGTTCCTTAGGCTTCTTGACGAGTGCCTCAAGAAGCTGAAACTAAATCGATTTAGTTTTTAAAACATCTTAATAAGATTAAATATATAACTCATAAAGTCTATGGTGTCTTTATGATCCTAAGGAACACGTATTCCTTAGGATCGATATCTGCAAAACGTTAAAAAGCAATATATTTTGCATATATAAAGCGTTTCTGAATCAAATATATAGACGCGGTTCAACTAAGGAACACAGACGTGCAAAGTTCAGGATAAGGAATTTGAAGATCAACTGGCTTTTTAATCAGCGAGGGATTTCTACGGTCTTGCGACTGAAATTGCCATGGCCATCCCACGCCACGACTTCAATTTTTGAATACTTACCTAATGAGTCGTCAAATGGAAAAATAACTTGGTCCGCATTGCGTGTTGTATTCGTAACCCAGCCGGGGTGGTCGTAATTCACTGTACTGGGGTCAAATTGAGCAATAAATGGAATTTCATATACCGCACCAGTCCAGTCGACTTGATCCTGAACCTGGATAATATCAGTGATCTGATCATACATGTCCGGCTTTTCAGGCAGGTTGACAGTGATTTCAGGTGGATATCGGTCCAGAATAATCACCTTGATTGTCCGGGAAATCGACTCGGATCCACTGGTCACGCTGACTGGAACGATTTGGGTGTGATTATACAGGTTTTCATCCAATTCAATTTCGACCACTGGCATCGGGCCATCAAAATCGTCTGCCACGCTGTATAGAAAACCAGCATCGTCGCCTGTAAACAGGCCATTGAGATTCTGGCCATAGTAGTAGGTATAAAGGTCATTGCTGGCAGACGTAAAAGAAAGCTTGCTTTCAGAAGAATTGCATCCAGCCATCGTAAGAACACTACACATGGTCATAGACAAAGCGATTATTCGTTTCCTTAGTGTTTTCATTTACATCCCTCCACAAATCAAAAAAGATTATTTTAGAAATCAAAAGGCATAAATTTATTGCACCAGAAAGAGGACGAAGATACAGATCTACTAACCGCATACCATCCGCATGGATCTGCTAAATTGGATATTTACTGTATTTTCAGCATCCACCGAGATATCGCGTTTTTTTATCGCAGCAGATTCCAGAAACCGATCAAAACAATGGCCGCGCAGCCAACCTGGGAATATGGATAATAGTCTTTAAATCCGATTTGCAGAAGCAAAAGTCCCACGCCTATCAATAGGAGTACCCATTTAACAGGTGAGGTCAATTGAATGCCCATAGCGGGAAACAATCGTTTGATCGTAACAATTATCATGCTAAAAATTAAACAAAAAAGCGGTTATATGACAATCTTTGAATATAAACATCAGGATAAGGAGCATCCATATTGCTATAAGAATTAAAAATCCGGCTAGATCCGGTTCTTTCTTTTTATTCGTAAACATTATTTCTATCCCCGGCGGTTACTCTCCATTCCGCAAAAGCAAGCCAGTTTTGTAAAAATTCTGCCGCAGCTGCCACCCGCAACCTGACCGGGTAGATCGGAAACCGCGTCATGATTCCCGCTCACTGATTGCCAGCATCCGTTTGAATCCAAAGCGTACGCGGCTGATTTTCAATCTGCGAGCAGTCATGCTGAATGGTCTACTTCTTTAGGACCGCCATCCTTTCCAGCTTGTTGGCAACAATAATCCAGTGTTTTAGGTACCGCACCATATTACCGCACAATACTTTGGCGGAGTGACAGGTGCAGCAGACAAAAGAACAGTCAACACTGCTTTTCTCACAAACAAAAAAAATTACACTGATTTTTATCTGTTTCTGTAATCGGTAATTCAATATTTACATACAAAATTAAAGAAATCAATCAAAAAAACAGCCAAGATATTCGAGAACTTTTGCTCGAAAAGACAGGTTTTCAGGCATCGGTTGGACGTTTTTTAGGCGGAATATTTAGGAGAACAATCGCAGGGATCCTCTCTTTTGCACCCTGTCCGAGTATAAAAAAAGTCCCAGACGAAGATTCCATCTGAGACTTCTGGTCCGCTTCATAATGAAGCAGCCGGGAAAGTTTTATTCTTTGTTTTCGAAAATTTATTTGGTCTGACTGGATGCGGCTTCTGAAGACTCAGAAGATTCGGAAGATTTTGAATCCGTAGTTTTACCATTGTCGATGTCTTCCATCTTGAAGATGTATCTGACTTTGGTTGCTCCAACATTTTCAGTCGTTCCGGCAAATCCTTCAGAAGAATTGTTGAGGTCTTTGACTTCATTGCAGATCGTCTTGAAAGCATCGATCTTATCTTCGCCCCATCCAAGGACTTCTTTGAGTTTGCCCATACCTTCGGTATCGAACTTCACAGCGCCAGCATGTAATTCATCAGCGCCGGCTTTTAACTGGTTGACACCAGCCTGCAAATCGTTGGCACCAGAATTTAAGTCATTTGCACCCGACGCTAACTGATGAGCGCCATCATTGACCTGGTTAACACCATCCATCAGCTGGCCAGCGCCATTATCCAGATCTCTGGCTCCGGCATCAGCTTGCTTGATACCAGCATCAAGCTGCTGAGCTCCAGCATGTACCTGAGCAGCACCATCTCTAAGCTGAACAGCACCATCATACAAAGCAGCTCCACCAGTATACAGAGCAGCTGCTCCATCATTGACCTGAGCAATACCGGCATTTAAAGCACCAGCGCCGGCATCCAGTTTGGATGCACCAGCAGCCAGAGCACTTGCACCACTGTCGACTTCAACAGTTCCGGAAGATAACTGAGAAGCACCAGCAGAAAGTTCAGAAGCGCCAGAAGCAAGCTGTTGAGCACCTGTATTAACTGCGTCTGCTCCATTGCTGAGCTGGGCAGTTCCTTCGGCTAATTGCGCAAAGTTCTTATTCAGGTCTGGAATGAGTTTAGTATGAATAGACTCGTATAAATTGCTTGAACCCTCTTCAAGACTTGTTGCTCCAGCAACAATACCCTGCTGCTGTTCCGTTCCAGCAAGGGCCCCACTCAACAGTGTCAAACCATTTTTCAAATTATCGCTGACAGCTCTGGCAGTTTTAATATATCCAGCAATTGAACTGTTCGCATCATTAATCGTACTTAGACTAGCCGCAGCACCATTAGCCGCATCGGCAAGAGTTGTATCTGTTGTTGGGGTATCATCCAGGGTGATGATCTGGTCGGCAGCAAAAGCTACATTGGACTGGGTTGCAGAAACCGAGCCGGCTGTCGAACTGATTGTGTTGCTTGCATTGGCAACATGACCAGCTGAAGCATTCAGATCATTGATAGCATCCTGAACTGTGCTGGCGGCCGATGGGTCCACCCCTGGAACCTGGGCATCAATACCAGCTACGGCATCGGGCATTTGTTCGGCCGAGCCGGCTGCTGCCTGCATGGAACCACTGGCAGCCTGGAGGGCAGACTGGGCAGAAGTGGTATCCGGCAGACTGTTGGCTGCATCCGCTAATACGGCAGCGGCTTCTGGGTTGGATTCCTGAAGAGCGCTGGCCTGAGCCATCAGGTTTGCGCGAGAATTTTCTACACTGCTCTGGACACCGCTTAATTCAGCCTGGGCACTGGCATTGGCAGACTGGGCTGCATTCAGGTTTTCCTGCACGCCAGCTTTAGCGGCACCTGCCTGGCTGAGGCTGGCATTGACATCAGCAATCTGAGCATTGGCATTATCAACAGACTGCTGAATATTGCTTACTGAAGCATTCAGCTGATCACTGCCCGCCTGAATCTTACTTGCAGCATCTGGCAGAGTGCTGGCTGCAGCGTTCAAGGAACCCTGCGCCTGATCAAGAGCAGCACTGTCTCCGCTCAGACTAGCAGCGTTATTCTTCATCGCCATAACTGCATTAGCTGCCTGAAGTTTAGCTGCAGTTAATTCCTGTGTTAAAGAGGCTTTTTGGTTTTCAAGTTGTTGAACCTGACTGGTTAATGTGGCAATCTGTCCTTCTAGATCACCTGTACTAGTACCAATTTTGCTAGAAGCTTCCTCAATACCATTTAAAGCTCCATTGAGCTGACCAATTTGTGTTTCAGGTTGCAGCACTTCCAATTGCTGTTGCATTTGCTTTAATCCGGTTGAAAGTTGAACTACACCCTTATAAACTGCGTCTGCTCCAGCATCAAGTGTTTCCAGTTGTCCAGGCATATCGGTGGCAGCTTGAGTAACTTGATCATTGAGCGATTTAGCGCCATCAGCTAACTTTGAAGTTCCGGTTTCCAGATCGCCAGCACCCTTTGCAAGGGTAGCAGCACCAGCGGATAAAGCAGCAGCTCCATCTTTTAACTGGGTCGTGCCAGCAGCTAACTGACTGCTGCCGCTTGCCAGTTCCGAAGTTCCGGCTTTCAGATCATTGGATCCATCAACTAAGGCAAGAGTTCCGGCCTGTAATGCAGATGCACCATCTTTTAACTGGGCAGTGCCGTCTACAGCCTGAATAGTTCCCTGTTCGAGCTGATAAGTACCATCGACCAGAACGGAAGAGCCAGCGGAAAGCTGAGAAGTTCCATCAACTAACTGACTGGTTCCATTTTTAAGCTGACTGACACCAGCAACCAACTGGTCTGTACCATCGGCAAGTGTAGAAGCACCTGTAGAAAGCTGGGAAGTTCCATCTACAAGCTGGCCAGTTCCGTCAGCGAGCTGAGCAGTACCATCGGCAAGCTGGGCAGTGCCATCTACAAGCTGATCGGCACCATCAAATAACTGACCAACCTGACCACTCAGATCAGAAATTTTATCCAGATCAGCCAGTTCAGATAATTCAAATTCGTTGGAAGCACCCATATACATTTCTGGGGCTTTGTAGTCTTTTACATCTGCCTGAACAACGATGTCATCTGAAGCATCCAGTTTATCAGTCAGATCTTCCAGACCTGCGCTTTTCATGGTTTCGGTTAAGCCAGGAACAGCCGCAAAAGCGAGGAATTCTTTATCACCATCATTGACAGTTTTGCCCTGATCGCAGGTAACGTTGCTGAAGATGTCACCATCTAAAGACATCAGACCACCGGCAAGGAAAGTTGGATGAATGACAACATCTTTGCCATCGACCTTGACGGGGCGGTTTTCAGTGTTGGTGAAATGAATGGTAGTCACCAGATGACCGCTCTTGCCTTCAAGTTCAGATGCTTTAATTGGTTTGCCATCGAGGGTATAGGTAATTGAAATTGCGATTGGCGGCTTCTTTGTGGTTTCGCCCTGGTAGTACAGGTCATTGCCTTTAACATTCCAGGTGTAGTTCTGGCCATCAACGACTGGTTCTTCATCCCCTTTCAGGTTCTGAACATCCGTTAAGTTGAGGACTTCTTTGACAGTATCAAGGCCGTCATCGTTATGCAGCCAGCTGGAAACGATGGTTTTATCGATATTGCCATCTGGATCTACAAAGGTATAGACCGTTTCGGTTTTTTCGGTCTTGTTTTCATCTGCTTCTTCATCGTTGGCCAGAATGGCTGTTGGCAGAGTGGTAACAACCATAGTGCCGGAAAGAATGGAAGCTTCAAGAATACGGATTGTGCGGTTTGTACGGTTATGCATGAACAGAGATACCTTCACTTTCTGAATGCTTCTGATCGTGGGCGGCTTGTGCTTTTGGCCAGCCTTTCGTTGTTTTCGCGATCAGCGAATTGGATAAATACAGCAGACTTGGCAGAACAGTCAGAATGACAATGACACTGATGACAGCGCCGCGGCCAAGCAATGTACATAAGGATTTGATCAAATCCATTTTGGCAATTAAAGAAACACCCGAGCAGGCCGCAAAGAAAGACATACCAGATGTAATAATGGATGGCATGGTCTGCGTAATGGCGGTTTGAATTGCCTCTTTTGGATTCAGACCTTTTTCAAGTTCTTCTTTAAACCGGCTGGTCATCAGGATTGCATAGTCAATGCAGGCACCAAGCTGAATGGTGCCGATGACAATGCCGGCAATGAATGGCAGTTCGGTATGGGTCAGATATGGAATACCCATATTGACAACAATCGCAAATTCAATACATACAACCAGAATGAATGGCAGTGAGAAGGACTTAAAGGTCAGAGCGATAATGACCAGAATGGCCAGAATCGATACGACGTTAACCATCTGGAAGTCGACGTTGGTGACATCGATCAGATCTTTTGTCATGTTGCCCTCACCAGCAATCATTGCGTTCGGGTCATATTTCTGAGTAATGGTATACAGATCATCAATCTGTTTGTTGATCTCATCGGTTGCTGAACGATAGGACGTATTGACAAGCACCAGTTTGAGATCGTCAGTTTCGGTCAGATCCTTAATGGCTTCTGGTTCCAGTTCAGCCGGGATCATTGGGCCGACAAATTTGTCATAGGCAATGACATTGGTAATGCCATCCAGACCTTCAATTTCTTTGATCATGGCCTGCGTATCGGAAGAAGAAAGATCTTTATCGACCATGATGAAGTGGGAGGTCGTCATATCGAATTTATCTTTCAGTTCGTTAGTACCTTTGACACTTTCGAGATCACCTGGAAGCGAAGCAGCCAGGTCATAATATTGAGCAACGTGGGAGTTGCAGTAGATTGCCGGGATAAACAGAATCACAAACACAATCAGAATGGCCTTGTGATGAGTGACTACCCAGGAGGAGAATTTTGGCAGTGGACGGATCAGAGCCGGATGCTGCCATTTTTCGATCCATGGATCAAAGAACATTAATAAGGAAGGCAGAATCAGAATGGTGCAGATAACGGCAAGTAAAACACCTTTTGCCATAACCAGACCGATATCTCTTCCTAAAGTCAGCTGCATGACCAGTAAGGCTAAGAAGCCAGCGATTGTAGTAATTGAAGAAGATGTAATGGAAATCCATGTGGCGTGAATCGCTTTCGCCATGGCTTCTTCCTTGTTTTCTCCTTTTTGTTTTTCTTCCTGATAACGATGCAGAAGGAAGATGGAGTAGTCCATCGAGACAGCCAGCAGCAAGATCATGCTCAAGGCTTTTGTCACGTAGGAAATTTCACCTAAGAAAATGTTGGTGCCCATGTTGTAAACAATTGGATACACCATGCCAAGGATGAAGATGAATGGCGCAAGCCATGACTTCAGTCCTAAGGAAAGAACAACTAAGACAAGCAATACGGCAATGCCGGAATAAATCGGTGTTTCACGGTCGATCATATCTTTCGTATCCGCCGTGATCGCGGAGAATCCAGCGACATGCTCGTTCTCGTTGCAAAGAGTCTTGATCTGCTCGATGGCATTCATCGTTGAATCACTGGCCGCCGGTTCGGTAAAGGTGACAATGATCATCGTCGCATTGTCCGCATACAGAGCCTTGCGGAACTCATCCGGCAAGACGCTTTGCGGAATACTTAAATCGACCACATCACTGCGCCATAAAGTCCGATCTACACCCGGGACTTCGGCGATTTTGGCTTCGAGGTCCTTGACCTCTTTTTCCGGCGTATCGTCAACCACGATCATCGCGGTACCCGCTAAATTGAAATCATCATTCAGATGATCCTGAGCCACGATTGAAGGTGAACTGGTTGGCAGGTAGGTCAGAATATCGTAGTTAACACGCGTATTGAAATAGCCGATCATGGACGGAATCAGAAGAATCGTCGCAATCAACAGGATCCAATTTCGATACTTAACAATAAATTTTGAACAGTTTTCCATACCAGAATTCCTTTCACGCAAGACATGATAGTTCCAAACTGACCAACGGTCAATTTTAACCCCCTTACTTCTCCTGTACACTTTTGGAAGAATGTTCAAATAATGACCAATGGTCATTTTATTGAATTCAGAAACCAATCGACTATAATAGGCATATGCCAACCAAAATCCAGCAAAATAAATCGCTTAAGCAGCACCGACTGATTGAAGCTGCCTATGACCTGTTTACCCAGAACGATGTCCAGGAAGTCTCCATTGCCGATATAACCAATCATGCAGGCGTTGCCAAAGGCACCTTCTACCTGTTTTTCAAGGATAAATACGATATCCGCGACCATCTGATTGCGGGTGAATCCCGCCGCCTTTTAATGCATGCGGTTGAAGAACTGGAAAAAAACGACTTTCGCAATCTGCAGGATGCCGTGATTTTCATGATCAATCAGATCCTGGCCCAGCTCATCTCCAATCCCCTGCTCCTCAAACTGATTCGCCGCAATCTTTCTTTCGGTCTGTTCCATAAACATCTGGCCAGCACCATGGTCGAAAAAGATATCGACCTGGCCGAACGTTTCAACGCTCTCGCCCTGAAATGCGGCTATCACTACCAGCAGCCACGGATTGTCTTTTCCATGATTCTTGAACTGACCGGATCAATCTGCTACAGCTCCATTGTCGAAAACCAGCCCGCGCCAATCGAAACCGTCAAGCCTGCCTTATTTGAAGCCATCCGGGCGATTTTAAGCAGTGCAGCCCAGATCCAGGAACCATCATCTTCAAATCCTGTGGATGCTCTTTAACTCTGATCTGCTCTTTTGTTTCTCCTGGCTTGTTCTCCTGGCTTGCCGTTTTATCTCATCGATCCTGACTAAAAGAGTGCACAGCCATCAAAGCCCTCATTTCCTTTTTTCCAAACAAAAAGCCTGCCAATCGACAGGCTTTTTGTTTCGCACCCTGAGTAAAGCATCTATATCCTGGAACCTAAAATCGAAAAAATATGTACTATATAGGGCCAACAATCAATGACCATCCAAATTTACTATAGATTAAGCAGATTCTTCTTTCTGATCCGTTTTATACGAAAAATGATCTTATATAAAGGATTAGAACGTTTGGTAGTATAAACATTACCAGTACTCGTTGATTGTATATTAACTTTTATGTTCAAAATACAGATGATAAACTCCAGTCTAAGAACATAAGCTTTATATACTATGAATTCACCTCAAAAAGCAGAGATAAATTCTTCTTAACTTGCTTTATCTATAGTAGCGCTTTGATTTTATACTCAGTAAAATTCTGAAATCATAGGTTATAAAAATTAGATTCCAGGCTGGAATCTAAAATTTCATGAAGAGGAATAGAACCGCTGTGGTCCCATGAGGTCGAAACCTCATGGGACCACAGCGGTTCTAAAGTAAATGAGGTTTTGAGACCGCAAGCCCTTAGAAAGATTGCCGATATCAAAACCTCGTGAAATTTTAGAACGCCTTTATTCTTCTGCTCGATTCTGGACGCGTATTTTTGGGGATTGCAATTTTAGAAAATCATGTTAAACAGGCAGCTGATGGCGGTAAATTCGGGCTTGCTGGCGGTAAGCGTCATTGAGCAGTTCTACCTCATTTTTCGATTCGTAGTAGGCAATCATCAACTGATACAGGACCATTAACATACACCAGTTCTTTTGGCGGACACAGATTTGCATCATTTTAATTTTCGCATTTTCAATGCCCTTAGAATCTTGATTGAGGATACGTTTTAAAATTTCAAAAAGAGCCCGATCATCATCGGTTGGTTTTTTTTTAGATAAATCCTCAATACTTTTCAAACATTCTTCATTTTGTTCCAGTCGGTAATAACAATAGGGGATCAGTAACAGATTTCCAATAAAGCCATTTTCAATCGGAAAAGGGTGATCTCTGGCAAATTCAATGGCATGTTCAAATTTTTCTTCCAGTGTTAAGGCAATAATCATAAGAGTCGTTGTATTTGAGTAGGTCAGACCGTCATGAAACCATCTTTTCTGGCACCTCTGCATATTATGGATACAATTTTTGGCAGCTTCAAACTCATGCATACTGATGAGATAAGAAGCACTGTTATTATCACAAAAAAGCATCCGTATATGATTGTTATGATTCACAAAAATAGAACGAGCTTCCTGGACTGTTTTATAGGCCTGAAAAAAAGAAACAGTTGCGCCCAGAACATGAGCCAGATGAAATTTGATGATCCCTTCAAGTTCTGGCCATTGTTTGCCATCTAGTATTCTCAAGGCTTTTTCATAATGGTCCAAAGCCGCTTGATATTTCTTTTTTTTCATCACCTCAAAGCCTTTGAGAAAGCTGATTAACGCTTGTTCATCCTGTGAGAAGAGAGGAAGATAGTTCTCAATTTCTTCTAAAAAGCTATTCATCTGGACGTCTGAGGGTTGAGCATAAAGGTGAACAGACAAAAAAATATCGATCAGAAGCAAATACAAGCATCCCAATGAATTTTGTAAGGCTGGTCGATTGATCGCCAGTTCTCTTTTGGTTTTCTCTTCATCGACAAGATCCCGGTCTATCCAAGCTGAAACGAAGGCATCTAATAAAGATTTAGCTTTATCTATCGATAATTTATTAACAGAAAAATCAATTTTATATTGTTCCAGAAACCTGGAGAAAATCTCTGGCTTTAAAACTCTTCTTCCTTTTTCAGCATCACTCAAAAAGCTTTTTGAGATTTCAATATCATGGGCCACATTTTTCAAAGAATAGCCGTAGCTCTTTCGCAGCCACTTCTCAAAAAGTCCAAGGTTATCACATGTAGTCATATTATCTTTTCCATTTCGTACGCGGAATTATGGGTATTGGCTAATTATCAAATCCCCTTTAGACTTTAATTGTAAGATGCGTCAGAAAAAAGAGCCTTTTGTCTGACGCATCATAATTTAATCTAACTAGACAAATCTCAGATCTTCGTAAAAAATCGGGCTTCCTCTGAAAAGGAAACCCGATTTGTATTGAGGCTGCTGACAAAATTTGATTGATTTACCACTGAGGTAGTGACTAACCGTTGAGCCACTACCTTTTTTTATGTCTAATACCTGAACAATTCATCAAAAACGACAAATGGCCGGAAACACCTTTAAAGAACGTGTTTCCGGCCATTTTGCTTTTCACCAAACAGGTGAGTGTAAATCGTTCATCATTCCTATACAATATTAGCTAC